>JAXEJQ010000065.1:0-55736 GCA_034101475.1 Candidatus Limivivens sp.
CACAATCCTGCCCAATATTCGGATATCGTGGGACATTCGTCCCACTTTTATCCTCATATTGGGGCGGGTCAATCAGTCATAAAACCACTTATGCGCAAGCGCACCGTGGTTTATGACTTTTGACCCTGGCATCATAAAATGAGCGAATTGCGAATGTTTTCGTCGATTTTGAAAGTGCGCAGCACGGAAAAATCGACGGAAGGCTCATTTGTCGGGTAACTCATAAAACCAGAGCAAAGGGTGCTGACGGGAATATTTTCCGGACAGCGCCTTTTTTGGTGTATCCCATCAAATTCACAGAGAATGAAGGGGCAGAGGGTATTTTCACCTTGTATTTCCGGTGTATTGGAGGCCTGGTGCTGCCTATCCAGGTACTTTAACAGAATTGTCTATTAATTAACAAATATGTTGTGCAATGTACATAAAAAAATTCGGAAAAATATGTAAAATATGGGATTATTACTGGACATTTCGGACAAAATGATTTAAGATAAGAACTATCAATGCAGCGGGAGGTGGCAGAATGAAATTTGATAAAGACGTGATGCGTAATATTGCCATGGTTACCCAGGTCGGAATCAGTATGCTGGCCCCGATTGTTTTGTGCGTGTTTATCGGCTATTGGCTGGACGAGAGCTATGGCTGGTCCGTTACGCTTCCCCTTTTGATTCTGGGGCTGCTGGCGGGGATGCGCAATACCTGGATGCTTTTAAAGCAGCTCCAGGGGACAGAGGAGAAGAAGCATGAAAAGGATTTCCATAAGGGAAAAGATTGAACGTCTGCATCCGGTATTAAAAGAAGTCCTTGCCGGTATTCTTCTGACAGGAGTTATTTTTCAGATTTCTCTGATGTGGCTGGTGGATTCAAAGCTGTATTTTACCACGGGACTCTGGCTGGGAACGGCGGTTTCCGTATTCCGGATCTGTCATATGTATTATGGGATCAACGAAGCCCTGGATATGACAGCGAAGGACGCGGAGAGCTATTCCAGAAAGATGGCGGCCCTGCGCTTTGTGGTGACGGTGGCGGTTTTCGCCGGTATTTATTTTCTGCATCTGGGGAATCTGGTGGCGGTTTTTCTGGGGATGATGACCCTGAAGGCGGCGGCCTATCTCCAGCCGCTGCTGCACATGGCATTTGAAAAAATAAAACGCAAAGGAAGGTGAAGGAGTGGGAAGTTCTGGAGTTTTACAGGGACAACTGCTGGCGGCAGGCAGCGATGTGGACTTTATGGTCCATGGCTTATACAAACTGCCGTTCCGGTTTCTGGGTCAGGAAGTCTACATTACGACCACACATGTCAGTGTGCTGATCGTCATGATCGTCATTCTGATATTTGCCGTGCTGGCGAACAGAAGAATTCGCCGGGCAGAGGAGATTCCGGGAGGATTTCAGAATGTAGTGGAACTGATTGTGGAAATGCTGGACGGCATGGTATACAGCAGTATGGGAAAGTACGCGAAAAAGTACCTGAACTATATCGGAACGCTGTTTATCTTTATTTTTATCAGCAATATTTCCGGCCTGTTTGGTCTGCGGCCGCCGACGGCCGATTACGGTGTGACATTGCCCCTTGGTATTATGACATTTCTGATCATTCAGTACAATAATATCAAGTACAACAAATTCGGAGCAGTGACGGATCTGTTTAAGCCGATTCCGATCCTGTTTCCGATTAACCTGATCGGAGAGATTGCCGTGCCGTTTTCATTGTCGCTGCGTCTGTTCGGAAACGTGCTTTCCGGAACCGTTATGATGTCGCTGATCTACAGCCTGCTCTCCAGGATTGCCATTGGATGGCCGGGTTTTCTGCACATTTATTTCGACCTGTTTTCCGGTGCGATTCAGACCTATGTGTTCTGTATGCTGACCATGGTATTTGTTACACAGAAATTACCGGAAGAATCCTGAGGATCTGACAGTCAGATTTTTACACGCAGCCCCAAAGGCGCGGAAGGTTACGAAACATTTATTCATTAAAGGAGGACTATTTATGAACAGTAATATTACAAACGAAGGCTTGATTTTAGCATGCTCCGCCATCGGCGCAGGTCTTGCGATGATTGCAGGTATCGGACCTGGTATCGGCCAGGGTATTGCAGCCGGCCACGGCGCCGCCGCAGTAGGACGCAACCCGGGGGCAAAGGGTGATATTATGTCTACCATGCTGTTAGGACAGGCAGTTGCGGAGACCACAGGTCTGTACGGTCTTGCCATCGCTTTCATTCTTCTGTTCGCAAACCCGCTTCTTGGAAAGCTTTGATGGAACATACGCCTGTTTGATGGGCCGGCCCTGGATGCTTTCGGCGATTTTGAAGATGCAGGGCAAAGAAAACGAAGGAAAGGCTCATTTGTCGTATAACAACATTTGATGGAAAGGAGGCGGAATCTTGGAGCGATTATTCAGCCTTGACGCCCAGCTCATTTATGATGCGATTTTGCTGGCACTCGCCGTTCTGGTTCTGTTTACGCTGCTGTCCTATCTGCTGTTCAATCCGGCCAGGGATTTCCTGAAAAAGCGTCAGGAGCGGATCAAATCCGATATTGATACGGCGCAGAAGGATAAGGAAGAGGCCAGAAAGCTCAGAGAGGATTACGAAGCACGCATTCAGAATATTCATGCGGAAGCGGAAGAGATCTTAAGCGAGGCCAGGAAAAAGGCGCTGCAGAACGAGGCAAAGATTCTTGACGACGCCAGGGAAGAGGCAGCCAGAATTCTTGCCAGGGCAAACGCCCAGGTAGAATTGGAGAAAAAAGCAGCTGCGGATGACATGAAGAAGGAAATGATTTCCATTGCATCCCTGATGGCTGAAAAGATAGTGGCAGGTGCGATGACACCGCAGATCCAGGAGACTCTTCTGGAGGATACCTTAAAGGAGATAGGTGAGGATACATGGCTAAGTTAGCGGCGAAGGTCTATGGAGACGCCATATTCCAGCTGGCCGTGGAAGAGCGGAAGGTGGAGGAGTTTCTGAAGGAAATTCCCGCCCTTATGACGGCTCTTGAGGAGAATCCGGAACTGTCTGCCATTATGGACCATCCCAAGATTATCAAAGAAGAAAAGATCCGGCTGCTGGAGGACTGCTTCCGGGGAAAGATTTCCGATGAGCTTTGCGGACTTCTGACTCTGACAGTGACCAAGGACCGGTATAAGGAGCTTCCGGCGATTTTTGAATACACGGTCGGACAGCTGAAGGAATACAAAAAAATCGGCATTGCCGAGGTTACCTCAGCAGCAGAGCTGAGTGATGCCTGGAAGGAACGGATCCGGAAGAAGCTTCTGGAGACCACCAGGTATGAGAAAATGGAAATCACTTACCGCACAGATCCTTCCCTGCTGGGAGGCATGGTTGTGCGGATCGGCGACCGGGTGGTGGACGGCAGCCTGCGCTATAAGCTTTCGGAGCTTACGGGCGGCCTGAACCGGATTTCCCTGGAACAAAATGAGAAAGTAGGTGAGAAAGCCTCATGAATTTAAGACCTGAAGAGATCAGTTCTGTGATCAAGGAACAGATCAAACGCTATTCCTCCAGGGTTGCGGTTTCCGATGTGGGAACGGTGATCCAGGTGGCGGACGGTATCGCCCGCATCCATGGGCTGGAGAATGCCATGCAGGGCGAGCTTCTGGAGTTCCCGGGAGATGTTCACGGCATGGTTCTGAACCTGGAGGAGGACAACGTAGGTGCTGTACTTCTGGGGGATACCAGTGCCATCAGTGAAGGTGATCTGGTGAAAACCACAGGAACGGTTGTGGAGGTTCCGGTGGGGGACAGCCTTCTGGGGCGTGTCGTGAACGCTCTGGGACAGCCCATTGACGGGAAGGGCCCCATTGAAACAAAGAAATACCGCCAGGTAGAGCGTGTGGCTCCCGGCGTTATCACCAGAAAATCCGTAGATACCCCCCTTCAGACAGGAATCAAGGCCATCGACTCCATGGTTCCCATCGGAAGAGGCCAGCGTGAGCTGATTATCGGTGACCGCCAGACCGGAAAGACGGCCATTGCGGTGGATACGATCATCAACCAGAAGGGCCAGGGTGTGAAATGTATTTACGTGGCCATTGGCCAGAAGGCTTCTACGGTTGCGACGATTGTAAAGACTTTTGAAGAATACGGGGCGATGGATTATACCACCGTTGTGGCTTCCACAGCCAGCGAGCTGGCTCCGTTACAGTATATTGCGCCCTATGCGGGCTGTGCCATCGGAGAAGAATGGATGGAGAACGGGGATGATGTGCTGGTGGTTTACGATGACCTTTCCAAGCATGCGGCGGCTTACCGTACCCTGTCCCTGCTGCTTCGCCGTCCGCCAGGCCGTGAAGCATATCCGGGCGATGTCTTTTATCTGCACTCCAGGCTTCTGGAGCGTGCAGCCAGACTGTCTGACGAGCTGGGAGGCGGTTCTCTGACGGCGCTTCCGATTATCGAGACCCAGGCTGGCGATGTATCGGCTTATATTCCGACTAACGTGATTTCCATTACGGATGGTCAGATTTATCTGGAGACGGAGATGTTCAACGCAGGCTTCCGTCCGGCTGTCAATGCCGGTCTGTCCGTATCCCGTGTAGGCGGTGCGGCCCAGATCAAGGCCATGAAGAAGATCGCGGCTCCCATCCGTGTGGAGCTGGCCCAGTACCGGGAGCTGGCGGCATTTTCCCAGTTCGGCTCCGAGCTGGATGCGGACACCAAGGAAAAGCTGGCTCAGGGCGAGCGGATCAAGGAGATCCTGAAGCAGTCCCAGTATCAGCCCATGCCCGTGGAGTATCAGGTTATTATTCTGTATGCAGCCACACAGAAATATCTGCTGGATATTGAGACGAAGCGTCTTCTGGATTTCCAGGCAGAGCTGTTTGAACTGCTGAAGACCAAATATCCGGAGATTCCCCAGGCCATTGCATCCGAAAAGGTGATTTCCGAGGAGACGGAAAAGGGCCTGATCGCGGCGATTGAAGAATGCAAGACAAAATTTCAGGCGAAATAAGGAGGTGATACCGCATGGCCTCTATGAGAGACATTCAAAGGCGTAAAAGCAGTGTCACCAGTATTCAGCAGATTACAAAAGCCATGAAGCTGGTTTCCACAGTCAAGCTGCAGAAGACCAGGACTCAGGCGGAGCATTCCAAGCCTTATTTTGAAAACATGTACCGGGTGGTAACCTCGATTCTGGCCCGTTCCGGGCAGGTGGATCATCGCTATCTGCAGTCCGGAGCATCCCCGAAAAAGGCAGTGATTGTCATTTCCTCCAATAAGGGGCTGGCCGGAGGCTACAATTCCAATATCGTGCGGGTTGTCACAGAAAGCGGTCTTCCGAAAGAGGACGTGGTTCTTTACAACATCGGACGCAAGGCCGGGGAAGCCCTGCAGAAAAAGGGCTACCGGATCGAGGAGGATTACAGCGATGTGGTCAATGCGCCTCTGTTTTCCGATGCCCGGGAGATCAGCAGCCGTGTTCTGGAGGATTTTGAGCAGAGCAAAATCGGAGAAATCTACCTGGTCTATACAGCCTTTAAAAACACAGTGGTTCACGAGCCGAAAATGCTGAAGCTTCTGCCGGTGGAATTTGACGCCGGGGAGCTCTCAAAGGAAGAGCGCGATACCCTGATGAATTATGAGCCGGGGGAGGATGAAGCCCTGGACATCATTATTCCCAAATATATTACCAGCCTGATTTACGGAGGGCTGGTGGAAGCGGTAGCCAGTGAAAACGGAGCCAGAATGCAGGCGATGGATTCGGCTACCAGCAATGCAGAAGAGATGATTGAGAAGCTGTCGCTGCAGTATAACCGTGCGCGTCAGGGCTCGATCACTCAGGAGCTGACGGAGATTATCGCGGGAGCGGAAGCGATCAGCTGATGCAGGCGGATGCCTGCAAATCTTTGCAGTGCTCGGAACAGTTACTATGTAAGGAGGAAATCCATGTCAGAACAAAATAAAGGAAAGATCACGCAGATTATCGGTGCGGTTCTGGATATCAAGTTCCCGGATGGAAATCTCCCGCAGATTTATGAAGCCATTCACATTACGACCAGAGACAAAGGGGTTTTGACGGTGGAGGTTGCACAGCATCTGGGGGATGATACGGTGCGCTGCATTGCCATGGGTTCCACGGACGGACTGGTGCGTGGGATGGAGGCAGTGGCGACCGGAAGCCCGATCCGGGTGCCGGTGGGAGAGAAAACCCTGGGACGGATTTTCAATGTAACCGGTGATCCCATTGACAATAAAAAAGCGCCGGAAGGCGTGGAATATCTGCCGATTCACAGGAAGGCCCCCTCTTTTGAGGAGCAGTCCACCTCCACGGAGGTTCTGGAGACAGGCATCAAGGTCGTAGACCTGCTCTGCCCCTACCAGAAAGGCGGTAAGATCGGTCTTTTCGGCGGCGCGGGAGTAGGAAAGACCGTGCTGATTCAGGAGCTGATCCGGAATATTGCCACGGAGCATGGCGGCTACTCGGTATTCACCGGTGTTGGCGAGCGTACCCGTGAAGGAAATGACCTGTATTATGAGATGCAGGAATCCGGCGTTATCAATAAAACAACCATGGTATTCGGACAGATGAATGAGCCCCCCGGAGCACGTATGCGTGTGGGCCTGACGGGGCTTACCATGGCAGAATATTTCCGTGATGAGGGCGGAAAGGACGTTCTGCTGTTTATCGACAATATTTTCCGTTTCACCCAGGCAGGTTCCGAGGTTTCGGCGCTTTTGGGACGTATGCCCTCTGCGGTAGGCTATCAGCCCACTCTGCAGACGGAAATGGGCGCTCTGCAGGAGCGCATCACTTCCACGAAAAACGGTTCCATTACGTCGGTTCAGGCAGTTTATGTGCCTGCCGACGACCTGACGGACCCGGCTCCGGCCACCACCTTTGCCCATCTGGATGCCACGACGGTACTTTCCCGTTCCATTGTGGAGCTGGGTATTTATCCGGCGGTGGATCCGCTGGAGTCCACCTCCAGGATTCTGGATCCCAGAGTTGTGGGTGAGGAGCATTATCAGGTTGCCAGAGGAGTGCAGGAGATTCTGCAGAAATACAAGGAACTGCAGGATATCATTGCCATCCTGGGTATGGATGAACTGTCCGAAGAAGAAAAGCTCATTGTAAGCCGTGCCAGAAAGGTGCAGAGATTTTTGTCTCAGCCCTTCTTCGTGGCGGTGCAGTTTACCGGTGTGGACGGACGCTACGTTCCGCTGTCAGAAACCATCCGCGGATTTAAAGAAATCCTGGAAGGCAAGCATGACAACATTCCGGAGAGCTATTTCCTGAATGCCGGTACCATCGACGATGTGACAGCCCGGATGAAATAGGGGGTGTGTCTATGGCGGACGATAAATTTTTCGATCTGAAGATCATTACTCCGGACCGGATTTTTTATGAGGGAAAGGCCAGTATGCTGGAGCTGAATACCAGCGAGGGCCAGATCGGTATCTACAAAAAGCATATTCCGCTGACGACGATTATCGAGCCGGGGATTGCAGTGATCACCGGGGCCGATACCAGAAAAGAGGCAGCTCTCCATGCAGGATTTATGGAGATCACCCAGGAAAAGGTGACCATTCTGGCCGAGGTGGCGGAATGGCCGGAGGAGATCGACCGGAACCGGGCTGAGGAGGCCAGGATCCGTGCCGAACGGCGGATGCAGATGAAGGATCCGAATATCAATCTGGCCAGAGCCGAAGTGGCGCTCAGAAAGGCGCTGATCCGGCTGGAGCTGGCGGATCATGTGGGCGGAAAATAAATGGAATTAACGGGAAAATGAGAAAAAAGAACGCCTTTGGGTTTGATACCGGGGCGTTCTTTCTGTTCAAGACTCGCCCGCGAGTTTTGGCGCGGGATTCCCGTCAGCAGGATTTCTCCCGGAAAGTTCGCAAATCTGCCGCCGATGCATATGTTAGTAGGGAGTAAAGTTCAGGAGTAGGTTATGGAATCGAACAAGGAATCCCAGTCCTCCTGCGCAGGCTGCCAGAATATGCAGGATCCGGTGTCCTGGCAGGACCCGGGCAGAATGGATTACGGCCGTGGAAGGATGCGTCCGGATTATGAGATGCGTCCCGGCCGCCCGGGGTATGACATGTGGCGCCCGGGGTATGAGATGCGTCCCGGCCGCTTTGGTTATGACAGAGGGTATGATCGGATGGAGGGTCAGCCATGGCCCGGAATGCCGCGTCCTATGCCTTATTACCGCGCTTATGAGCTTCCCATGGATTTTTCCGGTGAGATGGAAAATGAGCGGGATATGGAGCGGCTGAAGGAAATGTATCCGGATGTGGCCAGAGAAATCCTGCAGTATGTGGAGGAAGAATGTGATAAGCTGGAATATGAAGGCAGCATGATGTTCGACGAGCAGCCGGATCAGGTGCAGCTGGAACAGATTATCCGCAGAATCTGCGATAAAATGAAAGACCACTATGAGGTACAGGAGGGCAGCGATACCGATGATATGCTGGTGATGAACCAGGAAGCTCAGCGCCGTTATCCGCCGGGAGCCAACTGGCTTGGGGATATGGCAAGGGTGATTTTATTCCAGGAGATGCACCGGCGCCGCTGCCGCCGCAGAAACTGCCGCAGGTGGTATTAAGCGGGAATTTAAGAAAATTTTTATTGAGATTTTAATACGGAACATTTACAATAGAGTCATGGCGCCGGGCTGTGGCTCTGTTGTTTTGCGCCTTTATCGTATTTTGTTTCATGGGGAGAAGTATTAATAATGGAAAAATTACAACAGTTACTGATGGAGAACCTGAATGAACAGCTCCTGCTTCTGACCATCAGCGCGCCACGCAGCAAGGAAGGGCCTTCCCGGATCCGTCTGCGTCCGCTGATGAAAAAAGGGGTGCTGTTTTTTCAGGCTGCCAGTCAGATTGGAAAACAGGAATTTCACGAGAATCTGACCCGGGATGAGGCAGCTGTGAAAATCCTTGCGTGGATGGAGAAGGATTTTAAGCAGCTCCAGATGGAGACGGCAGTGGTGACTGCCCAGGCGCTGGTCAGCAAAAAGGGCACCGTCACGGTAAAGCAGAAAAAGAAGCAGCAGGTTTGCCAGGCTCCTGCGGATCTGTCTCATAACCGGAAAAAGCATTACCTGCTGGAAGAAGGAATTCCGGTTCCGTTTCTGCAGGATCTGGGCGTGATGACTGCGGAAGGGAAAATTGTCCATGCCCATTATGATAAGTTCCGTCAGATCAACCGTTTCCTGGAATTTATTGAGGATATTCTGCCGAAGCTTCCAAAAGACCGGGAAGTTTCCATTCTGGATTTCGGATGCGGGAAATCCTATCTGACCTTTGCCATGTATTATTATCTGCGGGAACGGAAGGGGCTGGATGTGCGGATTATCGGCCTGGATCTGAAACAGGAGGTTATTGAGCACTGCAGCCGTCTGGCCCGGGAATACGGCTATGAGAAGCTGACGTTCCTGACGGGGGATATTGCGTCCTATACCGGCAGCAGCCAGGTGGATATGGTTGTGACTCTTCATGCCTGCGATACGGCCACGGATTATGCGCTGGAAAAGGCTGTCCGCTGGAACGCGAAGGTGATTTTATCGGTACCGTGCAGCCAGCATGAGCTGAACGGGCAGATTCACTGTGAGGATCTGGAGCCGGTTCTGAAATACGGCCTTCTGAAGGAACGCATGGCGGCTCTGATAACGGATGGACTTCGGGCCGCCAGACTGGAGGAGGCCGGATATCAGGTGCAGATTCTGGAGTTTATTGACATGGAGCATACGCCGAAAAATATTCTGATCCGCGCTGTCCGGACAGGACAGAAGCATCCGGAAAAGCATGCGGAGTATGAGCGATGCCGGGAGATACTGGGTGTGGATCCGCTTCTTGGCCGCCTGCTGGATAAGGAGGTGTGATCTGCTGTGAAAAAGGTGATTGTCAAAATCGTGACGCTGCTGGCTGTTTTCTTTGCAGCGTATTTCCTGTTCAGCCGGTATCTGAATCAGGATATCGGAAGTACCTCAGAGAATATGGACCTGGCTACGCTGCCGCTGGTTTATATGGTGAATGAGGGTACGCAGATCAACTGTCTGCATGGCTATAAAAAGGAAATGGATGTCACTTCCATGCGGGATACGCTGACGCCGCTGACCACGGATCAGACACTGGAGATTCAGATTCAGCCCTATCAGAACCAGATCGATGATATCAGCTTTGAGGTGCTCTCCTCAGACGGCTCCAGGTCTCTGGAGAATACCAAGGTGACGAAGATCACCGAAAATGGAAATTATATCAGCGCTACTCTGGAAATGCAGCAGAAGATGCTGATCAATACGGAGTATGTACTGAAAATCCGGGTGACAGCGGGGGATACGTCCTGTTACTATTATACCCGGGTGATTTATCAGGACAATCTTCATACAAAGGCATATCTGGATTTTGTTCTGGGATTTTATGAAAAATGTATCAGCGGGATGAATCTGGATACACTCGCGGCATACATAGAGCCGGATGAAACCGGAAATAATACCACGCTGGCCCATGTGAATATTCACTGCACCATGGATCAGATTTCCTGGGCGGATCTGAATCCCCAGGTGTCTTATAAGCCGACGCCGAGTATTAAGGAGATCAACGAAAATACAGCTACCATCCGGATGGACTATATGGTTTCCGCCCAGTCTGACAGCGGAAGGACAGAGTATTATCAGGTGTCGGAATATTACCGGCTCCGTTATACGGAGGAGCGGATCATGCTTCTGGATTTCGAACGGGATACCAGCCAGATGTTTGATCCGGAAGGAGAGATTCTGACCGGCAAAGGCATTAATCTCGGAATCAACGGGTGGGATATTGAATATAAAAATGATCTGAAGAACCGGTATTTTGCTTTTGCTCTGCAGGGAACGCTCTGGCTGTTCGATACGTCAAACAGCCGGATCACCGAGGTCTTCAGCTTCCCCCAGGAAATTGAGTCCGGTCCCAGAGACACCTACAATCAGAACGATATTCAGATTATTAATATCGATGAAAACGGAAATATGTATTTCCTGGTCTGCGGTTATATGAACCGAGGCGCCCACGAAGGAGAGTCCGGTGTGGCGGTCTATTATTACAATTCCGCGGCTTCCAATGTGGAGGAATGCCTGTTTGTCGATACCAGACAATGCTATGAGCTGCTGAAGCAGGATGTGAATGCCCTGGCTTACGTTACTACCGACCGGAACCGTTTTTATATCTGTGTGGATGACAGTATCTACGGAATTCAGCTGGATACGCGTCAGGTGAGCACCATTGCGGAAAATATCCGCTCCGACTGCTTTGTGAGCTCTGAGAGCGGGCGCTACTTTGCATGGCTCCAGGAAAATCAGCCCTTCCGTTCCACGAAGATTACCGTGATTGATTTCGATACGCTGGAAACCCGCGAGATTTCCTGCGCGGACACGGAACGGATTCGCCCCCTTGGTTTCATGGATGAAGATCTGGTTTACGGGATTGCCGATGCGGCGGATGTCAATACAGAGCATGAAGGAAATGAGCTTTTCCCGATGAAAAAGCTTTTTATTGTAAACGGCCAGGGCGAAACGGTGAAGACCTATGAAGCTTCCGGCTACTATGTGACGGGAATCCGGATTGAGGACAAGCTTCTGACCCTGGAGCGGGTTACCAGACAGGGGCTGCTCTTTACAGAAGCTTCGGAGGATCATATCGTCAGCAACAGTGCGGACGAGGAGAGTGCCTACGGGCTTACCACCCAGACAACCTCCAGAAAGCAGACGGAGATGATTCTTCGGGTAGGAAAGACGCTGAAGGCGGGCAAAGCACCGCAGATAACCGGAAGCCGCCAGGTGGTTTATGAAGGCTCCAGGGTTATTGTTCTGGAACCGAAGGAAACCGTACAGAATCTGTATTATGTTTACGCCAAAGGCAAGCTGAACAGTGCCTGTACGGCCATCAATACAGCGGTAAATCAGGCGAATGAGCTTCTGGGCGTGGTTGTCAACAGTGACTGGCAGAACATCTGGGAGCGCGGCAATAAGGCCACGGAGAAACGGCTGAATCTGGATGAAATTCCGGATATTGTCCGGAAAGGTTCTCTGGATGTGAAAGAGTGGGAGAATGCTCTGGATAACGAGGTGCTGGATTTAAGCGGCTGTCCGTTGGATGCTGTTCTCTACTATGTGAGCGAGGGAACCCCGGTGGCAGCCAGAACGCCTGTGACAGAGGAATTTCCCCAGGGTGTTGTGATTATTGTGGGATATGATCCGTACAATACGATCCTTCTGCAGCCAGGCGGCGAGGAGACCTTCTATTACGGAATGGATGACAGCACGGAACTGTTTGAGGAAGCAGGAAACATCTTCCTGACCTACTGGGATCCGATTTCGGAGTAAAAACCGGGGCTCAGCGAAGGCCGATGTCTGCAAAGACACGGAGATTGAAGAAAGACAGGGATCAGAGAGCATGTGGAGACTGCCGGAAACGGCATGAAAAAGGCTGCCGTACAGACGATGAAAACATCGAATGTACGGCAGCCTTCTTTTATGGATTATCGTCTGAAGCATCTTCCGTCGATTTTTCCGTGCTGCGCACTTCCAAAATCGACGAAAACATTCGCAATTCGCTCATTTTTCTGCGAAAAATGGCTGCTTGCTCATGTTTTGCGGGACCCATAGACATGAAAATCCATGCAAGCACGGATTTTCATGTCCATTTGTCCCTTGGCTCATTAATATTCTACTATGAATTGTGCGGCTTCACAAGAGAAAAGAATTTTCTGTGTGACTGATTTGTGACTGATTAGCCTTATACTAAACATATGGCTACTCAGGACAACAGGCTACAGGTCTGTCCGCTTTTCATTTTGCTGCTGTTCAGAACAGTTTACTGAAAATGAATGGAAGGATGCTGTCACAGAAATGCAGAATTTGGATCAGGGGGATTTGCCGGATCCGGGAAGTGAGGTTGATATATGCCAAATGGAGCAACGAATAAACCGGGAAGGCCCGGGCATACCTTTATTGTGGAGATAAAAAATACGCAGTCCCAGAGCTGGCAGGGGGCTGTGCGCTGGGTGGAGACCCAGAAAACCCAGGCGTTCCGAAGCACTCTGGAGCTGATTAAGCTTCTGGATTCCGCGGTGAGTGAGGGACAGGAGAGAATCAAATGGGAGTAGCAGACTATAAAAGCATAGGCGTGGAGTCTGTGCTTTTTTCGGTTGGCTGAGGGGATTATTTTTTGTAAAAACTAAAGTCAGGTTCATTTGTCGGCAGCTCATGTAAATTTGTCTGACACAGAATCACTGCCAATTGGCAGAGAAAGTGTTATAAGGGTTCGTTGACGGGAAAGTGATATGTGGTATAATAAGAGTCAGGGGTCAAATGGACATAAAAATACATATTTGTGTATATTTTTAAGAGTCAGGAATGACCGGCTTTCCGAAAAGGGGTGATTGCGTTGGCGGAGACCATTTATTTTAAGATATTCCGAAAGTTTGAAGTTTCCTGCGGCAGCCGGATTCTGACAGAGGAGACGATGCATTCCAATCAGCTTACCAAGCTTCTGGTTCTGCTTCTTCTGTACAGGAATCATTCGCTCACGGTTCCGGAGGCGGCAGATGTGCTGTGGCCGGGAGATGAGACAGATAATCCGGCGGGAGCTTTGAAGAATCTTGTGTATCGTCTGCGGAATATCTTAAAAGAGATCGGCGATGAAAAATATATTATAAATAAGAGAGGGGCCTATATCTGGAATCCGGAGGTTCCGGTGAAGACCGACTATGAAATGTTTGAGGAGGCCTGCGGCCAGGCGCACAGGAACGAAGGGACTCTGGAGGAGCAGGCCGGAAAATACGAAGAAGCGCTGGGGTTTTATGAAGGCCCTGTCTTTGCCGGTGTGGCCAGAGAGAGCTGGATGGTTCCCATGACGACCTATTATCATTCCCTTTATATGAACACCGCGAAGGAGCTGGTGGAGCTTTACAGCCGGATGAAGAATTATATGGGTATGGAAAAGGTCTGCAGAAAGGCCCTGGAGGAGGATAACCTGGACGAAGACCTGCACTACTGGCTGATCAAGGCACTGCTGGGCAGGAACAACCAGCAGCTTGCGCTGTCTCATTATAAGAAAGCCACTCAGATTTTATATGATAACCTGGGAATCCGCAATTCCGAAAGGCTGAAGGAGGCTTACCAGGAGCTTCTTTCTGTGAAAAATGTACATATGACCAGCTTCGAGGAGCTTTATTCGGAGATCTGCGAGGAAGAGCCGGAGGGTGTCTTTGTGTGTGATTATGCGGTTTTTCGCCAGATTTACCGGCTGGAGGCACGCAGGATCGAACGGATGGGGATTTCTGAATATGTGGTTCTGCTGACATTAAAGGTACAGACCGAGGATGTGGAGACGGAAAAGGTCCTTTATTTCCTGAAGCGGGCGATGGAGAGACTGAAGCAGGCGATTTACTGTTCTCTCCGCATCGGAGATGTGGCATCGCGCTACAGCGATACGCAGTATATTTTGCTGCTTCCCACCTGTTCCTATGAAACGAGCACAATGGTGTGTGGACGGATTATTGATACGTTCCGGAGAGTTTTTCCGAATCCGGCCGTTCAGATTCAGTATGATCTGGAGGAGGTTTCGTCGAAGAGTATGATTATTTAGCGGGGGCGAGAGTATGGATGAGAGAAAAGGATTAACCGGCAATTGGGTCCGGGTCTGCATTGACCGGCTTTCGGAGGAAGAATTTTCCGGAACCGTGTACGCGCTGGACTGGAAGGATCCCATGCCCTTTCGGTCCTATCATGAATTTCTCCTGAATACCGACCGGATGTTTGACAGCCTTGGCTATCCTCAGTCCTTTCAGGAGAGCAGAAGCTTCCGGGAACAGAAATGGGAAATCCAGGACGTGACAGCCTGTAAAAAGCCGATGCCAAAATGGAATCTCCAGGAATTCCAGTCCTTTCGGGGCAGGGAAAAAACAGCAAATTTTCTGGTGATTTCCAGAAGAAAGGCTACCTGGCAGGGCGAGTTTGTGAAAAATTTTGAGGAAGACCGCCGCCATTTTTCCAGCGATCTGGAGCTGCTGAAGTATATTCTGGAAGAATAAACCGAAAGAAAAAGAAAACAAAAAGAAAAACGAAAAAACGAAAAAAAGAAAAAACGAAAAAACGAAAAAACGAAAAAACGAGAGAAGCCGTTTCGCGACAGGTGCCGCCCGGGCTTCTCCCGTTTTTTATGCATGGGAAGGGCTGTTTATTTCCCCAGAGCCTGTTTCAGTGCCTTTGCCAGCTGATCCGGACATGAGGTGGGTTTGTAACCGCAGCGAATGCCTTCGAGCCTGGAAATGGCATCTTCTGCTTTCATACCTTTTACCAGAGCAGCCACACCCTGGGTATTTCCGCTGCAGCCGCCGATAAACTGAACTTCTTTGATCACATCGCCGTCCAGTTCAAATTCAATGGCCTGCGCACAGGTACCGCTTGTTTTATATACCATAGATTTATCTCCTTTGCACAAAAATTTACTGAAAAACAGCATCATCCTTATTATATCAGACCAGATTTGATTTGCAAGCATGTTTTGCTTGACTTTTGGGAAAAATCTACTATATAATGAGCCAAGAGACAAATGGACGATGGGTTCATTTGTCGGGTAATTCATAGATGTAAAATATGTAAAAACAGTGATGGAGAGAGTACGCTTGAATGAACGCCACAGCGAGCCGGAGAGGGTGGGAGCCCGGCGCCAGTAAGTCCTGCGGAAAATCACTCCGGAGTTTCAGGCTGAAATGCAGTAGGTGCTGACGGACTTCCTCCGTTATCGGGAACACATATGATGGTATGTTGTAACAGGTGGTTAAACGATGCTGCTTTTTATGGCGCGCGTCCTATTACAGGGCGTCGCTTTTTTTTGTATTATGAAAAAGTACTTCAGGGCCAACCTCCAGAATGCTCCGGGCAGGAGATACCGGGAAAATGGACTGACGAAAGCGGCTGATAAGGTACCTGACAGTTTCTGCGCGTCCTATGCGCATAAGGAAAGGAATGAAGAACATGTACGAAAAAGTCTCTACAAATATGAACTTTGTAGAACGGGAGAAAAAGGTGGAGCAGTTCTGGAAAGAGAACCACATCTTTGAGAAAAGTATTGACAGCCGGAAGGAAGGCGAGACCTACACCTTCTACGACGGCCCGCCTACCGCCAACGGGAAGCCTCATATTGGCCATGTGCTGACCCGTGTCATCAAGGATATGATTCCGCGTTACCAGACCATGAAAGGGAAAATGGTTCCCCGGAAAGCCGGCTGGGATACCCATGGACTTCCGGTGGAGCTGGAAGTGGAAAAGCTGCTGGGTCTGGACGGAAAGGACCAGATCGAGGAATACGGCCTGGTTCCCTTTATCGATAAATGTAAGGAAAGCGTCTGGAAATACAAGGGCATGTGGGAGGATTTCTCCTCCACCGTGGGTTTCTGGGCGGATATGGAGAATCCCTACGTTACCTATCACGATGACTATATTGAGTCTGAATGGTGGGCTCTGAAGAAAATCTGGGATAAGGGCCTGCTGTATAAGGGCTTCAAGGTCGTTCCCTACTGCCCGCGCTGCGGTACGCCGCTGTCTGCCCAGGAAGTGGCTCAGGGCTACAAGGACGTAAAGGAACGCTCTGCTATCGTCCGTTTTAAGGTGAAGGACGAGGATGCCTACATTCTGGCATGGACCACCACGCCCTGGACACTGCCCTCCAACCTGGCACTCTGCGTAAACCCAAGAGAGACCTACTGTAAGGTGAAGGCTGCGGACGGCTACACCTATTATATGGCAGAAGCTCTGCTGGATACCGTTCTGGGAAGCCTGAAAACAGAGGATGCACCTGCTTACGAGGTTCTGGAAACCTATGTGGGAACGGATCTGGAAGGAAAAGAATATGAGCCGCTGTATGACTGCGCCAGAGTTCACGCGGAGAAGCAGCATAAAAAGGCCTTCTATGTGACCTGTGCAGATTATGTTACTCTGACCGATGGTACCGGCGTGGTTCACATTGCGCCTGCATTTGGTGAAGACGATGCCCAGGTGGGACGCCGCTACGATCTGCCTTTTGTACAGCTGGTAAACGGCAAGGGTGAGATGACCGAGGATACCCCCTTCGGCGGCCTGTTTGTCAAGAAAGCAGACCCGAAGGTTCTGGAGGATCTGGAGAAGAGAGGCCAGTTATTTGCCGCTCCGAAATTTGAACACAGCTATCCCCACTGCTGGAGATGTGATACGCCGCTGATCTACTATGCCCGTGAGTCCTGGTTCATCAAGATGACCGCGGTGAAGGATGATCTGATCCGCAACAACAACACCATCAACTGGATTCCGGAAAGCATCGGAAAGGGACGTTTCGGCGACTGGCTGGAGAACGTTCAGGACTGGGGCATCAGCCGGAACCGTTACTGGGGAACTCCGCTGAATATCTGGTACTGTGAGGACTGCGGCTGCATGCATTCCATCGGAAGCCGTCAGGAGCTGTACGAGATGAGCGGCAACGAGGCAGCGAAGACCGTTGAGCTGCATCGCCCGTATATTGATGAAATTACTATCAAATGTCCGAAATGCGGCAAAGACATGCATCGGGTACCCGAGGTCATCGACTGCTGGTTCGACTCCGGTGCCATGCCCTTCGCCCAGCATCACTATCCCTTTGAGAATCAGGAGCTGTTTGAGAAGCAGTTCCCGGCCCAGTTTATTTCCGAGGCGGTGGATCAGACCAGAGGATGGTTCTACTCCCTGCTGGCAGAGTCCACGCTGCTGTTTAACAAGGCTCCCTACGAGAACGTTATTGTTCTGGGCCATGTACAGGATGAAAACGGCCAGAAAATGAGTAAATCCAAGGGAAATGCCGTAGATCCCTTTGAAGCTCTGGAGACCTACGGAGCCGACGCCATCCGCTGGTATTTCTACATTAACAGCGCTCCCTGGCTGCCCAACCGTTTCCACGGTAAAGCCGTTATGGAAGGCCAGCGGAAATTCATGGGAACCCTGTGGAATACCTACGCATTCTTCGTATTGTATGCGAATATTGATGAATTTGACGCGACGAAATATACCCTGGACTATGAGAAGCTGTCTGTCATGGACAAATGGCTGCTGTCCAAGATGAACACCATGGTTCAGGCCGTGGATGACAACCTGGGCAATTACCGGATTCCGGAAGCCGCCAGAGCCCTGCAGGATTTCGTGGATGACATGAGCAACTGGTATGTGCGCCGCAGCCGGGAACGCTTCTGGGCAAAGGGCATGGAGCAGGATAAGATCAACGCCTACATGACCCTGTACACCGCCCTGGTGAATGTCAGCAAGGCAGCGGCACCCATGATTCCGTTTATGACTGAGGACATTTACCAGAACCTGGTTCGCAGCATCGACAAGGACGCTCCGGAGAGCATTCATCTGTGCGATTTCCCGGCTGTTGAGCAGAGTCACATCGACAAAGAGCTGGAGAAGAACATGGACGAAGTCCTGAAAATCGTCGTAATGGGCCGTGCATGCCGGAATACCGCCAACATCAAGAATCGTCAGCCCATTGCGCAGATGTTTGTGAAGGCGCCCATCGCTCTGCCGGATTATTTCGCGGACATCATCAAGGACGAGCTGAATGCCAAGGCCATTACCTTTACCGATGATGTGCGTTCCTTTACTTCCTACAGCTTTAAGCCGCAGATGCGCACGGTAGGTCCGAAATACGGCAAGCTGCTGAATAAGATCCGCCAGGTGCTGCCGGCACTGGACGGAAATGCCGCCATGGATGAGCTGCGAGCCACCGGAGAGCTGAAGCTTGACATTGACGGGGAAAGCGTTGTATTATTAGAAAATGACTTGCTTATTGAGACTGCTCAGATGGAAGGCTATGTTTCCGAGCAGGACAATGAAATTACAGTTGTGCTGGATACGAATCTGACAGAGGAGCTGATTGAGGAAGGCTTTGTGCGTGAGCTGATCAGCAAAATCCAGACCATGCGTAAGGAAGCAGGCTTTGAGGTCATGGACCGGATCAAAGTTTATGCAAAGGACAATGAGAAAATCCTGGGGATTCTGGAAGCGAACCAGGAGGAGATCAAGTCAGAAGTACTGGCAGATGAGATTGTGCCGGGTGAAGCCGATGGATATGTGAAAGAGTGGAGCATTAACGGTGAGGCAGTAACCATGGGCGTAAAACGGCAGTAAGGACAGGAGGAAAACATGAAGAAATTTGACAAGAAGGCATTCATCAGCGAGGTAAAGGAGAATGTAAAATCCCTTTACCGCAAGAACATCGACGAAGCGACCAAACAGCAGGTATTTCAGGCAGTTTCCTATGCCGTAAAGGATACCATCATTGAGAACTGGATGCTGACCCAGCAGCAGTACGAAAAGGATGATCCGAAGATTGTCTACTATATGTCCATGGAGTTCCTGATGGGTCGTGCCCTGGGCAACAACCTGATCAATCTGACAGAGTATAATGAAGTAAAGGAAGCTCTGGAGGAGCTGGGCTTTGACCTGAACGTCATCGAGGACGAGGAGCCCGATGCCGCTCTCGGAAACGGCGGTCTGGGCCGTCTGGCAGCCTGCTTCCTGGATTCTCTGGCAACTCTGGGCTATGCGGCTTACGGCTGCGGAATCCGTTACCGTTACGGAATGTTCAAGCAGAAAATCAAAGACGGTTATCAGGTAGAGGTGCCGGATAACTGGCTGAAGGAAGGCAATCCCTTCGAGCTGCGCCGTCCGGAATACGCAAAGGAAGTAAAATTCGGCGGTTATGTCCGTGTGGAATATGACCAGAATACGCACAGAAATAAATTCATCCAGGAAGGCTTTCAGTCTGTACGCGCTATTCCCTTTGATATCCCCATCGTGGGCTATAACAACGGGATTGTCAATACTCTGCGTGTGTGGGATGCAGAGGCGATCAACGATTTCCAGCTGGATTCCTTCAACAAGGGCGAGTATATGAGAGCCGTTGAGCAGGAAAACCTGGCAAAGAACATTGTAGAGGTTCTCTATCCGGCAGATGAGCATTACGCAGGAAAAGAGCTGCGTCTGAAACAGCAGTATTTCTTCATTTCCGCCAGCGTTCAGGCAGCCATTGAAAAATATAAGAAGAGCCATTCCGATATCCGGAAGTTCTATGAAAAGGCAACCTTCCAGCTGAATGATACCCATCCGACGGTGGCAGTTGCCGAACTGATGCGGATCCTTCTGGACGAGGAAGGACTGGAATGGGATGAGGCATGGGAGGTTACCACAAAGACCTGTGCGTACACCAACCACACCATCATGGCAGAAGCCCTGGAAAAATGGCCCATCGAGCTGTTCTCCAGACTGCTTCCCCGTGTATACCAGATCGTGGAGGAGATCAACCGCAGATTCTGCAACGAGATCCGCGCAAAATATCCGGGCAATGAAGAAAAAGTCCGCAAGATGGCCATTATTTATGACGGCCAGGTGAAGATGGCGCATCTGGCGATTGCAGCAGGCTACTCCGTAAACGGTGTTGCCGCTCTGCATACCGAGATCCTGAAGAATCAGGAGCTGAGGGACTTCTATGAGATGATGCCGCAGAAGTTCAACAACAAGACAAACGGCATTACCCAGAGACGTTTCCTGCTTCATGCGAATCCGCTGCTGGCAAACTGGGTAACGGACCACATCGGTGACGAGTGGATCACAGACCTGCCTCAGATCGGAAAGATGAAGATTTACGCCGACGATCCCAAGGCACAGCAGGAATTCATGAACATCAAATACCAGAACAAGGTTCGTCTGGCAAAATATATTAAGGAGCACAACGGCATTGATGTGGATCCCCGTTCCATTTTTGATGTTCAGGTAAAACGTCTCCACGAGTATAAACGCCAGCTTCTGAACATCCTTCATGTGATGTATCTGTACAATACCATCAAGGATCATCCGGAGATGGATTTCTATCCGAGAACCTTTATCTTCGGTGCGAAGGCGGCTGCAGGCTACCGCCGTGCGAAGCTGACCATCAAGCTGATTAATTCCGTGGCGGATGTGATCAACAACGACCGTTCCATCAACGGCAAGCTGAAGGTGGTATTTATTGAGGATTACCGCGTTTCCAACGCAGAGCTGATCTTCGCGGCAGCCGATGTTTCCGAGCAGATTTCCACTGCAAGTAAGGAAGCTTCCGGTACCGGAAACATGAAGTTCATGCTGAACGGCGCTCCCACTCTGGGAACCATGGACGGCGCCAACGTTGAGATCGTGGAGGAAGTAGGCGCAGAAAATGCCTTCATTTTCGGTCTGTCCGCAGATGAAGTCATCAACTTCGAGCAGCACGGCGGCTATCGTCCCACCGACTACTTCAACAATGATCAGGATATCCGCCGGGTACTGATGCAGCTTATCAACGGCGAATACGCTCCCAATGATCCGGAGCGCTTCCGTGACATTTACGACTCTCTGCTGAACACCAAGAGCAGCGACAGAGCCGACACCTACTTCATTCTGGCTGACTTCAAGTCCTATGCGGCAGCTCAGAGAGAAGTGGAGAAGGCTTACCGCGATGAGCAGCGCTGGGCGAAGATGGCCATCCTGAATATGGCCAGCGCCGGCAAATTCACCTCTGACCGTACGATTCAGCAGTACGTGGATGAGATCTGGCATCTGGACAAGGTTGTCATCGGTAAATAAAAGAAACGGCTCAGAGCCAAATAAAATTTCAAAAGCAGACGCAGGGCGCCGGGCTGGGAATCCAGTCCGGCGCTTTTGAGCTTTTCATTGACAGGCAGTTTTTAAAAAGGGTATAATGAAACAAAAAGATGCTGGCGCGGGCGCAGCCAGACAGGAGGAACAGGGAAAGGAGATTGTTATGCAGTATGTGAGAAAGTATGTGAAGGAGTATTTGGCAAAAGGCTTTGGCGTTCTGATTCTTGGCGTTCTGCTGTTTTCCGGTCTTTGGGGAGTGGAGGCGAAAGCCGATGGAAGCTGTAAGGGCTACCTGACACCCTATTGGACCAGGAATGCCAGTGACGGGGACAATGCCGGGTCTTTTCTGATGCTGGGAAAAGAGTATACCAATGGGGAATTTAAAAACAAATATGCCGATGACATGGTAGTGCTTTATAATCTGGATAAGAATTACAGCAATGTAACCTTCCTGGCAGGCGCTCTGGATGGATATTCCAAATATCCGGCCGATTATAAGATCTATCTGGACGGAGAGCTGGTGCGTTCTTTTACGAGGGAAGTGAATGCGGCTCCTATGGAATGTTCCATATCGACTGTGGGCAAAACCCAGTTGATGGTTCGTATTGACGCAAAAACCTTCAGCCGCTGGGGAATTGTGAATGTGACAGCCACCGGCCACCAGTGGGAGCTGGAAAGCCAGCTTGCGGCCACAGTGGACAGCACCGGAAGTAAAAATTATGTCTGCCTGAATTGTAAGGCGAAGAAGACGGAAAGCGTTTCTGCTTTAACTTCCTGCCCGAATTATCTGACTCCTTACGAAAGTTACAGGGTGGAGCTTTACCAGATCGGCGGAGAAGAAAGCTTCCGGATGATGGGACATGATTTTACCCAGGGATTCTATGCCAACTGGCTGAACGCAGATGGAAGTGCTTCCTATAATCTGGAGGGGCTTTACAGCAGTGTGATTTTCACCGTTGGTGTTCTGCCGAAAAGCGGCTACAATACCATCCAGTGTGTGGAAAATCCCACCGCAACTTTAAAAATTTATCTGGATAATCAGCTTTATAAGTCGATGGAACTGAGCATTCCCATGATGAATCAGGAGATCACGGTTCCTACCACGGGGAAATCGCTGCTTCGCATTGAGATTGAGAAGGAATCCTATACCTATTATGGCGTTGGAAATATCCGCGGAATCGGCGGTCCGGGTCACACCTTTGAGGAAGGAACTGTTCTGATGGAGCCGGCAGTGGGAAAAACAGGAATCCGTCAGGATGTCTGCACGAAATGCGCCGCGACAAAAAATGTAACGCTTCCGGCCCTGAAAGGTACGCTGAAAGCGGATGACGTGACAGTAAAAGGAACTGTCTACTATACAGGAAAGCCTCTGACCCCTTCTGTGGCAGTTTCTTATGATGGAATGGCGCTGAAAAAGGGAACGGATTATACGGTTTCCTATCAGAATAACGTAAATGTGGGAACGGCAAAAGTATCGGTTACCGGAATCGGAAATTATGAAGGCACGGTTACGAAAACCTTTAAGATTGCGCTGAAAAACGGTATGACCTTTAAGAAAGGAAAATATACCTATAAGATCACCAGTGCGTCTTCCAAAACCGTTACCCTTACAAAAGGAGATGCTTCTCTGACGAGTATCAGTGTTCCGGCAACGGTTTCCTACGGAGGAGTGAGTCTGAAAGTTACAGCCATTGGCTCCAGGGCATTCTATAAAGGGAAGGCGACAAAGGCCGTTGTGGGAAGCAATGTAACATCTGTGGGAACCAGTGCCTTTGAAAGCTGTACGAAGCTGAAGAGTGTGAAGATCGGTTCCAAGGTCAGCACGATCGGAAACAAAGCCTTTTACAAATGTACAGCCCTTACAACGGTTACGATTCCGACCTCTGTGACAAAGATCGGAACCTCTGCATTCCAGAGCTGCACAAAGCTTGCAAGTGTTACGATCGGAAAAAATGTGAAAACGATTGGTTCCAAGGCATTTTATGGGGATAAGAATCTGAAAACGATTGCGATTAAGACCACGAAGCTTACCGCAAAAACCGTTGGAAGCAGTGCATTTAAGAATATTTACGCGAAAGCAAAGGTGACGGTTCCGGCTTCGAAGAGTGCAGAGTATAAAACACTGTTAAGGAGCAAAGGACTGGGCAGCAAAGCGATTCTTCTCCCCCTGTGAGGATGAATCATGTTTTGCGGGCTCCATAGACATGAAAATCCATGCAAGCCTGGATTCTCTGTATAATATCTGCATTTTCGGCAATCCTATGATTGAACATATTGAAGAAAACATGAGGTGACGAAAATGCAGAACAGGAATAACGGAAAATTTTCCAAAAAACAGGGAGCGGTTTTGATTTGCAGTATTTGCCTGGCGGCGGCAGCTGGGTTTGCCACTTTTTATACGAT
Source organism: Candidatus Limivivens sp. (assembly GCA_034101475.1). Classification (GTDB taxonomy): domain Bacteria; phylum Bacillota; class Clostridia; order Lachnospirales; family Lachnospiraceae; genus Limivivens. Next base: position 24,044 of record JAXEJQ010000065.1, read on the forward strand.
GGATACGGCCCAGAAGGAAAAGCAGGAGCTTCAGGAGCAGGCGCAGGAAAATGAGGCCATTAAAGCTCAGGAGGCGGAAGAGCGGATCAAAGCCCAGGAAGAACTGGCCAGGGCGGAAACGGAGGAATCTGCCAGACTGGTGAGTGTGGAAGAAGCCCAGGCAGACCTGGAGGCAGATCCGGAGGAAATCCTGGCCAATGAAATGGATGTGGATCCGGCCAGCCTGACAGCAAATGAGACAGAAGAGGATCCGGAAGCGCAGGATGTGGCTTCCGGACAGGTACAGGCAGAACCGGATGTGATTTCTCCGACGGTAAATTATGATGATTCCACGCCGCTGACCTGGCCAGTTGTCGGCAATCTTCTGATGGACTACAGTATGAATTCCACGGTCTATTTCCAGACCCTGGATCAGTATAAGTACAATCCGGCACTGATTATCAGCAGTGCTGTGGGAAATCAGGTGATTGCTTCTGCCAGGGGCATTGTAGAATCGATTACCGTGGAGGACGAGACAGGAACGACTCTGACCCTGAACCTTGGGAATCATTATGAACTGATTTACGGACAGCTGAAAGAAGTGGCTGTAAAGGAAGGGGATGTGGTTGAAGCAGGAAGCCTGCTGGGCTATGTCAGCGAACCGACGAAATATTACTGCGAAGAGGGCAGCAACCTGTTCTTCGAGATGAAGAAAGACGGGGAACCGGTGGATCCTTTCCTGTATCTGGAATAAAAAGGAACGTGCCGTGCCGGCAAAACACAGGCCGGGATGAACCACCGGATACCTGGAAATGGCAGCGGGAAAATCAGCGATATCTGGTTTTGGAATCGGATACCGCTGATTTTTTTGCAGACGAAAATACAGGATGAACTGTCCGAAAAATGGCTGCCTGCTCATGGCCATGGGGTCCCTGGCTCATATTATATTTCGTGGTTTTTTGCTTCTTCTTTCAGCTTTAGGACAGTTTCAAGGGGAAGACCAATGCGCTCGGCGATCAGATTTGCATCCAGAAGGTCAAGCAGGTTTCGTGCATTTTCCAGTCTGTTGTTCTCTTCGCCTTGAGTAAATCCTCTGTTTACCAACATTTGTCCAAGTTTTGTCATGCAAATATCCTCCATAATTTCTTCCATATCTGCGGATTCTAAAAATTTGTTTGCCATCGTATAAATTACTGCTTCAATTTTTTGAAGTTCTTCAGGAGGCACAGCAGTTGCTTTGCGAGTGAGGGCATAGGCGGCTTTGATACGGTCTTTTTGAGCTGTTTTTCCATTCATGAGAGGCAAAAGGGTCAAAGGGACGAGATCTTTTTTGCTAAGAAGTTCTCCGGAATCTGCTTTGTGCTGCAGGTCAGCAAGAAGCTGATCCGCATCTCGGTTCTTCATAATGATAGGAACAATGCGGTAGGTATTGATACCGGTAGCGAGTTCTGTGGCCGGATTGCAGATATTTCCGGAAAACAGGACGTAAGTAATAATATCTGTTTTGTGATAGTAACTCGTCAGGGCCTCGTAGGAACGAAATCGTTTTAAATCGTTGTTTCCTTTGCTGCTGCTTTGAAATTCGAAGTGTTTCCAGGTGCCATCATCCATAACAAGGTTAAAGTCCTGAAACAGTTTTTGTACATCTAGATGAACCAGCTCCGTAGGCGCAAAAGTAACAACCTTTCCTTTAATTCCCAAATAGGGAAGCAGTTCATCAGCAAAAAATTGCATACTGTTTTTTAGCGCTGCGTCTTCGTGCTGCTGTACCTGTGCAGTGTCTTTCTCTGATATGTGTTGTGTTTCTTTTTCATACATATGTTCTCCTTTCTGCAAAGCTATACAGAGAAACGATCTGATTTGAATATACCATAAAAAAATACTTAAAACAATGGCAAATGCTAAATATAATCTTACATAATGAACGAAGGGATAAATGGAATATACGATAATTGAATTCTGAAAATGGAAACAATGGGTGGGGTGATTTACAGATAAAGATCATATTGAGATGTTTTGTGGAAAAGCATAGCGTGACAGTTTCCCGGTATAGAGTTCTATTGCCTGGTGAATTTAGTATAAAGAGGTTAGTCTGGGATGTCAAGAAAAAGGGTTTTTGGTTTTTCGAGAAGAAATGATTACAGAGGCAGAATGTAAAGGAAACAGGGAGTACGGGTTGGATGGGGTATGTTTGGTTCAGCTGGAACGGGTTTTTAAAAGGACTGTTTTTTTGCACTTTTTTTAAAAAAATGTGTATACTATTATGGAAAGGTTTCCAAGGCGGCTCAGACAGCTTTGGATGAAAGAGATTTTGTTGAAAATCCGCAGTCGGAGAACTTTACTGTCTATGCAGAATCTGAGTAAGATACCGCTATGCCGATTGCTTTCATATAATAGCGTATGTGCTGGCACATGCGCGTTACATACGGCGGTGCAATGTTTTGCACAGGGTATCTGGAGGTGTATACTGGAAGTTACGTACAGAGTCTGAATCTGTGAAAGGAACTGGAGAAAAAGATTATGTCAAACTATATTTATATATTAGAATGCAGCGATGGAACGCTTTATACGGGATGGACCACGGACCTGGACAAGCGTCTGAAGGCTCACAACAGCAAAAAGGGCGCGAAATATACAAGGACGCGTACACCGGTGGAACTGGTTTATTCTGAAGCATTTGAAACGAAGGAAGAAGCGATGCACAGGGAATGGGAGATTAAGCAGATGTCCCGTGCGGACAAGCTGAAGCTGTGCGGAAGATAGGACGGATGTAAAGGCTCCGTAAATACGGAGCCTTTATATCGATTTCGCAATAACGAAACCAGATAACTTGCATAGTTATATTTGTTCAGTGTTCAGATCGGCATTGGTGCAATATAGACATACATGCAGATGAAGTGGCAAATGCTGCCGCCCATCACAAACAGATGGAAAATTTCATGGGAGCCGAATCCCTGGTGTTTTGCATTAAAAATCGGTAGCTTCAGTGCATAGATGATGCCGCCTACCGTATAAATCAGCCCGCCTGCCAGAAGCCAGCCGAAGGCGGCAGGCGGCAGGGCATTGATTATTTGGGTAAATGCCAGGACGCATACCCATCCCATTCCGATATACAGGACGGAAGAAAACCATTTTGGGCAGGTGATCCAGCATGCTTTTACGACAATACCCACCAGGGCGATGGACCAGACAAGGGCACAGAGGGTGTAGCCGATTTTACCCCTTAACGCGATAAGGCAGACCGGTGTGTAAGATCCGGCGATCATTACGAAAATCATCATATGGTCGATCTTGCGGAGAACACGATTTGCTTTCTCGGAGAGATCCAGGGAATGGTAAATGGTGCTCGCTGCATACAGGAGAATCATGCTGCCGATAAAAATGGCAAGGGAAATCGCATGGATCCGGTCTGGTTCTCTCAGAGCTTTAATCAAAAGGGGAACGGCTGCAAAAACAGCCATCAGCATGCCGATAAAATGTGTGATCGCGCTGCCGGGATCTTTCAGGTGGTGATTGGCTTTCTGAGTAAGGGTTTTCATGGACAGTCCTCCTTCAATTGTGAATGAATTTTCAACGAATGGGTCGGGTCATACTCATTTTTGTTTATAAATCTACTGTTGCTAAAGCAAAACCAGGTGGCAAAACTATTTGATAACAACATGTAGTTTTAAATACTATGTGTTGATGTACCTATATTATACCTTCTTTATAAAAAAATCAAGTATGAAATTTTATTTGTCGGATACCTCAAACCGATGAAATACGAAGCGTTTGGAAGTTTGGCTCTGAACAGTTACTTTTTTTTATGCTGACGCAGAGCAGGAGACATGGCGGCGTCCTCCTTTCTGCCCCGGCACTCCAAGGCTTCTGGAAAAATCATTCTATGGACAACAGCACAAAAACTTGTTATACTCCTCTTATATTTTCTGAAAATTTTTTTCGGAAACACCAGAATAACCTTTAAAAATTTTGGAAAATATGGTATAAAAAAGGTGAAAACAGAAAGCAAAATGTGGTAAAATTGCAGGAGAGGGGCGTGATACCTTGAATTATTCAGAAGATCCGGGCAAACAGTATCATCTCCAGGTCGGAGAAGGCGACGTTGGCCGTTATGTACTTCTGCCGGGGGATCCGAAGCGCTGCGCGAAAATTGCAAAATATTTTGATGACGCGAAGCTGATTGCCGACAGCAGAGAGTATGTGACCTATACAGGATATCTGGATGGGGAAAAAGTGAGTGTGACATCCACCGGGATCGGCGGACCTTCTGCCTCCATTGCGATGGAAGAACTGGTAAAAGCAGGCGCTGATACCTTTATCCGCGTGGGAACCTGCGGCGGTATGCAGCTCGAGGTCAGGAGCGCGGATCTGGTGATTGCCAGCGGGGCGATTCGGATGGAGGGTACCAGCAGAGAATATGCGCCGATTGAATTTCCTGCGGTGGCCGATATCGGCATTGTCAATGCATTGACTGCATCGGCAAAGGAATTGAAGGCAGATTATCATGTGGGAGTTGTTCAGTGTAAGGATTCTTTTTACGGACAGCATTCCCCGGAGACGAAGCCGGTGAGTTATGAGCTGCTGAATAAATGGGAGGCCTGGAAGCGACTGGGCTGCCTTGCATCAGAGATGGAATCAGCGGCTATTTTTGTTGCTGCCAGTGCCCTGAAGGTTCGGGCAGGCTCTGTATTTCTGGTTGTGGCCAACCAGGAGAGAGAGAAGGAAGGACTGAGCAATCCGGTGGTACACGATACGGATGCGGCGATCCGTACCGCAGTGGGCGCCCTCCGAAGGCTGATCCGGGAGGATCGTGAAAACACGTAAATCAAGAGGGAGCAACCTCAGTAAAATCATATGAATCAGAGGGAGCAGCACCAGCAAAATCACGTAAATCAGGCGAATCAACGCCTGCAAATAGAAAGGAGAGTCTCAAAATGAGAAAGAAAGTCTTAGCAGTCGTATTAACAGCAGCAATGGCAACCCTGGCAGTACCCACCTTTTCCATGGCAGAGGGAGAGGAATTTAAAGTAGGTCTGGTTACCGACGTTGGCGGTGTCAATGACGGTTCCTTCAACCAGTCCGCGTGGGAAGGCCTGCAGAGAGCAGCTGATGAGCTGGGTATTGAGGCGAACTATCTGGAGTCCTCCACCGATTCCGACTATACGCCGAACATCGAGACCTTCATGGATGAAGAGTATGATCTGATTATCAGCGTTGGTTATATGCTGGCAGACGCTACCAGAGCAGCTGCGGAAGCGAATCCGGACTGCAGATTTGCGATCATTGATGATTCCACCATCGAGCTGGACAATGTCACCTGTCTGATGTTCCGTCAGGAGCAGGCTTCCTATCTGGTAGGCTATGTAGCAGGTCTGATGACAGAGACAAACAACATTGGTTTCGTGATCGGTATGACCAATGAGACCATGAACCAGTTCGGATACGGCTACTGCGCAGGCGCTCTGGATGCCAATCCGGATATTACCATTCAGCAGTTCAACGCAAACTCCTTCGCGGATTCCGCAATGGGCAAGACCAGTGCCAATACAGCGATTACCAACGGCGCTGACATTATCTTCCACGCAGCAGGCGCTACCGGCCTTGGTGTAATCGAAGCATGCCAGGAAGCAGGCATCTATGCAATCGGTGTAGACAGTGACCAGTCCTCCATCGCTCCGAATACCGTGATCACCTCCGCTATGAAGAGAGTGGACAACTCCGTATATGACTGTGTGAAAGAGCTCATCGACGGCAGCCTGGAAGGCGGCGTAAAGGTTTACGACCTGGCAGCAGGCGGCGTGGATATCGCTCCGACCCAGGATCTGCTTACAGAAGAAGTAATCGCGGCAGTTGATGAAGTAAAAGAAAAGATCATCAGCGGAGAAATCACCGTTCCGTCCACTCAGGAAGAGTTTGAAGCTGCACACGGCGATGTTTACGAATTAGATTAATTGGAAAAGCGGACTGCAAATGTCCGCTTTCCTGTCTGCTTTTCTTTTAAGGAGGGAAAGGGATGAGAGAGATCTCAATGGAACGGGTGAATCAGACCCGTGAAAACATTCTGGGCATTATCGAGAGTCCGTCCCTGACTCATGAGCAGAAGCTGACAAATCTGGCCTGTCAGGCAGATTCGCTGCTGGAAGTGCTGAATCTGCCGGAGGGACTGGATGAACTGCTGAATGCCCCTATGGAGACAAAATGCATCTGTGATCTGTTTGAGGGCCATGCGCCCATGCGTCCCCGGTACATTGCACCGGATTATGAGAAGTTTATGAAACAGGGGAGCAGCTTTCTGCAGCTTGCTCCGCCCACAGACCTGTACGAGGCGCTGAATAGCCTGCTGATTCTTTATAAGCATGTGCCCAGCGTGACCAATTACCCTGTGTACGTGGGACAGCTGGATCAGCTTCTGGAGCCGTTTATCGATACGGTGGAGGAAGACCAGGCGAAAAAGCTGCTTCGGATGTTCCTGACTCATGTGGACCGGACAGTTCTGGATTCTTTTTCCCATGCGAACATTGGCCCGAAGCCCACGAAGGCAGGAAGGCTGCTTTTGGAGGCGGAGGCCGAGCTGGAGAATGCCGTACCCAATCTGACCCTGAAATACGAAGAGGGCGTTACAGACGATGCATTCATGCTGAAAGCCATTGACTGCGCGCTGCACAGCGCGAAGCCCAGCTTTGCCAATCATCTCATGTTTCAGCGGGAGCTGACGGAAGACTATGTGATTGCGAGCTGCTACAACGGCCTGCCTCTGGGCGGAGGCTCCTATACGCTCTGCCGTTTGATTCTGGGCAATATCGCAAAGCGTGCTTCCGGAATCCGTGATTTTGAGGAAAATCAGCTTCCCTATGTCATGGACATTATGGCACGGTACATGGATGAAAGAATCCGGTTTGAAGTGGAAGAGAGCGGATTTTTTGAGAATCATTTCCTGCTGAAGGAGGGACTGGTTCACAGAGAGCGGTTTACCGCCATGTTCGGGCTGGTTGGCCTGGCGGAATGTGTCAATCTTCTGCTTGAGAAGGAAGGAAAACCGGGCCGCTTCGGACATGATGAATATGCCAATGATCTGGGCGTGGAGATTATGGAGATTATCCGGAAATTCAATGACAGCCACGTAAATCCCTACTGTGAGGTGACAGGCGGCCATTTCCTGCTGCATGCCCAGGTGGGGATCGCGGAGGATCAGAATATCACACCGGGCACCCGCATTCCCATTGGGGAGGAGCCGGAGGAGCTCATTGACCAGCTTCTGGTACTGAGCCGTTTCCATAAATATTTTCCGTCCGGAACCGGGGATATTTTCCCCATTGATATCACGGTGCACAGAAATCCGGAATATGTTCTGGATATCATAAAGGGCGCCTTCCGAAAAGATTTACGTTATCTCTCCTTCTATTCCAGCGACAGCGATGTGATCCGGGTGACCGGCTATCTGGTAAAACGTTCCGAAATGGAAAAGCTGGATAAAGGAATGGCAGTATTGCAGGATACGACCGCTTTGGGCCTGGGAGCTTCGAAAAACGGTCATATTCTGGAAAGAAAGGTTCGCTGATGAAAGCGGTAGTGAATCGTATCATTCCGTTCAGCAGCGTGGACGGGCCGGGAAACCGGACGGCAGTATTTCTTCAGGGGTGCAATCTCAACTGCAGGTACTGTCACAATCCGGAAACCAGAAAGCTCTGCGCCGGATGCGGCGTCTGTGTGGAGCACTGTCCGGCGGGGGCGCTGACCCTCACGGCAGGAAACAGCGTCCGCTATGACGCCTCCAAATGCGTCCGGTGTGATACCTGCATTCATGTATGCCCTCATGACAGTTCTCCCAGAACCCGGGAGATGACTCCGGAGGAGGTTTATGAGAAGGTGAAGAGGCAGATTCCTTTTATCCGGGGAATCACCGTTTCCGGCGGGGAATGCATGCTCTGGCCGGATTTCCTTCAGGCGCTGTTTGAGCTGGCGAAGCAGGATGGGCTGTCCGCCATGATTGACAGCAACGGAATGATCCCGTTTCAGGACTATCCGGAGCTTTTGCAGGTTACAGACGGTGTCATGCTGGACATTAAGGCGTTTGACCCGGAGGAACACCGCAGGATCACGGATGCGTCCAATGAACAGGTTCTGGCCAATGCCCGCTTTCTTGCGGAATGCGGGAAGCTGTATGAGGTCCGGTGCGTCATTGTACCGGAGCTGTATGATACGGAGGAAAGCATCCGCAGAATGGGAGAATTTCTGGCTCCCTGTTTAAAAATCAGTGATTTTCGGGCAAAAATCATCGCCTACAGGCCAATGGGAGTACGTGAAGCGTACTCCCATTATCAAATACCCACACCGGAATATCTGCAGTATCTGGCGGATATTCTGAGAGGCTGCGGGTTTCGGGAAATTGTAATCACCTGACGTCGGTGAGCCAGGGAGCGCAAAGAGTGCGAAGGAGAATCCACGGAGCCGGGCAGAGCAGAAAGGGCGGAGGAATCCGCGGAGATTATGGGAACAGGGGTCATGCATGGAAGAGGACAGGAGGAGGTAGTGAGTTTGGGAAGAGTGAGTCATTTGGATGAAGATAAAGTCGTCATCTGTATGAAGGATATTGTAAAGAAATTTGGGGATTTCACGGCAAATGATCACATTAACCTGACCGTACACAAGGGCGAGGTACACGCGATTCTGGGAGAAAACGGAGCGGGGAAGAGTACGCTGATGAACGTGCTCTGCGGATTGTACAAGCCTACCAGCGGCCAGATTTTTATTAATGGAAAAGAAGTACAGTTTTCAAGTCCCAAGGATGCCATCGATATCGGCATCGGTATGGTGCATCAGCATTTCATGCTGATTCAGCCCTTTACGGTTACGGAAAATATCATTCTGGGCATGGAGCCGGTGAAGGGCCTCATGATTGACAAGGCCACGGCCCGTCAGAAGGTGATTGAGCTTTCGGAACGCTATAATATGAAGGTGGATCCGGATGCGAAAATTGAGGATATTTCCGTGGGAATGCAGCAGCGTGTGGAGATTTTGAAGGTACTCTACCGGGGGGCCCAGACCCTGATTCTGGATGAGCCCACTGCATCCCTGACGCCCCAGGAGATCGAGGGACTGATGGAGATTATCCGGAATCTGACGGCGGACGGCAAGAGTATTCTCCTGATTACCCATAAGCTGAAGGAGATTACAGCCTCCTCTGATAATTGTACGATTATCCGTCAGGGGAAATACATTAAGACCGTCCGGGTGGAGGATGTGAGTGAAAATGATCTCGCGGCAATGATGGTGGGCCGTGATGTTAATTTTAAAGTAGAGAAGAAGGAACTGACTCCGGGCGAGGTCGTACTGGATGTGAAGAATATTCACGCCAGGGACTACCGGGGCGTGGAGATCCTGAAGGGTCTCAGCCTTCATGTGAGAAAGGGCGAAATCGTCGGCCTGGCCGGTGTGGACGGAAACGGGCAGACGGAGCTGGTGGAGATTCTCACCGGCCTTCGAAAGGCGGAATCCGGTGAGGTGACGCTTCTGGGGAAGGATGCCTTTAACAAGTCGCCCAAGGAAACCTTTGAGAGCGGGATTTCCAGTATTCCGGCGGACCGCCAGAAACACGGGCTGATTCTGGACTTTTCTGTGGAGGACAATATGATTCTCCAGCATTTTGAGGAGGAACCCTTTGCGAAGAAGAAATTCCTGAACCGGAAGGCGATCCGGGAGCATGCCACAGAGCTTATGGAAAAGTTTGATATCCGGCCAAGAGGAACGGAGGGGAATCCGGCGGGAACCCTTTCCGGCGGCAATCAGCAGAAGGTGATTATCAGCCGGGAGGTTACCAATGACAAGGAGCTTCTGATTGCGGTGAATCCCACCCGCGGTCTGGATGTGGGCGCCATCGAGTTTGTCCACAGATATCTGGTGGAGCAGCGGAACAAGAACCGGGCAATTCTGCTGGTTTCCTTTGAACTGGACGAGATTATGAGCCTGTCCGACCGCATTGAGGTTATTTTTGACGGACGGATTACGGGCAGTGTTCCGGGGAAGGATGCGGATGAGAAAGAGCTTGGATTTATGATGGCGGGAGGTAAGAAGCATGAATAAACGAAAGAGCATTTTAGAAAGCAGTGTGCTTTATACCATAATCGCGATTTTTGTGGGTTTTCTGATCGGAGCAGTCTTTCTTCTGATTGCGGGAATCAGTCCGGCAGTGGCCTATGGAAAGCTTCTGAACAGTGTGTTCAGCAAGCCGAAATATATTGTCTGGACTCTGATTTATGCCAGTCCCCTGATTTTTACCGGACTGAGTGTGGCCTTTTCCTTCCGGACCGGCGTTTTTAATATCGGCGCGGAGGGACAGTTTGTGGTGGGCAGTCTGGCAGCCTGCGTGGTGGGGATCCTGGTGGATGTTCCGGCCTGGATCCATGTGCCTCTCTGCATTCTCGCGGCGGCGGCAGCCGGGGCGGTCTGGTCCCTTCTGGTGGGGATTCTGAAGGTAAAACGGGGGATTCACGAGGTATTATCCTTTATTATGTTCAACTGGATTGCCTTTTATCTGTCCAACTATGTGGTGAACCTGAAGGCCATCCACAAGGAGGGCGGCGGTGAAGCCACCAGGGATGTGCTGGATTCCGCCAGAATCCTGCTTCCGGCAGGACTTGTGGAGAAGCTGGGCTGCAGCGCGGCCAACTGGGGCTTCTTTCTGGCAGTGATTGCGGCAGTGATTATCTGGATTGTGATCGAAAAGACGACGCTGGGCTACAAGCTGAAGGCTGTGGGCTTCAACAGCAGCGCGGCCACCTATGCAGGTGTCAATTCCGGAAGATCCGTTCTGACGGCTCTGGGGATTTCCGGGGCTCTGGCAGGCCTGGGCGGAGCGGTACAGCTTCTGGGCATGTCCGGACGTTTAAGCCAGTTCGCAGGACAGGAAGGCTACGGCTTTGAGGGGATTACAGTGGCCCTGATCGGCGCTTCCAACCCCATTGGCTGTATTTTCGCGGGTATTTTCTACGGCGCCATGAAATACGGCGGTTCCAAGCTCAGTATTATCAAGGCCCCCGCAGAGGTTGTGGATATTATCATGGGATGCGTGATTCTCTTTATCGCCATTTCCCAGATTTTCAAGGCGCCTCTGCAGAAGCTTCTGAGAAAGAAGGAGGGAAAATAAATGGATGTGATTATTCGAAATCTGGGACTTTTAATCAATGCGACGCTGATCGCCACACCTCCTCTTCTGCTGGCAGCCCTGGGTTCCTGCTTCTCTGAGCGAAGCGGAGTGGTGAATATCGGAATTGAAGGAATGATGACCATCGGTGCCTTTACCGGAGCGGTGGTTGGTCTGAAGGTGGGAAACGGATGGATTGCCTTTCTCTGTGCAGGGCTGGCCGGGGCGCTTTTCGGCGCGATTCTGGCAGTGGCCTGTATTTCCTTCCATGCGGATCAGACCATTGCCGGAACAGCCATTAATTTCCTGGGGCCGGGCCTTGCGGTATTTCTCTGCAAAGCCATGTTCAACAATTCCTCGGATACTCCGGCCATGGATCCCAGCTGTAAGCTGCCCAAGCTTTTTGAAGGCGTGTTTCCGGCCGGCTCCTTCTGGAGCAATGTACTGAATGTTTATTCGGTGGCATATCTGGTATTTCTGCTGGCGATTGTCTGCTGGTTTGTGTTTTATAAGACAAAATTCGGCGCTCATCTGCGGGCGGTGGGCGAGCATCCGGAGGCCTGTGAGTCTCTGGGTATCGATGTTTATAAGGTGCGGTATGCCTGCGTGATTCTGTCCGGTTTCCTGGCAGGCCTGGGAGGAGCCTTTGTGACGCTGGCTACCATCAACCAGTTCCGGCCCAATGTCATTGTGGGGCAGGGCTTTATCGCCATTGCGGCGGTTATTTTCGGTAAATTTTCACCGGGAGGCGCCACAAAGGCCTGTCTGCTGTTCGGTCTGTGCAGCGGTATCAAGACCCTGGCAGGCAGCAGCAATACGGTTTCCCCGAACCTGATTTCCATGATCCCGTATATCGTGACGATTCTGGCTCTGGTGCTGTTTGTGGGAAAGGCCCATACACCGGCGGCCAGCGGAAAACCCTTTGTAAAATCGAAATGATGACGGAAGCGCGCAGGCATGAGCGAATTGCGAATGTTTTCGTCGATTTTGAAAGCGCGCAGCACGGAAAATCGACGGAAGGCTCATTTGTCGGGTAACTCATTTATTTGAAAAAAAGGAGGCTGTATTTATGGCGAATGTACCAACTCCCCACAACAGCGCGAAGCTGGGGGATTTTGCGAAGACGGTTCTGATGCCGGGGGATCCTCTCCGGGCAAAATATATTGCGGAAACCTACCTGGAGAATCCCAGGCAGGTGACGGCAGTGCGGAATATGCTTGGCTACACGGGAACCTACAAAGGAAAAGAGATCTCTGTTATGGGCGGCGGAATGGGAATGCCGTCTGTTGGAATTTATTCTTATGAGCTTTTCAATTTCTATGATGTGGACAATATTATCCGGATCGGTTCCGCAGGGGCCTTCCGCGACGATCTGAAGGTTATGGATGTGGTGATCGGGATGGGTGCGTGTACCGATTCCAACTACGCAGCCCAGTTCGGCCTGCCCGGAACCTTTGCGCCCATTGCCAGCTATGAGCTGTTAAGCCGTGCAGTGGAGATTGCAAAGAAGCAGGGAACCCATGTGGTAGTGGGAAATGTGCTGTCTTCCGATGCCTTTTATAATGCCAACGCGAAGGCCAACGACCTGTGGAAGAGCATGGGCGTGCTGGCGGTGGAGATGGAAGCGGCGGCGCTGTATATGAACGCGGCGAAGGCGAAAAAGAACGCCCTGTGTATTCTGACGATTTCTGATCATCTTTATACCGGGGAAGAGCTCAGCGCCGGGGAGCGTCAGATTGGCTTCGGAAAGATGATGGAAATTGCCCTGGAGCTGGCCTGAACGGAAACAGCGGAAGCCGGCAGAAGCAGAAACAGCAGAAAGCCGGAAGCCGGCAGAAACAGAAATTGCAGAAAGCCGGAAGCTGATAAAAGGAGGAACGTGATTTGATGGAAGCAAAGGAAATTTTGAAGCATGTGGATCACACGCTGCTGACCCAGGGCGCCACCTGGGAGGAAATCCGGCAGATCTGTGATGACGCCATTGCCTATGGAACGGCATCGGTCTGCATTCCGCCAAGCTATGTAAAGCAGGCAAAGGAATATGTGCAGGACCGGATGGCCGTCTGCACGGTGATCGGTTTTCCCAATGGCTATATGACCACGAAAACAAAGGAATTTGAGACAAAGGATGCCCTGGAAAACGGTGCTGATGAGATTGATATGGTGATCAACATCGGATGGGTGAAGGATGGAAAATACGATTGTGTGGAGAATGAGATCCGCACGCTGAAGGCGGCCTGCGGGGAGAAAATCCTGAAGGTTATCATCGAAACCTGCCTGCTCACCGAGGAGGAAAAGGTGCAGATGTGCCAGGTGGTGACCCGGGCGGGAGCGGATTACATCAAGACTTCCACCGGTTTTTCCAGGGCAGGAGCCACCTTCGCGGATATTGAGCTGTTCTCGAAACAGATCGGGCCGGAAGTGAAGATGAAGGCGGCAGGCGGTATTTCGTCCATGGCAGATGCGGAGAAATTCCTGGAACTGGGTGCGGACCGCCTGGGGACCAGCCGGATTATCAAGCTGGTGAAGAATCAGGAAGCCACCGGGTATTGAGTGTTTGTTTGCCGCCAGCTGCATGAGCTGGCGGCATTTTTGCGGGGAGTCAGGAGGAACGATGGAAATTACTGTGATTCAGAAGTTGATTGAAACAGCAGCCGCTCAGCTTTCCTACGCCTATACGCCTTATTCCGGCTTCAGGGTGGGAGCGGCGCTGCTGGCAAAAAACGGAGAAATTTATACGGGCTGCAACATTGAGAATGCTGCCTATACGCCCAGCAACTGCGCGGAACGCACGGCATTTTTCAAGGCGGTCAGTCAGGGTGTCCGGGAGTTTTCTGCCATCTGTGTACTGGGCGGGCCCCAGGGAAAGCTGACAGAGTATACGCCGCCCTGCGGAGTATGCCGCCAGGTGATGATGGAGTTTTGTGATCCGGAAGAATTTCAGATTATTCTGGCAAAGAGTACGGAAGAATATCATATACTCAAGCTGAAGGAACTGCTTCCGATGGGATTTGGGCCTGGAAATCTGGGCTGAGCGAAAAAAGAGTGTCGAAAGACAGTGTGTATGGAAAGGAGAGGCATGCAGAAATATAAGCGCGTTTTTGTAATTGTAATGGACTCCCTGGGAGTTGGCCCGATGCCGGATTCGGAGAAATTCGGAGATGTGGGTGTGAATACTTTACAGCATATTTCGGAATCGGTGGATACTTTTACGATTCCGAATCTGAAAAGGCTGGGCCTGGCCAACCTGTGTCCGTTAAAACAGGTGGAGCCGGAGGAGAAGCCCCTGGCTTATTATACGAAGCTGCGGGAGCGCAGCCTCGGAAAAGATACGATGACCGGTCACTGGGAGATTATGGGCCTGGAGGTGACGAAGCCCTTTCAAACCTTTACAGAAACGGGATTTCCGCCGGAGCTGATCAGAGAGCTGGAGGAGCGGACCGGCAGGAAGGTCATCGGCAATAAGAGCGCCAGCGGAACGGAGATCCTGGAGGAGCTGGCGGAGGAAGAGATTGCCACCGGCCATATGATTGTCTATACTTCGGCGGATTCGGTGCTGCAGATCTGCGGGAACGAAGAAACCTTCGGCCTGGAGGAGCTGTACCGTTGCTGTGAAATCGCCCGGGAAATTACCATGAAGGATGAATGGAAGGTGGGGCGGGTCATTGCCAGACCTTACGTGGGAAAGAAAAAAGGCGAATTCCGGCGGACCAGCAACCGTCACGATTATGCCTTAAAGCCTTTTGGGAAGACAGTGCTGGATGCTCTGAAGGAAAAGGGGCTGGAAGTGATTTCCATCGGAAAAATCAAGGATATCTTTGATGGGGAAGGCATTACCCGCGCCCTGAAATCCAAAAGCTCCGTCCATGGCATGGAGCAGGCGATTGACGTGGCAAAGGAAGATTTCCACGGGCTCTGCTTTGTGAATCTGGTGGATTTCGATGCTCTCTGGGGCCACCGGAGAGATCCCAAAGGATATGCAGAGGAGATTGAGAAATTCGACCGGAACCTGGGCGTACTGCTGGAGCTTCTGCGGGAGGACGATCTGCTGATTATTACAGCAGACCATGGAAATGATCCCACGTACACGGGAACCGATCATACCAGAGAAAAAGTGCCGTTCCTGGCTTATTCCAAATCCATGGAAGGGAGCGGGGAGCTGCCGGAAGCGGATACCTTTGCGGTGATCGGGGCTACTATAGCAGAGAATTTCGGTGTGGCGATGCCGGAGCATACCATCGGTATTTCGCTGCTGGATTGTCTGCGTTAGAGAATCATCGAACCAGATCAAAAAGGAAACAAAGCCGGAGGGGCTGTCACACGAAGAATTTCGTGGGGCGGCCCCTTTGGCTTTGCGGGAAGCCGGGACATGAAAATGTTGCCATGTTTGTCTTGTGTTTTCAGGGAGAATTATATATAATTTGTTTAAAGTGGCCGGAAAATGACATTCCTTTCCGGCCCGGTCAGGAGGAAAGAATGGACAGTCAGGATTGGTCCCAGCTTGGAGAAGAAGTAAAAAATATCGTACAGTCAGCGGTGGAGTCTCAGAATTTCCAGGAACTGAACCATGCCATTGAGCGGACGCTGAACGAGGCGCTGGATCAGGTGGGCAAAACCGTACAGGATTCACTTCAGAAGAATCTGAATAGAAAGGAACAGCAGAAAAATTCCTGGGAGAAGTCCCGCAGGGAGCAGCAGGAGCGCTATCGACGGTACAGCACCCAGGCAGACCAGCACATGTATGACCAGGCGTATGGAGCAGGAACCCAGTCCTGGAAGAATCAGGAGACCGCCTGGGACAGCCGTGTCAGAAGCCGCAGCCGCAGAAACGAGATCGATCCCAAGGTTCAGAATGCCCTTCGGGTTCAGAATGAACGTTATGCGCAGACCGGAGGACAGACCGGCTCCGGTATTTTTATGACGGTGTCCGGATTTGTTCTGCTGGGCAGTCTGGGAATCGGGCTGCTGGCCATGGCAGGTGTGGCAGCGGTGAACACGCTGACCACGGGACTTGGAATCGGAATGGGAGTGATGGGAGCCCTGACAGCAGGCAGTGCGGCGCTGGCCGGAAAAGGCATCCGTATTCTCGGCAGAACCAAGCGTTTCCGCAAATATGTGGAGAAACTGGGAGACCGGGACTACTGCAGTATTGAGGAGCTGGAACAGGTTTCCGGAAAACCACGCAAATATGTGGTGAAGGATCTGAAAAAGATGATCCGCTGCAGAATGTTCCGCCAGGGACATCTGGACAAGCAGGGTACCTGCCTGATGGTCACGGATCAGGCCTATGAACAGTATCAGATCGCGCAGAAGGATCTGGAGCAGCGCCAGCAGGAGCAGAAGCGCATCCAGGCAGAGCGGGAGGAAAACCTGAAGAAATCCGGCTTAAGTGAGGATGCCAAAAAGGTTATCCAGGAAGGAAACCAGTATCTGGATCAGATCCGCAGGAGTAATGAGGCTATTCCGGGAGAAGAGATTTCCAGGAAAATTTCCCGGATGGAGCTGGTGATCGGCAGGATTTTCGAACGGGTGGAGCAGCATCCGGAGCTGATCGGTGACCTGAGAAAGTTTATGAATTATTATCTGCCCACGACGGTGAAGCTTTTAAATGCCTATGAGGAGATGGATGCCCAGCCTGTTCAGGGGCCGAATATCCAGAATTCCAAAAAGGAAATTGAAAACACCCTGGATACCATCAATCAGGCCTTTGAAAATCTGCTGGACAGCTTTTTTGAAGATACGGCCTGGGATATTTCTTCCGATATTTCCGTGCTTCAGACCATGCTGGCCCAGGAAGGGCTCACAAAGGGTGAATTTGACCAGAAGGAGTCGTGAGAGCTTTGCGGAAACGGAGCGGGTTCTGAGGCTGCAGAAATGTGCGGACAGAACAGCAGCAGGCAGATGAAAAGAAGAACGGCGAACAGAAAACAGAAAAATAGACAGAAAAAAAGAGAAAAGCAGAGGAAAACAGAAACAAAACAGGAAAAACAACAGAAAGAAGATCAGAAAGAAGATCAGAAAGAAGAAAGGACTAACTATGAGCGAAGAATTTAAAGATTTTGAAGCAATCCCAACCCCGACTCTGACCCTGGATCCCTTCGGGACTCCCCAGACCAAAGAACAACCGGCTGTTATTCAGGAAGAAACGAAGCCGGAGGTCCCCGTATTCGAGGAGAGCAATCTGACACCGGAAGAGCGGAAAATGGTGGATGAATTTGCGAAGCAGATCGATCTGACCAATTCCGGCATGATTCTCCAGTACGGCGTAGGTGCCCAGAAGAAAATGGCAGATTTTTCGGAGAGTGCCCTGGAAAATGTTAAAACCAAGGATCTGGGAGAAGTAGGCGATATGCTTTCCGATGTGGTGACAGAGCTGAAAAGCTTTGACGCGGAGGAAGAGAGCAAGGGAATCCTGGGATTTTTCCGAAAGGGAAATGACAAGCTTGCCAATATGAAGGCAAAATATGCCAAGGCTGAGACGAATGTCAACCAGATCTGCGAAGCCCTGGAGAAGCATCAGGTTGTTCTGATGAAGGATATTGCGGTTCTGGATAAGATGTATGACCTGAACCAGAGCTATTTTAAGGAAATTTCCATGTACATTCTGGCAGGAAAGAAAAAGCTGGCTCAGGTTCGGGCAGAGGAGCTGCCGGTGCTGATGAACAAGGCCGCAGCCAGCGGGCTGCCGGAGGATGCCCAGGCGGTAAAGGATCTGGACAGCCTCTGCAACCGTTTTGAGAAGAAGATTCATGATCTGGAGCTGACCCGGATGATTTCCCTGCAGACGGCGCCCCAGATCCGTCTGGTGCAGAGCAATGACACCCAGATGGTGGAAAAGATCCAGTCTACGATTGTGAATACCATTCCGCTCTGGAAGAGCCAGATGGTGCTGGCCCTGGGCGTTGCCCATTCCAATGAGGCGGCCAAGGCTCAGCGTCAGGTGACGGATATGACAAATGAGCTGCTGAAGAAAAATGCAGAGACCCTGAAAATGGCCAGCATTGAGACGGCCAAAGAGTCTGAGCGGGGCGTTGTGGATATCGAAACCCTGAAGCAGACCAATACCACACTGATTTCCACGCTGGACGAGGTGCTGAAGATCCAGAAGGAAGGCCACCAGAAGCGAATGGCAGCAGAAGCGGAAATGCAGCGGATTGAAGGTGAAATGAAGGCGAAGCTGCTGGAGATGTCAGCGAGATAGAGGCGAAGCTGCTGGAGATGTCAGCGAGATAGAGGTGAAGCTGCGAAAGAAGCCGGCGGGATAGAGGCGAAGCTTTCGGAAGTATCAGGCGGGTAAAGAAAACTGGTCTGGATAAAAAAACAAAAACTGGCTATACAAAATAAGCCAGCATAGTGGTACCATAGCCATGATCCAAACAGAAAGACATTAAAACATTAAAACATGGAAAACATGGAAAACGAGGAGTGACTGGTTATGGAAAGAAGAAATGAAACCGTTATGAAGCTTGCGCAGACAGCGCTTCTGGCAGCGCTGTGCTATGTGTCCTTCACCTTTCTGCAGATTAAGATTCCGATGCCGGGAGGAGACGCGACCTCCATTCACATTGGAAATGCGTTCTGTGTACTGGCGGCACTGCTGCTGGGCGGCGGCTACGGCGGCCTTGCGGGAGCCATTGGTATGACCATCGGCGATCTGCTGGATCCGGTGTATGTGACCGTAGCGCCAAAGACCTTCGTCCTGAAGCTGTGTATCGGACTGATTACCGGCCTTGTGGCACATCGTGTTGCGCATATTACCGAGAGCACGGATAAGAAATATGTGTTTAAATGGAGCATTCTTGCATCCATTGCCGGACTGGCCTTTAATGTGGTTGCGGATCCGATTGTAGGGTATTTCTACAAAATGTATATTCTGGGCCAGCCCCAGGAGGTAGCCAGCATTCTGGCGAAATGGAGCAGCCTGGCCACCTTTATCAATGCGGTGGTATCCACAATTCTGGTGGCGATTATTTACAATCTGCTGAGACCGGCGCTGAACCGGGCAGGGCTTACCGTGAAGGTGGGCCATGTAAAAAAGGCGGCATAATCTTTAAAAACAGAAAAGGAAAACAGGAAAGCAACCAGGGAAAACAAATCAGAAACAAACATTGTCCAGGTAAAACGTATCGGCAGCGATACGGGAAATACTGGAAAATGGCCGACGGTATCCGGAAAGGCTCCCGTTCTCAGATGAATGGGAGCCTTTTCGGATACGCCGGCCATTTTTGACTGAAAAGAGAAACAGAATCTGACGGAATATCCGCTGAATGATCCGGAAGAATTCCGGAAGAATTCCGGGATGCTTCCGGAAAATCTTGTAAAATCTTACGGGATCATTTAAAATAGGAGGCAGAATCATCAGAGATAGGGAGGCGCATCTTTGAAGACAAATATCAGATATATCCGGCAAATGAAGAAAATGACATTACAGGAGCTGAGCGAAAAGAGTGGAATTACAGTGGCATACCTGTCGATGATTGAACGAAGCCAGAGGGAACCCACGCTTTCGACTCTGTTTAAAATTGCGTCAGCGCTGAATGTCCGCACGGAATCTTTGTGGACGGATCTTTCAACGGAAGAGCGGGAAGAAGGGGAGGCCGCGGATTACGAACTTCTGACCAGGGAACAGCAAACAGGCTACAAAAGGCTTTATCCGGGTGTTGAATATGAATCCATTACCACAAATATACTGGCAGACGGAAAAAGCATTGGAATGGTCGGGCATGTCGGGCGTCTGCTTCCGGGAGCGGATACAAATCCCGAAGGGAAAGCGCAGCACGATGAAGAAGAGCTGATTTATATGTTCCGCGGAACCATGCTGTGCGAGCTGGCGGAGGAAACACTGACTTTGAGAGAGGGAGATTCCCTTCTCCTTTACAAGCATACGCTTCATAAATTTGTGAATATCAGTAATGAAACAGCGGAGTTTCTGATGGTCCGCTATGTACAATAGTTTTTTTGGATGCGTACCGGATGGTCTTCAGACAATTTCAGACGATCCTTTTTCTGGAAAAAATTCACTGACAGTGAAAAAAACGTTTAACTAATAGTGAAAAATAGTTGACAGAAAAGGCAGGGCGTGTTATCCTGAATAAAAGGAGCGAAGAGGCTGGACGAGTGTTCAGCCTCTTTTTGCAAGAAAAGGAGGAAAAACGATGAGAAAGAGTAGTAAAGCAACCGGTATCCTGTTGACTGCGGCTCTGGCGGTGGGTTCCCTTACCCCCTGCGCTGTGAGTGCATCCGAGGAAAGCAAGGTTTTGAACGTTGCCCTTGACTTTTCCGCATTTGAGACCATCGACGTGATGAAGACTACCTATACGCAGATTTTTGAAATCAGCGATTGTATCTGTGAGACGCTGATGGGCAAGGATCCGGAGACGCTGGAGACCTACCCGCTGCTGGTGGAGGATTTCCCGGAGGTATCGGAGGACGGCCTTGTTTACACATTCCGGCTGAAGGACGGTATTACGTTCCATGACGGAACCCCGCTGGATACCGAGGATGTTGTTTATTCCTTTACCAGACTGTTTGCGCCGGATACCCTGTGTCCCATGACCTGGCTGGTAGACATGATTGCCGGAGCGGGAGACTATGCGGCAGGCAATGCGGACAGCGTTTCCGGAATTGCGGCAGTGGATGACAGGACCTTTACCATTACGCTGAACTACCCGTATTCTCCGTTGATTGCGACCCTCGCGGCATCTCCGCTGGTTATCGTTCCGAAGGAAGCCTGTGAGGAGGCGGGAGACAGCTGGGGCGTTACCACCTATGTTGGAACCGGTCCTTATGTATTTGAATCCTTTGAGTCCGGAAGCAAGCTGGTGCTGAAGAAAAATGAAGACTATCACGGCGGAGCCAAGAACGTGGATGAGATTGATTTCTACTGCATGGATGCCAACACAGCCCTTCTGGAATATGAAGCAGGCACCGTGGATTTGTGCGAGCTTCCCACAGAGCTGGCAGAGGATTATCTGAATACGGAAGAATTTGCGGACAACGTAAATTATCAGGACTATTTCGGAACCTTTACGCTGATTTTAAATCAGGATGTGGCACCCTTTGATAATGAACTGGTTCGCCAGGCATTCTCACTGGCTGTGGACCGTACTGCCATTGCTCAGGGCTACTTTGGCGGAAGCGTTTCTGAGGCATATACATTCTTACCTCCGGGAATCAGCGGACACGATGACAGCATTGTTGTGGAGCGGGATGTGGAAAAGGCGAAAGAGCTGCTGGCAGAAGCCGGATATCCGGATGGTGTAACGGTTACCACCTATATAACAGGAGAAAATGACGTGCTGGCGATCCTGAAGGAACAGGTTGCAGAGGCAGGCATTGACTTCGATATTCAGCTTGCGGACGCAGCTACGGTAAGTGATATGAGAACAAATGGAGAACTGGCATGCTGGATTTTGCAGTGGTATGCGGATTACAACGATGCAGATGAATTCCTGTACGGCATTTTCCACAGTTCGACAGCAGATTATTTCTCAACCGGCAATGTGGATGAAGACTTTGACGCGAAACTGGACGAAGCCAGAAACATTACGGATGAAGGAGAAAAAGCAGCGATTTACCAGGAACTTGATAAGAAAATTACTTATGAAAAATATGGAAATGTGCCGCTTTACTATCCGGGCAGTTACTATTTAGTATCTGACAGGGTAACAGGAATTACCGTAAAGAAGGACTTCTTATGGTGGTATGTAGATGCGGACATTCAGTAAAGAAGGTATTCGGCTCCCGTATGGGAGCCGGATTTTCCGGTAGGTAGACAGGAGGAAAGGCGATGCTGAAATATACATGTAAAAGAATATTACAGGCATTGATTGTGCTTTGGGGTGTCTACACACTGACATTTCTTGTTGTAAATCTTGTACCGGGAGATCCGGTTGCCATGATGATGAACCGAAGAGCAGATGCGGAGACCATTGAGAGAATCCGGCATCAGCTCGGAATGGATCTGCCCCTTTACCAGCAGTATCTGACCTATCTGGGCAATGTGCTTCACGGAGATTTCGGAATGTCCTACATAAAAAGCGTTCCGGTTCTGGACCTGATTACCAAAGGGTTTTCCACCACGGTAAGGCTTGGCCTGTCCGCCTATGCCATTGCGGTCTGTATCGGGCTTCCGGCCGGTATTTTTACAGCCCTGAAAAGGGGGAAGGTCGCTGACCGTGTGGGCATTATCCTGATTATGCTGATGGTGTCGGTACCGTCCTTCTGGCTGGCGGTTCTTTTGCAGATCCTTTTCGGCCTGAAGCTGAGCTGGTTCCCGATTTCCGGCATGGGCAGCGCCAACTGGTGGGTGCTTCCTGCGGTGACGCTGGGAGTGGGTTATTCAGCGATTATGGCAAGACTTACAAGGACAAATGTTTTGGAGGCTCTTTCCCAGGATTATGTGAAAACCGCGTATGCCAAAGGGTTAAAGGGATGCGCCGTTATTCTCGGGCATGTGCTGAAAAATGCGGCGATTCCCACAGTTACGCTGTTTGGTCTGCAGCTTCCTTCGGTTTTGGGAGGCGCTATGATTATTGAGCAGATTTTTTCCCTTCCGGGAATCGGAACAGTGGCCATTGACGCCATCAATAACCGGGATATTCCGGTTATCCAGGGAACGGTACTGTATTCCGCCAGTATTTTTGTGCTGATTAATCTGTTGGTGGACCTGCTGTATGGCCTGCTTGATCCGAGAATCCGGGTAGGCGGAAAGGAGGAAGCCTGATGATTCATCTCTGGCACAGTGTTTTCAGAAGGGGAGATACCGTAGAAAGGCTTTCGAAGGAAAAAAAGGAAGGCTTCTATCGGGATGCCTTCCGGCGGCTGATCCGCAACCCCTTTGCGGTGGTGGCCATGGTTATTATTTTACTTTTAGCCTGCTGCGCTATTTTTGCGCCGCTGATTGCGCCCTATGACCCGGCGGCCCAGGATGTTTTCAATAAATGGGCGCCCTGTTCCTGGGAGCATCCCTTCGGTACGGATAATCTGGGACGGGATATTTTTTCACGTATTATCTATGGAGCCAGGATTTCCCTGGCTGTTGGAATCGTGGCGGAATTTATCGCAACGATCATCGGTGTCACCATGGGTTCTGCTGCCGGCTATTTCGGCGGCTGGGTGGATGCGCTGATCTCGAGAATTATTGAAGTATTTGCATCCTTTCCCTTTATTTTGTTTGCCATTACCATGACATTCGTTCTGGGAACCGGCATTATCAACTGCTTTATCGCCATCGGCTTCATTGGCTGGACCGGAATGGCGAGGCTGATTCGCGGTGAAGTTCTGCGGCTGAAAAATATGGAATTTGTGGAGGCTGCCAAAGCCAATGGTTCTTCCCATTTCCGGATTATTTTCAAGCAGCTGATTCCCAACTGTCTGCCTACCATGATTGTCATTCTGACCATGGACATTCCGGGAGATATCATGCTGGAATCCACCCTCAGCTTTCTGGGATTGGGAGTTCAGCCGCCTACGCCAAGCTGGGGCGAAATGATCAGCGCGGCGCAGATGTATCTTCGCCAGCATCCTGGATACAGTATTTTTCCGGGACTTGCCATTATGCTGACCATTCTGGCCTTTAATATTCTCGGAGACTGTCTGCGGGACGCGATGGATCCGAAGCTTAAGAAGTAGGAAGGCGGGGAAAGACAGATGAAGGAAAATGTGGTACTGAGCGTCAGGAATTTAAAGACCTATTTTAAACAGGACGGGTATACAACCAGGGCCGTTGACGGGATTTCCTTTGATATTCCCCGGGGGAAAACTCTGTGTCTGGTGGGGGAATCCGGATGCGGGAAAAGTCTGACCGCCATGTCGATTCTGGGGCTGGTTCCTTATCCGGGGGAAGTGGTGGAGGGTAAGATCCTCTTTCACGACACGGACCTGACCAAGGTAAAAAAGAAAAATATGAGTAATTACCGGGGGAAAAGCATCGGTATGATTTTTCAGGAGCCGATGACCAGTCTGAATCCGGTACTCAGAATCGGCCGCCAGCTGAGCGAGGTGTACCGCGTCCATGAGAAAATGGGCAAAAAGGAAGCGAAGGAGCATGCCATTGAAATGCTCCGGATGGTGAAGATTCCGGAGCCGGAGCAGAGATACCGGGATTATCCGCATCAGTTATCCGGGGGTATGCGCCAGAGAGTGATGATTGCCATGGCGCTGGCCTGCAAGCCGGATATTCTGATTTGTGACGAGCCCACAACGGCTCTGGACGTGACTGTCCAGGCGCAGATCATGAAGCTGATTGTGGAGCTGCAGAATCAGATGGGAATGTCGGTGCTTCTGATCACCCATGATATGGGGATTGTATCGGAGATGGCGGACCAGATCCATGTGATTTACGCGGGGAAAATTGTGGAAAAATGTGACCGGGAACGGCTTTTTGTGAAGCAGTACCATCCATATTCCGAGGCGCTGATCCGGTCGATTCCTGTGATTGGCCAGAGGGACCGGGAATTGTACAGCATTCCGGGAATGGTTCCCAGGCTGACAGAAGAAAGAAAAGGCTGCTTGTTTGCGGAGCGCTGCCCGTATGCAATGGACCGGTGCCGGAAGGAAACTCCGGAGCTTACGGAGGTCGAGCCGGGAAGAGAGGTGGCATGTTATCGGTATGAATCAAAATAAGACAGAAAAAGAAGAGACGATTCTGGAATTAAGACATGTTTCCAGACAGTTCCGTATTCCCTCCAAAAGTCTTTTTGGACGTGCCCAGTTTCTTTCTGCGGTGAACGATGTCTCACTGAGTATCCGAAAAGGGGAAATTCTGGGGCTGGTAGGAGAATCCGGATGCGGAAAATCAACCCTCGGCAGGACAATGATCCGACTGCTTCGTCCCACAACGGGAGAAATCCTTTTTGAAGGAACGGATATCACAAAGCTCAGCGAAAAAGAGCTGCGGCCCTACCGGAAGGAATTTCAGATTATTTTTCAGGATCCCTTCGCGTCGCTGAATCCCAGAATGACCGTCGAGGAAATCATCGCGGATTCCATGGAGGTACAGAAAATTTATCCGACCCGTGCCCTCAGACAGAAACGGGTGGCAGAGCTGATGGAGGAATGCGGGCTGGATCCGGATTACGCAAAACGATATCCCCATGAATTTTCCGGAGGCCAGCGGCAGAGGATCGGAATTGCCCGGGCTCTGAGTGTAAATCCCAAGCTGATCGTCTGCGATGAACCTGTTTCGGCGCTGGACGTTTCGATCCAGTCCCAGATCATTAATCTGCTGAACCGTCTGCGGGAGAAGATGGGACTGACGCTGGTTTTTATTTCCCATGATCTGAGCGTGGTTAATTACATTGCGGACCGGATAGCGGTCATGTATCTGGGAAAGATTGTGGAGCTTGGAAATACCGACGAAATTTTCCGGAATCCCAGGCATCCTTACACAAAGGCCCTGCTGAATGCGATTCCAAAAATCGGGGAAGGGAAATTTGATCCGGAGAAGGAGATTCTGGAGGGAAACATTCCAAGTCCCATCCATCTTCCCAAGGGCTGCCTGTTTCAGGGAAGATGCCCGGAATGTACGGAAGAATGCAGGGCTGGAACAATGGAATTGTCGGAGGTTGCGCCGGGACACTGGTCAGCCTGCAGAAAGCAGAAGGGCTGATTGCCCGGAAACAGTAATAGTGCCAAAAGCATCAGAAGACAGATTTGGATAAAGTAAAATAAAGTATCTCGGATACAGGAAAGGACACCAGAAAATGAAAATCTATATTAGTGCAGATATTGAAGGTACAGCAGCAACGGTCAACTGGCCGGAGACGACGCCTCGGGAGCCGGATTACCCCTATCATTGTGCGGAGATGACCCGGGAGGTGGTCAGCGCCTGCAAAGCGGCCATTGAAATGGGAGCAGATGAAATTCTGATTAAGGATGCGCATGGGACGGCGACGAATCTGGATGTTACGAAGCTTCCGGAGTGCGCAAAAATTATCCGCGGCTGGGAAGGGCATCCCTACATGATGGTGCAGGGAATCGATTCCAGCTTTGACGCGGTGATGTTTATCGGATATCATTCAGAGGCAGGCTCTCCGGGAAATCCATTATCCCATACGATGACAAAAAGAACACAGCATGTCCGGATGAATGGCGAATATCTCAGTGAATTTCAGCTTTACAGCATGTGTGCGGCCCTGGAAGGGGTTCCTACCGTATTTTTAAGCGGTGACAAGGCCTTATGTGAAAAGAGCAGGGAACGGTATCCCTGGCTGGAAACAGTGGCTGTGAAGGAGGGCGTGGGGGATTCGGTAATATGCCAGTCACCGGAAAGAGTCCAGAAGCTGATTTATGAGGGCGTGAAAAAGGCCCTTTCGGGCAATCCGGCAGAAACACCGGTGGCAGAGATTCCCTCTCATTTTGAGGTGGAGCTGGAGTATAAGGAGCATGCGGAGGCGGCCAGAATGGGATACTTTCCGGGTGTTACCAGAGTTGGTTCCCACACCGTCCGGTTCGAGTCCGATGATTTCTTTGAAGTAGCCAGAACATTGAAATTTATTTTGTGAGTTTCAGGATGAGAAAAAGAATGGCGGCCCTTCTGGCAGTACTGGTATGCGCAGCAGGAATGACGGGCATGTACCGGGACTGGGGAAGGGCTTTCGCGGCGGAGATGAATGAAATGAGTACTGAGATCGGAAAAGAGACGATGTCCCAGGAGGTGGAGAAGATCATCGAGAAGGTTGCCGGTTCGATGGAGTTTCAGGGAACGATTCTGGCAGCGAAGGGAGATGAAATTCTCTTCGCAAAGGGATATGGACTGGCAGATGCAGAAACCGGGGAGAAGAATACGGTGGACACCGTTTATGCGGTGGGGTCTGTGAGTAAACAGTTTACGGCTGCGGCCGTACTGAAGCTGGCAGAAGAAGGGAAAATCAATCTTTCCGAGACCATTGACCATTATTTTCCGGGATATTCCCAGGGCAGCAGGGTTACGGTGAAGCATTTGCTGAATATGCAGTCCGGGATCGAACGGGATTTCTGGAATATCGCTTACCGGGCTTATGGGTATACCACGATGGACCAGGCAGATGCTTTTCAGGAGCAGCAGCACACAAAAGAGGAGCTTCTGGATCTTCTTTACCAGGATGAACTGCAGTTTCAGCCCGGAAGTCAGTATATGTACTCCAATATTAATTATTATCTTCTGTATCTGATTGCAGAGCAGGCCGCAGGGATGCGGTTTCAGGATTACATCAGAGAGAATTTTTTTGTCCCGTATGGGATGGAAAGCGCAGTCATGGATTTTGAGGAGCCGCTGGCGGCAGGCTATTACGACGGGCAGAAGGTGGGTGAGAACGCTTCCCTCTACGAAGGCTGCGGAACCGTGTGTGCGGACGCGCTTGATTTGTTCCGCTGGAACCGGGCCCTTCATGAAGGAGAGGTTTTATCAAAAGCATCCTACCGGGTTATGACGGACGCCGGACCTGGAAATTATGCCTGTGGAGTACTGGTGGAAGATACGCTGATCTGGCATAATGGGCAGCTCAACGGTTATAATTCCTACAATTGTTATGATAAAGAGGATGAATGGATGCTGATTGTGCTGTCAAACAGCCGGACATATCCCTTCCATGGACAGGTGGCGGATTTCCCGGCGGAGACAGCGGCAAAGGTGATCTGGAGGCAGCTGAAAGGCTGACTCTGAACCGGGCAGGGCTGACCGTAAAGGTGAGTCATGGAAAGAAGGCGGCGTAAAAAGGAACTGGCTGTCGGAATTTGAAAAGGATTCCGGCAGCCAGATTTTCATGTCCATTTGGCCCTTGGCTCATTTTATGAATTGATTTCCGGGCGCGGATTTTATATACTGGTATCAGAGGCTGCTGTTTTCAGCGAATGGAACAGCAGCAGCCGGAGACAGATGAGGGAGTTCCGGTAAAAGGAAGGGTGAGAATGTTATGAATGAGATATTCCTGGAGGGGTATATTATCGTGTCGGTCCTGATTGCATGGATGGATCTGATTCTGGCTGGAAAATCTTTTCAGAAAAATAAAACAACAGGAAGATTTCTGGGCTGTGCCTGCGCAGGAGCAGCCGTGGTGGATATCAGTTATCTGATCAGTATTCTGAACGACAGCTATCTGTGCATGTCGATCATGTCCAGCATTTATTTTGTCAGTATCGATGTCATGCTGGTCTGTCTCCTGGTATTTACCATTTATTTTACAAAACGTACATTTACCGGAACCGGGAAAAGGATCATGAAGCTGATTGTTCTGTATACGCTTTTTGAGATGGTGGTTTTCGCAGTCAATCCGTTTTGCGAAATTGCAATCCATTATGTCCGGAGAAATACGATGATTGCGAAGTACAGCTATCAGATGAAGCCTCTTTACTGGATGCATCTTACCTTTACCTATTCTCTGGTCATTGTGATTCTGATTCTGCTGATTTGGAAGCTCTTCCGTATCCCCAATGAATACCGGGCACAGTACCACTATGTGATTCTCGGAATTCTGGCAATTGTATCGGTAAACGGCATCTTTCTGTTCTGGCCGGGCGTGAATGTTTATAATCTTCTGGATTATTCCATCTGCGGATACAGCTTTACCGCGCTGCTGCTCTACTGGAGCTGCTTTAATTATTCCACCCATGGAATGCTGAACCGTCTGAAAACCAGCATCTTTGAAAATATCGGACAGGGGATTGTTCTGTTTGATTATAATGATGATCTGATTCTCTATAATGAAAGGGCCGATGATCTTCTGGGTGGGATCCGGACAGAGGAATGTGAGAATCTGAAGGAGTTTCTGCGCAGCTATAATCTTTCCATGAATCCGGAGACGGAGAGCCACAGCTTTTCCCAGCAATGTTATATTAAAAACGGACAAGGAGAGAGACCGATTCGCTGTGATATCCGAATGCTGAAAAACGGAAGAGACCAGAAGCTTGGGCAGCTGTTTGTATTTTCCGATGCGGCCCTGGAGACAGATCTGCTGACAGGCTTTCAGAACTGGGAAAGCTTTCGCATGCTTGCCCTGGAAACGGAAGAGCATTTTGCCCTTCCTGCTGCGGTGGCCATCTGCGATATTAACAGTCTGTCGGTGATTAACAGCACTCTGGGCAATCAGGCCGGGGATCAGAAAATCCGCATGCTGGCGGATGCCATGCGGAAGTATTTTCCCAAGGGTACCTATTTTGTGCGCGGACATGAAGCAAATCTCATTGCGCTGTGCAGCCGCAGCAGCGATGCCGGTGTGCAGGAATGTCTGGAGCAGGTAAAACAGCATATTGACTGCAATATTCAGTATGCTGTCAGTGTCGCGGAGGAGGAAGGGCCGGATATTCTTCAGGCTGTACAGGAGGCGGGAGCCGCCATGCGGGCGAAAAAGCTTCTGGACCGGGAATCCATTCATTCCGAAATGCTGACATCGCTGATCCGTGCCCTGCAGGAATGTGACAGTGATACCGAGCACCATGTGCGCCGTACCCAGCTTATGGGGGTGGAGCTTGGAAAGCGGATCCGCCTGACGGATATTCAGCAGAGTCACCTGTCACTGCTCTGTCTTCTGCATGATATCGGAAAAATCGGGATTCCGCTGGAAATCTTAAATAAACCCGGCAAACTCTCAGAGGAGGAATGGGTTATTCTCAGATCCCATACGGAAAAAGGATATGAAATAGCCAGGAGCAGCAACGAACTGAAGGGAATTGCCGAGGAGATCCGTCATCACCATGAACGGTGGGACGGCAGGGGATATCCGGATGGACTGAGCTGTGAGAGTATTCCTCTTTTATCCCGGGTGATTGCGGTGGTGGATGCCTACGATGCCATGACAAATAACCGTTCCTACCGGTCGGCCATGTCGGTTTCTGACGCGGTGAAGGAATTGAAGCGGTGTGCAGGCACCCAGTTCGATCCCTTTATTGTATCGGAGTTTCTCGATATGCTGAAGGAACACCCGGATTACCGGAAGGAAAACGGAGGGAACGGACAGAAAATGAAAGTTGAATTTCCGGGTACCAACGGATGGCAGGGCAGCATGGGAGAAGGACAGAGCACAGAGGGCCGCAGCGTTCATCCCGTTCCATATAGCCGTTATCTGCTGGATGAGTCCATGAGGATCATTTCTGTGGATGAAAACTTCGAGCGGCTCACCGGATATTCTCCGGAAGATATCCGTGAGAATCCGATTATTCAGGCAGATTTGATTCTGGAGGAGGAACGGACTGAATATCTCTGCCAGACCAATGCCAGCCTGGCGAAGAGCCCGGTTGTTTTCCAGGAGCACAAGCTCCGCCGGAAGGATGGTTCGGATATTTATGTATTTTGTTTCGGAAGGATCTACTATGATTCTGCTGTCCGCGCGGAACGGTCAGAAATTATTATTGCAGATATCGCCAACACGTATTCTATGAAAATGCTGACAGACGCGGAACAGAAAAAAGCACAGGTCAGGCTGAAATACTGGGAGCGTACCTACCGCCGGGATTCTCTTACGGGCCTGTTCAATCATGCGGCGTTCCGCAGTGATGTGGAGATCCGGATTCTGGAAGGAAAATCGAAAATGATGATGCTGATGATGGATGTGGACAGGTTCAAGGAATATAATGATACCTACGGCCATCACAATGGCGATAAGTTCCTGATTCTGACTGCTCAGGCTCTGCAGATGGCTTTGCGAAAGGAAGACCGTGCCTGCCGCATGGGCGGAGACGAGTTTGCGGCGGTGCTCTTTTTTGACAGAGAGGCTGAGGAGGCAAAGATGCAGGAGAGAGCCTATCAGATCTTTGACAAGGTAAATATGACTTTAAAATCCGCGGAGGGCGGAACGGGGATTTCCATGGGTGCGTATATCGCCAGGCAGGAAACTTCTTTTAATCAGATGTACGAGGAATCGGACAAGGCACTCTATCAGGCCAAGAAGAAAGGTCGGGGAAAACTGATTATTTCGTAAGCGGATCTGTCGGCTGAGGCGCAGAAGCAGGAGATTGGGCCGTCATATCGGGATAATAAAAAAGGGGATCAGCGATCCCCTTTTTAAAATGGAATTAACCAAAGTATCTCTTCAGCAGACCTTCGAAAGCTTTGCCGTGACGAGCCTCGTCGCGGGCCATCTCATAAGTCACTTCGCTACGCTCGTGACTTCAACGACGGTGTCGTGGCAAAAGCTAAAGGAATACTTCATACGATTGGAAGCGGAAACAAAGGCACACGCGGCGGATTTGAAAGCGCAGAGGGCGCAGAACTGCACATACATTTATGATGTGGACGGCAGCAGAATTTCTTCCCTTGAACTTGTGAACAGCCTACCAAACGGAAAGATACAAACAGTAAACTCAATGAAGTATTGTAGAATTGCGGACAATAATCTCTTAATTCTCTTAGATATCTCCAAATTAATTTCACCAATAAAAAAATGACAGTAGATAAATATGTGAAAAAATAGTTGCACATTGCTATCTACTGTTTTTATAATAATCTGTAAGAAGAAACATAAAAAGGAGAACCGCCCTCTACCTTCCACAGCAGTGCAGTTCTCCTCCTATAAGATAACAGGGATATCCCCGCTAACAGCATATATGATAATTGATTTTACCTTAGAGTGCAAGACCTATTCTGAAAAAATATTCCAT
>JAXEJQ010000066.1:0-4065 GCA_034101475.1 Candidatus Limivivens sp.
ACCAATAACGCAGAATATTTCTTCGAGTGTGCATGGTAAAAAACGCAGGCGTAGCGGGCTACGCCGAGGCTTTTTGCCATGTGCAATCGGAGAAATAGGCAAGTTATTTGGTGTAGTTATTTCGAAACCGATGTACTAGTACATTGAACAATAAATAACCAGCTATATCACTTGCCTGATTTTTCATCTGCTGCGTTGTCCTCAATCGACGATGCCACCGCATCGCCTCATTCCTACGCCTTGCATATGAAGAAATCATTCTGCGTGATATAGCCAGTCATTTATTTTTCAACGTACTAGTAGTATAGCATAGGGCAGAGAGAAAAATCAATCTGGAGGTGGAATTTGTATGGAGGAAAAAGAGCGAAAAAGCGTTTACTGTCTGTGCTGGGGTCTGGCAGCCTTCGGAATTCTCGGAGCCGTTCTGGAAAAATGCGGCCTTTTCTCCCTGAAGGGTCTGCTGCCTCCCTGCCTGTTCCACGTCATAACGGGAGGATACTGTCCGGGATGCGGCGGAACCAGGGCAGTGGAAGCACTGCTGCAGGGGAACCTGACCGGGGCTTTGAAATATCATCCTCTGGTGCCCTATCTGGCAGTTCTGTTTGTGTGGTTTTTGATCAGCAATACCGTGGAATATCTTTCCCGCGGACGATTCCGGATCGGAATGCGTTTTCGGAAACGGTATGTGTGGATCGGAGCGGTGATCCTGGCAGTCAGCTGGATCGGAAAAAATGTGCTGTATTTTCTGTATCAGATTCCGTTGGAGGCATATTGAAGAAAAAAAGAGCGGCCCGTGGGCTGCCCTTTCTTTTTTTGCGTTATAGTTGTTACAGAGTACCATAGGTGTCTCCGGAATAGGAGCCACCGCCGTCATACGGGCTGTAGCTGCCGCCACCGCCATACCATCCGAAGTCGTCCCCGAATTCCTCCAGCCAGTCGTCCAGAGTTCCGCTGCCGTAGCCGGAGGATCCATCGTCAGGGATGGAATAAAAATCATCCCCTCCGTAATAACGATCCATGTATTCCTCCAGATACTGCTGAAACTGGCCGGACTGGATGTAGGGAAGGTAAGTCATAAACACATAAACGGTCAAAATGAGGCTGATAACCAGCCCTGCAATGGAAATACCAAGTCCGATTCTGGCCCGTCCGTGCATTTGGTGGTTTTTATCCCGGGAGAGGATCGCAAACAGGATCCCAAGAGCGGAAAAGGGAATGGCCAGATACAGGCAGGCAGATCCCACAATACCGATGATTCCCAAAACCAGGGAAGCGGTCGCCAGAGCGTTGGGCCGATCCGGAGACCGATAGGAATTGTTCTGGTAGGGATCATTCTGATATTGGTTGTTCTGGTAAGGATTGTTGTGGTACGGATTATTTTGATACTGATTATTCTGATACGGATCATCGCCGTATGGATTATCCTGGTAAGAATGATTTTGATACGGATCATTCTGTGAATCCTCAGAATGGAAGCCGTTCGGATCATCGTAACTCATAAGAATCTCCTTTCTCATTTGCGTATATCGGATGTCTGATGCCTGAACCAATATTCACATGATGCCAGGATTGTGGGAGTGCGAAGCACGGAACAATCCGTATGGCATCTTTTGACCCCAACATCATTCACATGATACCATAGTCAAAAATGAAACTCAAGTAAAAATTGGGAGGCGGGTTACTTGACAGAAGGAACAATATGCGGCAAACTGGGAATAGTTGAAAGGAGTACGGCAAAAAATATTTGGATATCCTTTCCTATCCCCATTCTGTTACTCAAAAAGCAGTTTGCCCGTCCGATTTGACGGAGTGGGTATTCGGGTAAATCGGGGGGAAAAGAGTTTCTCCCCAGCAGTACAAAAATTTTTATTTTCTGTTCCACGTAAAAAATTTCCATGGACCCTCCATCCGCTGCATGCATAACGTATAAAAAGACTGCAGAAAATTTGGGGAACTCCTATCATGAATGACCAGAAAATTGAAAATCTTCTGAACCTTGCTCTGGAATCTACACCAAGGGAGCGGGAAGAATCCCTGGAGCTTGACGTTGGCTACAACAGGACAGAGCGTACCTGGAATCTGATTGTCCGCTACAACGGAAATCTCCTTGCACTGGAGGATGAATTTATTCAAATTACACCTCTGTATGGTCAGTACGCCATCATTACTGCTCCGGAATCCAGAATCCAGGAACTGGCAGACCGGCCGGAAATTGAATATATTGAAAAACCAAAGAGACTTTTTTTCTCTGTCAATCAGGGAAAGGCAGCCTCCTGCGTCAGCGGGGTACAGACACCCCGCTTTCATCTTCTGGGTCAGGGAACCATTGTGGCAGTCATTGACTCCGGTGTGGATTACCGCCATCCGGACTTTCGAAACAGCGACGGAACAACCAGAATTCTGAATTACTGGGATCAGACGGTAACCGGACAGCCGCCTCAGGGATACCGGATCGGGACAGAGTTCACAGCAGAAGATCTGAATCAGCTTCTGGGAACAGAAGATGAAGTTTCCGAAGGCTACGGAGTAGAAAACAGGGAGCATGGCGGTTCTGAAGCACCTGGGCCGGAGCATCGTCCAGCCGGAGCTTCCGGCACCGGACTGCGTCCATCTGCCGATTTTTCCGGCCATGGCACCCAGGTTCTGGGCATCGCTGCCGGAAACGGCAGAGCCTCCGGCGGGATCTATCGGGGAATGGCTCCGGAAAGCGAAATCATTGTAGTGAAGCTGGGCACCCCCATGCCGGAGGGATTTCCCAGGACAACGGAACTGATTCAGGCGGTGGATTATGTGGTGAAAAAGGCGATTGCCTATGGAAAACCCACAGCAATCAATCTGAGTTTCGGAAATAATTACGGCTCCCACAACGGGACCTCTCTGATCGAAACCTATCTGAACGACATTTCCAATCTTGGAAGGCTGACCATTGCCGTCGGAACCGGAAATGAAGGAAGCACAGCCAGCCATACTTCCGGCATTCTGGAAAGCGGACAGAGCATGGACGTGGAGCTGGGCATTGGCCCGTATGAGCCGTCTCTGAATCTGCAGATCTGGAAAGCTTATGAAGACCAGTTTGACATTTCTCTTATTCATCCCGACGGCCATGTGATGGGGCCCTTTCAGGAACGGCTGGGTGCCCAGCGCTTTGTGGCTGGAAATACCCACCTCCTGGTGTATTACGGGGAGCCTGCACCCTACAGTACTTCTCAGGAAATCTATCTGGATTTTCTTCCTGCAGTAGATTACATTGATTCCGGTGTATGGAAAATCCGCTTGATTCCACGAAACATTGTGAACGGGAAGTTTAATATGTGGCTCCCCGGAGGTCAGGTGCAGAGTCCCTCCACCCGTTTTTATCAGCCCACTGCTGACACCACGCTGACTATTCCCTCTACTGCCAGAAAAGTGATCTCCGTGGGAGCCTATGATTCCCGCCTTATGACCTATGCGCCTTTTTCCGGACGGGGATATCCGGGAGACAGGGAATTTATGAAGCCGGATCTGGTGGCTCCCGGGGTGGACATTACAACTACAGCAGTCGGCGGGGGCTACCTCACTGTTTCCGGGACTTCCTTTGCTGCTCCCTTTGTAACAGGGGCTGGAGCTCTTTTGATGCAGTGGGGAATTGTAAATGGAAACGATGTTTTTCTGTATGGTGAAAAAGTAAAAGCCTATTTGAGAAGAGGCGCCAGAAGAGTCAGCTGGATAGACGAATGGCCTAATGCAATGTTTGGATATGGGGTACTGTGCGTGAGGGATAGTCTGCCTTAAAAAATCAATAATATATTGAATTCTAAAGAATAGTATGATACTATATATACACAATGTGTAAATTAAAAAGAGGAGAATATGGAAATAAAAGATGAAATAAAGAAATTACGAGAAAATACCGGAATGAATAGAAAGGAATTTTGTGAATATTTTGGAATCCCTTATAGAACTGTGACAGAATGGGAAAGAGGAACCAGAAAAATGCCGGATTATGTATTACGTTTGTTAGCGTATAAGATAAAAATGGATAATCTTATCGTAAAGGAAGGTGTGAATGAAGAATAAAGTGATTGA
>JAXEJQ010000067.1:0-35222 GCA_034101475.1 Candidatus Limivivens sp.
GCACTCCCACAATCCTGCCCAATATTCGGATATCGTGGGACATTCGTCCCACTTTTATCCTCATATTGGGGCGGGTCAATCAGTCATAAAACCACTTATGCGCAAGCGCATCGTGGTTTATGACTTTTGACCCTGGCATCACGTTATTATGAGCGCCTGTATTCCAGATAGAAGCATTCTGGAAGAATACAGAACGCAGAAAAAGGAGGACATTATGAAAAAAGGAAGAAAAACAAAGCTTTTGGGTATTCTTGCGCTGACATTTTTGCTGACGATGCTTTGCCAGATGACGACGATGGCGGCGACGAAAACACAGACACTGACCAGCGGAAAATGGGTGAAGAATACGACACAGAAGTATGGGGATGTTTACTACTACAAGATTGTTGTGCCGAAGACCGGATATCTGGCTGTTGAGGGGTATGGATTCAGCAATTATTCGGACAGCAGATATTCTCTGAGCGTTAAGCTTTGTGACAGCAAAAAAAAGGAACTGGAAACCTACAGGACCAGTCTGACGTCTTCTCACAGCTGCAAATCCTACTACGGCGTGAAAAAAGGGACCTATTACCTGAAGGTGGAGGACAGCAACTACCGGCTGCGCTATTCCTTTAAGGCGGTGACAGAAAAGAGCGGAACTGCCCAGAAAAAGGCAGTGAGTGTTCCGAAAAACAAGACCGTCGGCGGCCTGGCTATTGCAGGGGAAAAGGGAACAAAGATCGATTATTATAAGATTACACTGACGAAAGCCCAGAAGATTACCTTCACTTTCGGCGCAAAGGCAAACAGCTGGATTCAGTTCAAGATTGTTCCGGCGAACACCAAACAGATTATTTTCGGTTCTTCCGTATATCGCTGGGATACAACGGAGACTGTGGTCACGAAGGATAAATTCCCCAAGGGGACCTATTATATTCAGGTATATCGGATGTCCAATGACGCAGATACATCCGGTTATTATACTCTGAAATGGAAATAAGGCAGGCGTCAGAAGATGCCGTCAGGAAGGGCTGAAAGCTTATCGTAAAGCTTTCAGCCCTTTTCTAATACCTGTTTTCTTGTCTGATAATGAATTGGTCCTCCTTCAAATCCTCCTGAACAGGTATGAACGATTTTACGTCTGTTTTATAAAATTCTGCCTGGCTCTGAACAGTTACAAATGATAAATGACAAATGGAAAAGGGTATGGTATGATAAGAAAATGTGAAGACACAATACACAGAATCTGAGAAGCAGCGGGAGGCGGCAGGATGGGATTTCGAAATGCAGCCATGGCGGATCTGGATACGCTGATGGAGATTTATGCGAGGGCCAGAAACGTCATGCGTGAAAGTGGAAATAATAATCAGTGGATCAACGGCTATCCCGGACGGGATCTGATTGAGAAGGATATCCGGGAGCGGCACTGTTATGTGTATGAGGAGGATGGACAGATTCAGGCGGTATTCTGCCTGTTCCCGGGGGAGGATCCCACTTATCGGGAGATTTATGAGGGAGCCTGGCAGAATGATGCGCCTTATGCGGCGATTCACCGGATTGCTTCTGCGGGACTGTCGAAGGGCGCAGCGGGGAAATGCTTTGCCTGGGCTCTGGAGCAGTACGGAAATATCCGGATTGATACCCATGATGATAACCGGATCATGCAGCATGTACTGGAGAAAAACGGATTTGTCCGCTGCGGACGCATTTATCTGGAGGACGGTTCCCCGCGGGTGGCCTTTCAGAAGACCGGAAGCGGGCGTCTCCCAAAGGAAAGCTTTTGCTGACATTTGTAAAAAGTTCTTTTCTCTCCCTCCAAATAATGGTATGATAAGAACATGAGCTTTTGCATGAAAATGAGAAGGGATCCTTAGGATCCGTCTCACAGCATTGTATGCTTACAGGAGAAAGAAATGAAGAAAAAAAAGGTTCAATACAAAGGAAAGCTGAAATCCTACTTGCAGTGGCCGCTGGTCATGATTTTCTTCCTTTTGATCATGAATACCGCCGTTTATTTTGTAAACGTGAAGGCAGGATTTGTGGTGTCCGTTTTCTTCCTGCTTTATATGGTGGTGGCCCTGGTTCTTCTGCTTCATTACAAACCCAATATCATGAATGAGATGATTTCCTTCGCCACACAATATGGGCAGATTCAGAAAACGCTTCTGAATGAATTTTCCATTCCCTATGCGCTTCTGGACGGCGAGGGCAAGGTGATCTGGATGAATGAGGAATTCTGCCGGGTTGTGGGCAAGGACAAGCAGTATAAAAAAAATATTGCGGGTCTGTTTCCGGAAATCGGTGCCGGGACCATCGCGCGGATGGAGGAGAGTACCAGACTGCAGGTGCATTATGGCGAGAAAGATTTCAGCGCCCAGCTTCAGAAGGTTTCCATCGAGAGTCTGACAAAGTCTGTGACCATGGTGGAAGTGCCGGAGAACGGGAATTATATGATTGCCATGTATCTGTTTGATGATACCGAGCTGATGCGGTATAAGCGGGAAAACGATGAGCAGAAGATGGTTGCCGGCCTGATCTATCTGGACAATTATGAGGAGGCTCTGGACAGCGTGGAGGAAGTGCGCCGTTCTCTGCTGGTAGCCCTCATCGACCGGAGAATCAGTAAATACATTGCCACCTATGACGGTGTGGTAAAGAAATTTGAAAAGGATAAATATTTTATTGTTATCAAGAACAAATATCTGGAGGAGCTGAAGGCCAACCGGTTCTCCCTTCTGGAGGAGGTTAAGGCGGTCAACATCGGAAACGAGATGAGCGTGACCCTGAGCATCGGAATCGGTGTGGGCGGAAGTGGTTATCTGCAGAATTATGAGTTTTCCAGAATTGCCATTGAGCTGGCACTGGGCAGAGGCGGCGACCAGGCCGTTGTCCGGGAAAATGACAAGATTTCCTATTACGGCGGGAAGTCTCAGCAGATGGAGAAAAGTACCCGTGTGAAGGCACGTGTGAAGGCTCATGCTCTGCGGGAATTTATCGGCAGCGCGGACGATGTGGTGGTTATGGGGCATAAGATCACGGACATCGATTCCTTTGGAGCTGCGGTGGGAATTTACCGGGCAGCCCATATGATGAACAAGAAGGCTCATATTGTAATCGGAGAAATCAACAGCTCCATCCGGCCCTGGATCAATATGTTTCTGGAGAGCCGGGAATATGACGAGGATATGTTTGTAAAGCATGAGAAGGCCATGGAAATCGTGGATTCCCATACGGTACTGGTGGTGGTGGACACCAACCGTCCCAGTATGTGTGAATGCGAGGAGCTTCTGGAGCAGACCAAGACCATTGTGGTTCTGGATCATCACCGGCAGAGCAGCGAGGTGATCAGAAATGCGGTGCTCTCCTATATCGAGCCCTATGCATCCTCGGCCTGTGAGATGGTAGCGGAGATTCTGCAGTATTTTTCCGACGATGTCCGGCTGAAAAGCATTGAGGCGGACAGTATTTATGCCGGGATTATCATTGATACCAACAACTTCCTGACCAAAACGGGTGTGCGCACCTTTGAGGCTGCGGCTTTTCTGCGCCGGTGCGGCGCTGACGTGACCCGTGTGCGCAAGCTGTTCCGCAATGATATGAAAGCTTACAAGGCCAGAGCTGAGGCTGTGCGCCATGCCGAGGTCTTTATGGGCAGCTATGCCATCAGCCGCTGTCCCAGCGACCATATTGACAGCCCCACGGTAGTGGGTGCCCAGGCGGCCAATGAACTGCTGAACATTGTAGGGGTGAAGGCCTCCTTTGTGCTGACGGAGTTCAACGGGAGGATTTATATCAGCGCCCGGGCCATCGATGAGGTAAACGTTCAGATTATTATGGAACGTCTGGGCGGCGGCGGCCATTTGAATATCGCCGGTGCTCAGCTGGACGGCGTGACCATCGATGAGGCTGTGAAGAAATTAAAAGAAGTTCTTACGAAAATGACAGAAGAAGGAGCGATTTAAAATGAAAGTAATCTTATTGGCAGATGTAAAATCACTTGGAAAAAAGGGAGATATGGTGAATGTCAGCGACGGCTACGCGCGGAATATGCTGTTCCCGAAAAAGCTGGGTGTGGAAGCAAATGCGAAGAATTTAAATGATCTGAAACTGCAGAACGCCCATGCGGAGAAGGTTGCTCAGGAGCAGCTGGAAGCTGCCAGAGCCCTGGCTGCAGAGATTGGTCAGAAATCCGTTACAGTGGCGATTAAGGTGGGCGAAGGCGGGAAAACCTTTGGCTCCGTTTCCTCCAAGGAAATCGCCGAGGCAGCCAAAGAGCAGCTGAACCTGGACCTGGATAAGAAAAAGATTCAGCTTGCCACACCCATTAAGACTCTGGGTGTGACCATGGTTCCGATTAAGCTGCATCCGAAGGTGACAGCTGAACTGAAGGTTCATGTAAACGAAGCATAACACGGTGTCAGGAGTTTTGCCGGCTGTCTGTGCAGATGATTGCTGCGCAGGGCCGGCAAATCTGAAAACAGCAGAAATGGGAGGAAGAATTTCATGGAAGAAGCGCTCATAAAGCGGGTTCTGCCCCACAGTGTGGAGGCGGAGCAGTCGGTGATCGGTTCCATGCTGATGGACCGGGATGCGATTATGACGGCTTCTGAGATTATTGCCAGCGAGGATTTTTACCAGCACCAGTACGGCGTTCTGTTTGAGGCTATGGTGGAGCTGTATAATGAAGGGAAGCCGGTGGATCTGGTAACTCTTCAGGAGCGTCTCCGGGAAAAGGAAGTACCTCCGGAAATCAGCAGTGTGGAATTCATCGGGGAGCTTTTGAACGTGGTTCCCACATCGGCCAATGTCCGTTCTTACGCGGAAATTGTCCGGGATAAGGCTCTGCTGCGCAGGCTGATTAAGGTGACAGAGGAGATTGCCAACACCTGTTACCTGGCGAACGAAAAGACGGAGGACATCCTGGAGGATACGGAAAAAAAGATTTTCGATCTGGTACAAAAGCGTTCCAGCGGGGATTTTGTGCCCATCAAGCAGGTGGTGCTGAATGCCCTGGACCGTATCGAGGCAGCCTCTAAAAATAAAGGGAGTGTTACAGGAATTCCCACGGGCTTTGTGGATCTGGACTATAAAACCTCCGGTTTCCAGCCCTCAGATCTGATTTTGATTGCCGCCCGTCCCTCCATGGGAAAGACGGCTTTTGTGTTGAATATTGCTCAGCATATGGCGTTTAAATGCAATCAGACCGTGGCCATATTCAGTCTGGAAATGTCCAAGGAGCAGCTTGTAAACCGCCTGTTTTCCCTGGAATCCCGCGTGGATTCTCAGTCTCTGCGTACCGGTAATCTGACGGATGAGGACTGGGGGAAGCTGATCGAAGGAGCAGGCATCATCGGCCGTTCGAATCTGATTATCGATGATACGCCGGGTATTTCCATCGGAGAACTCCGATCCAAATGCCGGAAATATAAGCTTGAGCACAATCTCGGTATCATCATTATTGACTACCTGCAGCTCATGACCGGAAGCAAAAAGACAGATTCCAGGCAGCAGGAAATTTCCGATATTTCCCGATCCTTAAAGGAAGTGGCCCGTGAACTGAACGTTCCGGTGGTGGCCCTGTCCCAGCTCAGCCGTGCGGTGGAGCAAAGACCGGATCACAGGCCCATGCTTTCGGATCTGCGTGAATCCGGAGCCATCGAGCAGGATGCGGACGTGGTGATGTTTATTTACCGGGATGATTACTATAATCATGATACGGATAAAAAAGGAATTGCGGAAATTATTATTGCCAAACAGCGTAATGGCCCCATCGGTACCGTTGAGCTGGTATGGCTGCCGAACTATACGAAGTTTGCGAATATGAAGAAATAATGGTTTCTGCTTTGAAGGAAGGGATTCGGCTGCGGTACATGGAGGAAACTGAAGAAACAGGGTGATCGCTGTCGTTTCCTGCGATATGTTTTCATACTCAAACCCCGGCAGATGTGATAAAATGAGGATACCGGAGTCCGGTGAGGACGGATTTCGAATCGCAACAAAATTTGCTGTGGAGGGGAGAGCATGGAGGAAATACGGTATCTGATATCCGACGCAGCCGCAAAGGTAGCTGTGGAGGCGCATGTACTCCGTTACTGGGAGGAGGAGCTGGGGCTTCCTATTTCCAGAACGGAGCTGGGACACCGTTACTATACCGAGGAAGATATTCGGACCTTCCAGAATATCAAGGAACTGAAAGAAAGAGGAGTCCAGCTGAAGGCGATCAAGGTGCTGCTTCCGGAGATCCGGAAGCGGGAGATGAAGAACCTGGATCATGCCATGATTCATCTGGAGGAAAAACTGTCACAGCAGGAGAAAAAGGAAACAGAGGAAAGAGAAAAGCGGAAAGCCGGAGAGGAAAAAGCGCCGGAGGAGACTGGGGTCAGAAAAAAAGCGGACGCGGAAGCAGAGCGAAGGCCGGAGGCAGAGAAAAAGACGGACGCGGAAACAGAGCGAAGGCCGGAGGCAGAGAAAAAGACGGATACGGAAGCCAACCGAAAGACCGGTGCAGAAGAGAAAAGGGACGCAGAAGCGGAGAGAAACGCAGATGCCGGGCAGGAGCAGGTTCTGACCGGAAAGGACAGCATGGAGCTGCTGAAACTGGGAGTCAATCTGGACAAGCTGGCCAGTTTTGAATCCATTATGGAAAATGTATTCCGACAGACTCTTCAGGAAAATAATCAGGAGCTGGAGGACCGGATTTCCGATTCGGTGCTGAAAGGGATGGATGTGCTGATGCAGCTCCGGGAGGAGAGGGATGAAGCCAGGTACCGGCAGCTGGATGAAAGCATCCGGGCTCACCAGAAAAAGCATAAGCTGGTGGCGGCGTCCAGAGAGAGGACAGAGGAAGAACCCAGAAAACGAAAATTTCTTTTTTTCGGGAAATAAAAGCGGGAATCAGATAAAGAACAGCGGGTAAAGAACATCAGGTAAAGAACAGAAAAACAGGGATGTGCAAAGAATCAATCCATGCAGCATCCCTGTTTTCGCATTCATTATTCGGGTTTGATAGCTTCGTTCGGGCATTCTGCTTCGCAGGTACCGCAATCCAGACATGCATCAGCATCGATTACGTATTTGCCATCGCCTTCGCTGATCGCTTCAGCCGGACATACAGCTGCGCAGGAACCGCAAGCTACACAATCATCGGTAATTACATATGCCATAGTATTTATCCTCCTTATGTTTTAGGTCTAAAGTCTGTGACCAAACCTTTTAATCATTCTAATACATTTGGTTTCATATTACAAGTGAAATATTTGTAAAAAGAGGAAGAATTCGTATCCCTGGTTCCGGTTTCCTGTGGATTTTCCATGGGAAGTGCCTTGCATATTGGAGGGAATCGTATTATAATAGGAGCAGATTGAGCAAAAAAGGAGGTTGAATCAGGGATGAAGATTACAA
Organism: Candidatus Limivivens sp.; assembly: GCA_034101475.1. Lineage (GTDB taxonomy): Bacteria > Bacillota > Clostridia > Lachnospirales > Lachnospiraceae > Limivivens. The sequence continues at coordinate 7,381 of JAXEJQ010000067.1, forward strand.
AGGATATGATTATTGGCGAAATTCTGAATACAGATCCGAATATGGCTGCAGTATTGATGGCAGGCGGCATGCACTGCGTTGGATGTCCGTCCGCACAGGGAGAGAGCCTGGAAGAAGCTGCTATCGTACATGGCATTGACCCGGATCTGCTGGTTGCCAGAGTAAACGCATTTCTGGAGGCTCAGGAGACAAAATAAACTCCGCTGGGGCAGAAATCGAATAGAAATCCGCAAAAAAGAACAGGGCATTTAACCTGTTCTTTTTCCATGTCTGATGATAAAGGATATGCCTGCTCATGCCAGCGATGCCAGCTTCTGAAGGGCGCATCCTTCGATGACGCATTCCATGTGTTCTGCGTAGAACGCGTTCATACCCGGAACGTACTTGATGTTGGCGGCGTACTCAGAGAGGATGTTGCAGATTTTATTGAACTCCTCAGGAGTATGGTCGGATTTGCTGATAATCAGGTGATATTCTTTTGCTCCGGAGTCGTGATACAAAGTATTGACACCCTGATAATGCTTTTCCAGCACATGGGCGGCGCGGATCACGGTATCCAGGTCCGCAAAGCGGTAAAGACGGGTCAGATTGAAAGGTACTTCCTCCTGAGCGTTGTCCTTTTTGGGGGTGTCTTTGGGCTGCTCTGCTGCTTTTTTATGGGCTTCATGGAGCTTATTAAACAGACCGAGGATATCATCCGCTCCTTCCATCTTTGTGGGGATGGGGGAGTTGGCAGGCGGTTCACTGCCGGGATTCGCCGGGGCAAACTTGGCGAAACGGGTATCCAGTTCCTCAGGATCTTCTACTTTGGTGATAATTAAAATGATGGATTCCGGAGAAAGTGGAATGGCTTCGATCATCAGAGGGATGTCATTGGCTTCAAAGCCAAATTCATAGGCGGCCTGCTGCATCATATCGCGAAAAAGAGATTTTGCTTTTTCTGTTCCGTAAGCCAGTTCACTGAGCTTCAGCTCCCGGGTGGCCAGATCTTCTTTGGTAAGGGTGCATCGTATCTGATTGTCGTTGATTTTTTCTATTTTCATTTTTTCACATCCTATCGAATGGTATAGGTTATCATTCACAATTCGCTCATGTTTTGCGGGCCCCATAGACATGAAAATCCATGCAAGCATGGATTTTCATGTCCATTTGTCCCTTGGCTCATATTATATAACGAAAAAGACCTGAATGTAAAGATGTCTGAAAAAAATCTTCTGGAAGTATCTGCCTCTGTGAAGTGCAAAGAGATGTCGAATAATGTCGATGAAAAATTTTGTTTTTGCAAAAATAAAACTTACATTTTTGAACCTGGTTCTATATAATTGTCACTAAGAGAAAATGGCTGATTTCTAAAGAATACTTCTTTATTCTATGCGAATTTCTTCGCAGATATTCCATTCAAGCATCACCATACGTACCCTCCCCCCGAGTTATGAAAAATGAAATGGCAGACTGCAGTTACCTGGATGCAGGAAGCTTCTGAGCCGGCGAATGTTTCCGGACATCGCCAATGTCTTGAATCAAAGGTCATTTTCTCTGGAAAAAGGGCTGAAATAATATATCACAGCACCGAAAGGAAGATCGGCCCACGAAGGGAAGTGAATCACATTAAAAGAGCAAAACGGAATAAACCGGATCCACTCTGCCAGGAACTGCAGGCATATTACCGGGAAGGAATCCGGCTCTGGCTGGACGGACGCCCCAGTAACCCACGTCAGATTGCCAGAGCCTGTTCTACCGGTGAGGAGTGCAGCTATATGCGTGATTATATCCGTGATGACGAAGGAGAAATACTCGGTATTGGATTTGACCATGTGGAAAAGAACTAACCTCCTTTTGGAAAAAGCCCCCTCAAAAAATTTTTGGAAAAACCATACAGGAAAAAATGTCGAAAGAGGTCGTCAAACGGATAGAGGATATGTTATAATGAACGCAGATGCCAGGCATCTGAAACTGCGGGAAGGCAGAAGGTTGGAGGGAGTAACTTAAGAAAACACAGGGGAGGTACATTACATGAAGAAAAAGACCGTACCGGTCATATTGGCAGTTCTGATTCTGATACTGATTATAGGGGTTATCGGGATCGTCAGCAGGGTTGTGGAGAAATATACTCCCACGGACGAGCGGGTGGAGAGTGCAGAGTATTTCGGAGTATCCGGTGATGGAGAGATGGCACTGGTTCTGCAGGATCAGCTTCTTGAGCAGAAAGGGATTCTGGTGGATGGAATCGCCTATCTGAACTATGAGGTTGTCAAAGAGTACCTGAATGACCGTTTCTACTGGGATGCAAACGCGAATCTGATGGTTTATACCACACCTACGGACATCATTGAGGCCCAGGCAGAGGAGAAGAGCTATTCCGTGTCCGGCGACAGCCAGGAAACGGACTATGTGATTGTGAAGGCGAACGGATCCCAGGCCTATATTGCCGCAGATTTCGTGAAGCAGTATACGGCGCTGGATTACGAGATTTACCAGGAGCCGGCCAGGGTTGTTCTTACGTACCGTTATGGAGATGTTACCAGAGCGGAAGTGAAGAAGAAAACCGTGGTACGGACGCTGGGAGGCATTAAGAGCCCCATTCTGACCGATGTATCCAAGGGCGATAAAGTGACTGTGCTGGAACAGATGGAGGATTGGTCCAAGGTTGTGACGCACGACGGCTACATTGGCTATATACGGAACAAACGCCTGGGGAGTCTCTATACGGAAACCCTGACGACCGATTTCCGGGAACCGGAATACACAGGTGTTCAGAAGGACTACAAGATAAACATGGTATGGCACCAGGTGACCAGCCAGGAGTCCAACTACAGTCTGCTGCAGGATATTGCAGAGGTAAAGGGCGTTAATACCATTTCCCCCACATGGTTCTCAATTATCAGCAATGACGGAGAGATTTCCTCTCTGGCAAATCCGGACTATGTGTCAGCGGCCCATGAGCAGAAGCTGGAGGTCTGGGCGCTGGTGGATAATTTCAGCACCGAGATCGACACCACCACCGTATTGGCTAATACAAGCTCCAGACGGAATCTGATCAACCAGCTTATGGGAGCAGTGATTCGCTACGACCTGGATGGAATCAACATCGACTTTGAGGCGATACCGGAGGAGGCAGGAGACGCGTATCTTCAGTTTCTGCGGGAATTATCGGTGAAATGCCGGAAAAACGGTGTGGTGCTGTCGGTGGATGTTCCGGTGCCCATGGACTTCAATACGCACTATCACCGAAAGGAACAGAGTGAAGTTGTTGATTATCTGATTATTATGGGCTATGATGAACATTATGTCGGCTCTGATGCGGGCTCCGTGGCCTCCCTTCCGTTTGTGAAGGCAGGGGTGGAGAACACGCTGGCAGCCGGAGTTCCGGCTGAGAAGATTGTCCTTGGCGTTCCGTTTTATACACGTCTGTGGCAGACGGACAGTCAGGGAAATGTCATCAGCAATGCCTATGGGATGGATACGGCAGAGTACCTGATTTCCGAAAACGGGGCCACAGCGTCCTGGGATGAAGAGACGTCTCAGGATTATGCGGAGTTCACGGACGGAGAAGGATATTTCTGCCAGATCTGGCTGGAAAATGAGGCCTCTCTGGAAGAGAAGGCAAAACTGATACAGGAGCACGGTCTGGGTGGTGTCGCCGCCTGGAAGCTGGGCTTTGAACGTTCCAGCGTGTGGGATGTACTCCTGAAGTATACAGGTAACTGAAAATGCAGCGTATCTGTGGTACTGAACAGATACAATGCAGCAATGAATCAAAACAAAGCCTTCAAACAAAGGGAAGGGGTCTGTCCGGAAGGACAGGCCCCTTTCTCACTTTATGTCAATATCAGGGGCTGTCCGATAAATGAGCCATCCATCGATTTTTCCATGCTCTGTACTCTTTAAATGTCCCTTGGCTCATATCAGAGGATTTGGCAGAACTGTTCAGACAAGAAACAGTTCCAGCAGAAATACTACCAGACAGGCGGTGACGGATACCTGAAGCAGGCTTTTGCCCATCCAGGCCAGGACGATTCCGGTGATCAGCGCTGCCCATGCAGACCAGAGGCTGCCGGTTTCCGAGAGAATGGCCGGGAAGGTCATGACCGCCAGAGTTACATAGGGGACATAGTACAGGAAAGAACGGATGGTCCGGTTTTTGATTTCGCGTCGGATCAGGGTCAGGGGCAGCATCCGGATCAGGTAGGTGACGGACGCCATGACCAGAATATACAGGTAAATATTATGACTCATGGGGTTCCTCCTCTCTGACCGGGAAAAGAACCGCCGCTGCACCGGCGATGAGAACGGTCAGTAAAATAGTACGGGTACCGGCGGACAGGCCGGAGAACAGCGGAAGCTTTGTGAAGGCAAAGCTGGCTGCCATGGAAATCAAAATGACGCCGGCCAGAATCCGGCTTTTTCTGGCAGGTGGAATGATCACGGCCAGAAACATGCCGTAGAGGCCCACACTGAGGGCGCGGACAACATTGGCCGGGAGCAGATTTCCCATCAGAACACCGAGATAAGTGCCAACGGCCCAGCCCGGGGCAGCGATGAGGATAATTCCATAAATATAGAAAGGATTCAGCTTCCCGGGGACAGCGATGGAAACGCCGAAAATCTCATCAGTGACATCAAAGCTGATCAGAAGCCGGTGAAGCAGGGAGGTATCCTGGGAGAGCTTCTGGCTTAAGGCGCAGGACATCAGCAGATAGCGGGCATTGGCCACCAGCTCCATCACGGCGACCTCCAGATAACTGGCTCCGGCGGCGATCAGCGTAAAGCCGGCGAATTCTCCGGCGGAGGCGTTGTTGGTGAGGCTCGCCAGCATGGCCTGAAAGGCGGTGAAACCGGCATTTTTTGCGGCGATCCCAAGAGTAAAGGCCACGGCAAAATACCCCAGGGATATGGGGACCCCGTCGCGGAGCCCCCTGGAAAACCAGACTTTGTTTTCATTTCTCATAATCCTTCCCTCATTTCTGAATTCCTTTGTGTTTTTCTGCGCATCAGAATGCGCCTTCCGTCGATTTTTTCGTGCTGCGCGTCTTTGCTTCGCTGCGGTCGGTGCTTACCGCGTCCCACTGGGACGCGTTAAGCACCCCAACATCATTTTATCCTGCTTCTTGAAATCAGTCTAACGAATTATTATAATAAAACTATTAGGACAACTTATAGTAAAAGAAAAGAGGGATTCTTTGAATCGGTATGAGGTTTTTGTAAAGGTTGTGGAAAGCGGAAACTTTACCAGAGCTGCCCAGGAGCTGAACTATACGCAGTCAGCCGTCAGCCAGATGGTACATACGCTGGAAGCGGAGCTGTCTGCCGTTCTGATTCTGCGAGGGAAGAACGGCGTGACGCTGACGGCAGACGGAGAAGAATATTTTCCCTATATCCGTTCCGTCTGCAACGCCCATCGGGAGCTGGAGGAGAAATACCGGGAAATGCAGGGGCTGCACAGCGGCAAGGTGCGGATCGGCTCCTTCACCAGCGTCAGCCGGAACTGGCTGCCGGGGCTGATGAAGAAATTTAAGGAGCAGTATCCTGCTGTGCAGTTCGAACTGTTTCAGGGTGAGTATACGAATATTGGTCAGTGGATCAGAGAAGGCCGGGTAGATTTTGGATTTGTGAATCCGGATGCGGTGAATGGCCTGGAGAAGCTTCCGCTGTATCAGGATGAAATGGTTGCAGTGCTGCCAAAGGATCATTTTCTGGCAGAAAAGGAAGCGGTGACTCTGGAGGAGCTTGCGGCCTGCCCCAATATCCTGCTGGATGAAGGAGAACTGAGCGTACCGCTGAATGCATATGAGAAGAGAGGACTGAAGCCGGATATTCAGTACCGGGTCTATGATGATTATTCGATTATGACCATGGTAGAGCAGGGATTTGGGGTATCGATTCTCTATAAGCTGGTGGTTCAGAACCAGGCCAGATCCTGTGTGATCAGACCCATTGAACCGGCAGTGGAGCGTACCGTAGCGGTTGCCTGTAAAAACAGAAAAACCCTGCCGGCAGCCAGCAGGGTCTTTCTGAATTTTATTCTGGAATCTTTTCGTGTTTCCTGACTACTTCGTGAATTTCGCTTTGCTGCTGATCCCTCTGGAGATCAGCAATTTCTTGTACGCGTTTCCTTTACCGGAGGGTACTTTCACAGAAGCTTTGCTGTAGGTTCCTGTGAAGGCTTTGCTTCCAACCGTTTTGGAGGTCAGGTTTTTTGATTTGATTGTAATTGTTTTCAGATTTTTACAGCCATAAAAGGCTTTGCTTCCGATCTTTTTCAGGCTGGCGGGAAGGGTCACCTTCTTTAATGCCGTACACTTGTAAAAGGCACTGGAACTGATGGCGGCAACCCTGGAGCCAATGGTAAGGGTGGACAGCCTGGAACATCCGCTGAAGGCAGAAGAGCCAATGGCCGTCACCTTATTCCCGATGACTGCCTTTGTGAGCTTTTTGCAGCCATAGAACGCATTCTTTCCAATGGAGGTGACATTGCTTCCAATGGAGACGGATTTTAGATATTTGTTGTTTTTAAAGGCATTGGCGGCAACGGAGGTCACTTTGCAGGTGACGTGGTTTACGACAATGGTTGCCGGAATCTTCACCGAAGTTTTTTTCGCATTGACCGGCTTTACATACTCTACGGTCGCTTTTGCGGAGGTGCCGGCGGTTTTGATTTTGTAATAGGCGCCGCTGGCGCTGTCTTTGATCTGTGTTCCCTTGGGCGGGGTGGTATACTTCTTGATTTTGAAGGATTTCCGGACAGAACCGGTGTAGATGCCCTTCCCGGTGACGACTGCCGCCGCGGTACCGGGCCTGACATTGTTCTCCCAGGTGAGCGTATAGTCGGTATCTTTTTCCAGCGTTTTGCCGTTATACGTAATGGTCAGTTCAGGCTTGAGAGCTTTTCCTGTATAATATTGATCCGGAATCGTGGAGAAAGTACACTTGCTCAGCGGAATCTCCAGGTTCGGGTCCTGGAAAGAGAGATTGCTGTTTTCGGCAAAGGCTTCGGCCGCGGAGCCGGTTTCTCCATGGATGACCAGACTGCCGGAGGCATCCTCAAAAGCATCCGCTGATATTTCCGTGACAGATGCGGGAATGGTAATCTCAGTCAGACCCGGGCAGAATGCAAAGGCCTGGCTGCCAATGGTGTCCAGACCATCGGGCAGAGTGATCCCGGTAAGGGCACTGCAGCCGACAAAGGCCCCGCTTCCGATGTAAGACAGCTGTGCGCCGGACGGGACGGTGACGGTTGTCAGTTTTTTACAGTATCCAAAAGCACTGGAGGAGGATTCCCCTTCACAGCTTCCGTCTTCAATTTTCCGGAGGGAGGCAGGAAGGGAAACACTTCGGAGAGACTGGCAGTTATAAAATGCACTGCCGGAAATCGCTGTAACCGGTATGCTGTCCACAGAGGCGGGAATCACCACATCCACCGGCGATCCCGTGTATCCGGTAACCGTGGCCGTGCGCTCTTCTGTAATGGTGTAGATAAGACTGTCCCGGGTAAGGGTGGAGATTTTCCCGACATAATCGGAAGCAGCCATGGGATGTTCCCTGTTGAAGTCGGCGGTATTGTATTCCGGGGAGCGTTCATGATCCGGGAAATTCGCATTGCACTTCAGAAAACAGGAATAGCTGCCAGCCCCGGCATCCCAGGTACTGTCCACGTTATAGTAGGAGTTCCCCAGCTTTACGATATTCCAGCCGTGGGGGCCGCCGGCTCCGATACCGCTGACGACCCTGCAGTCGATACCGGATTCCTGCAGAAGGCGGTACAGCAGGGAAGCGTAGCCCTGGCAGACAGAGGTTCCGTTTATCAGGGCCGCGTAAGCGGAATATTTCAGCAGATAACTGTTGTCCTCGAGATGGGTGTAATCATAGGTAACATGGCTGCAGACATAATCATAAATGGCCTTGATTTTCTGATAGTCATTCTCCATTGCGGAAATCCCCAGGCTGTTCAGAACCTCCTTTACTTTGGCTGTCACGGCTTTTTCCTGTTCAGCGGTGGTGGAATATATAAAACCGGCCGTGAGAGTGTAATAATAGGTGCCGTTTTCGAAGGAATAGAACATGCGCATGGAACCACCGCAGACATGGTAAAGCAGGTAATCCCCCTGGGTGCAGACACCGGTTTCTTTCTTGGCCTCGGTAATCCAGCTGTCAAATTCCTCAAAGGACAGTTCGGAAGAGCACTGATAGTATAAGGTAAGGGTCTGCTGCCGGTTTTCCATGGCTCTGCGCAGAGCTGAGACCAGAACGTTTTTGTCGGTCTCATAAGTCGTTCTGGGAACCGGGGAAGAATCGGCAGCCTCTTTCTGCCGGAAAATGCTCTCGTCCAGGACATCCTTATACAGAGGATTCAGGAAGATGCGGGTCTGTACGGAACTCTTCGCTGTACCGGTCTCTTCTGCCCGGGCGTCAGAACGGACAGACAATCCGACAGACCAGATCAGACAGAAGGTGAACAGCAGTGAAAAAAGCAGTTTTTTTGTTTTCATAACGCGTCCCTCTCTTTTCCGGAATAATATTTCTTTTCTTTGAGTTTACCATATTTGTCCGGCAAAAGAAAGCGATCATTTGCGCAGGGATGACCATTAAAGCTGCGGCGGAAGGCTGAATCCTAACCCGTTATGCAGTTGTCCAGGAAGCTCTGGCCATCCGGCGCATGGATGCATAATAGGCGATTGCCAGAGGAATGCAGGCTCCGATCCAGGCCAGTGGGTTGGCGAAGCACGCGCCGGTGAAGCCTGCCAGCCTTACGAGAATCAGAGCGGCAAAGGCGCGCATGATCAGTTCCATGATACCTGCGATGGTGGGCACGAGCCCGTTTCCAAGCCCCTGGAGAGTAAACCGGTAAATAAACAGCAGTGCCAGAACCCAGTAGAGGGAGCCGTTGACGGTAAGGTATGTTTTGGACAGAGAAAGAACCTCTGTTTCCGCGCTGCTGACAAAGATGGATGCCAGGCTGCTTCCGAAGACCGCATTGACCGCGCCCATCACCAGGCTGAAGCTGACGGACATGCAGATGCACTGAAAGACGCCTTTTCTGATCCGGTCAATTTTGCCCGCTCCGTAATTCTGCGCTGCGTAGGTTGCCATGGCGGAGCCGAAGGAGCTGACTGGCAGGGTGGCAATGGTGTCAATTTTCTGGGAAGCCGTGTAGGCCGCCACAGATAAGGCTCCCAGGCTGTTCAGGGCCGACTGCAGTGTCAGGGCACCGATGGCAATGATGGAGGACTGGAAGGCCATGGGCAGAGCGATGTTGAAATGCCGCAGGATTTCCCTGCGGTCCAGCTGAAAATGCTTTCGTTCCACCCGAAAGGCGGGCAGCTTTTTCAGAATGTAGACGAAGCAGCAGATTCCGGAAACCAGCTGGGAAAAAACGGTGGCAATTCCCACACCCGCAACACCCAGGTGAAAGACCAGAATCAGGGCCAGATCCAGGAGAATGTTCAGGAAGCAGGCGAAAACCAGAAAATACAGGGGGACCCGGCTGTCGCCCAGGGCGCGCATCATGTTTGAGGCAAAGTTGAAGAGCACGCTGGCGGAAATTCCATAGAAAATGATCAGGATATAGGTTTCGGCATCGTCAATGATTTCCGCAGGCGTCTGAAGCAGTTCCAGGGCCGGGCGGGCCAGAAAGACAGCCAGAACCGTCATCAGCAGCGCTGTGGCGGCGCTCAGAACCAGACTGGCGGCAAAGCTGCGTTTCACGCCTTCGCTGTCACCGGCACCGAAGCGCTGGGCTGTGATGATGGACAGGCCGGAGGTAAATCCATTGGCAAATCCAAGTATGAGAAAAGACAGGCTCCCGGTACACCCGACGGCAGCCAGAGCGTTCACTCCAACGGTGCGTCCGACGATTAACGTGTCAGCCATGCTGTAAAACTGCTGAAAAATGTTTCCGATAATTAATGGCAGGGAAAACAGAAAAATCAATTTTGCCGGATTCCCAGAAGTCATACTCTTTGTCATGTGACATCCCTCCAAAGTGTTTTGTTATCCCCCATTATAGAATTTTCTTTCCAAAGAGGAATGTAATTTTCTGTACTTTAGATGTGCAATATTGTATACTTAGCAGAGGATCATGTTCAGAGATCTGTGCGTATGAAGGAAAAGGAAGAACCTGTATGCAACACCTGCGTGTCTGGCGGAAAGAAGGAAGAATATGTGTATAACATCCTGTGATATGACGTATTCGGATTTGAATCCGAAGTTCTTATATTCTTATGTTCACCTTAGAACAGAGGATAACATGGAGCATTGCCATGATTTTGTGGAAATTGTGATTGTCCTGAAAGGGAAGAGCCGCTATATCATCGAAGGGCGGGAATATGTGGCAGAGGAAGGAAATTTTCTGGTTCTCAACCCGGGGACCCATCACCGATGCCTGGCAGATCCGGTCAGTCCGGCGAAGGAGTGCTATCTTGCGTTTACCGATGTGGAGTATGTCAACTGCCCGAAAGGTTATCTGCCTTTGTTTCGGGATTATCAGATCATTGCCCGGCCTCCGGAAATACTGAAAAAGGAACTTTTTGAGCTGTGCGGAGCCATTGAGGCGGAGGCCAATTCCTGTGAAATTGGGAAATATTTCATGCTGAAATCCTATCTGATTCAGGTTCTGTGCCTGATCGAGCGGTTTCGGAGGCAGGAGCAGGAGGTAGAAGAGGTACAGAAAAAGAAACGCGCTGTCCAGTGTGAATTCAAATCGGTAAATAAGAAATACGTGATTCAGAGAATTACGGATTATATGGAAACGCATTACCGGGAGAAGATTTCCCTGGATCAGATTGCTGAGAATATGTATCTGAGTCCCTACTATATTTCCAAACTGTTTAAAAGCGAGACCGGAGATACGCCCATCAATTATCTGATCAGCCTTCGAATGAAAAAAGCCAGGGAAATTCTGGACAAATCGCCGGAATGCAGCGTTCAGGATGTGGCGGCAGCCGTGGGTTATGAGGATGCGTATCATTTCAGCAAACGGTTCAAAAAATACTATGGAATGTCGCCGCTGTATTATAAGGCACGGCTGCACGGGTAAGGGCAGAAAGGAAAAACGGAGAGACCTGGCGGATCAAAAGTCCTGGGATCGGCGGACAAGGAGGAACGCATGGAGACTGCGAAATTTTTGGAAATCATGGACCTGGCGGAGAATCTGAAAAAGAATACCCGCCATTCCTGGACCTCTTCCGGAAGACGGGAAAGTGTGGCAGAGCACAGCTGGCGGCTGGCTCTGATGGCCTGTTTTGTGAAGGACGAATTTCCGGAAGCGGATATGGACAAGGTCATGAAAATGTGCCTGTTTCATGATATGGGAGAGGCATTTACCGGGGATATTCCGGCGTTTTTGAAGAAAGACAGCGATGAGAAAGCAGAAAGCGCCCAGATTACGAAATGGCTGAAAACCCTTCCGGAGCCGTACCGCAGAGAGCTTACGGAGCTGTTTGCGGAAATGGAGGCGCTGGAATCTGTGGAAGCAAAAATTTATAAGGCACTGGATAAGATGGAGGCGCTGATTCAGCATAATGAGGCGGATATTTCGACCTGGCTGCCGCTGGAGTATGAGCTTCAGATGACCTATGGAACGGAGGAGGTCCGGTTTTCAGAGTATATGCAGCGGCTGAAGAGGGCGGTCAATCAGGTATCCCGGGAGAAAATGGAGTCTGCAGAGAATGGAAGCAGAACACCGGGGAATGGAGGAGACGCTTCGGAAAACGAAAGCGAAAATACCGGGGACGGAGGAGCTGTCCCAAGGAAGGGAAGCGGAGCAGATCCCGGCCCGGAAGAAAGGATCAAGGAAATGGCAAATGAGAATCAATGGCTGGACTGGATCATTGAGCTTCAAAGCCTTGCCCAGAGCGGCCTTTATTATGGAAAAGATGTCTATGACCGGGAACGGTATGAGCGGATCCGGGAGATTGCGGCGCTGATGATGAGCAGGCTCTCAGACCAGCCTCTGAAGACCGTAAGGGATTTATTCTGCAATGAAACCGGATACCAGACTCCCAAGCTGGATACCCGCGGAGCAATCTTTAATGATCAGGGGAAAATTCTGCTGGTCCATGAGAAAAATGGAACCTGGTCCCTGCCTGGCGGCTGGGTGGATGTGAATACCTCGATTAAGGAAAATGTGGAAAAGGAAGTCTGGGAGGAGGCCGGACTTTTGGTGACGGCGGAACGGATTCTTGCGGTGGAAGACCGGAATAAACACAACCTTCCCAGATATGCCTATGGAGTCTGTAAAATATTTCTTTTGTGCAGTGTACAGGGCGGAAGCTTCCGGGAAAACAGCGAAACTATGGAAACGGCTTATTTTTCGGAAGAGGAATTGCCGCTTCTGGCAGAAGAAAAGTGCAATGAAGAGCAGATCCGCATGTGTTTCGCGGCATATCGGGATGAGAACTGGAAGCCGTTTTTTGACTGAGAAAGGGCAGCTTCGGGAGATTACGACAGAGATCAGGAAGGATATACGAAGATGAGAGGAACAGGAACCATTGTAAATATTGCGGCAGTCCTGCTGGGAGGAGGTCTGGGGCTGTTTCTGAAAAATGGATTAAAGGAGCGGTATCAGCAGATTCTGATGCAGGCTCTGGGACTCTGCACCATGTTTATCGGGGCAGCAGGCGCATTGAAGGGGATGTTTCAGGTCAATGGAAGCAGTCTGGAAACAGGCGGAACCATGCTGATGATCGCGTCCCTGGTGATCGGCTCTCTGGCTGGAGAGTGGATTGATATTGAGCAGAAAATGGAAGGCTTCGGAGAGTGGCTGAAGGCACGTTTCGGAGGGCAGAATGATAACCGGTTTGTGGAAGGCTTTGTGGCCACCTCTCTGGTGATCTGTGTGGGAGCCATGGCCATTGTGGGGGCCCTGGAGGACGGACTCACCGGAGACGCGTCCATGCTGTATGCCAAGGCGGTTCTGGATGGGGTAATTGTTGTGGTTTTTGCTTCCACCTATGGAAAAGGAGCGTTGTTTTCTGCCGTTCCAATCGGAATCTGGCAGGGCGGCATTACCCTTTTTGCCGGGGCGCTGCAGCCGATTCTGACGGAGCAGATTATCGCGGATATGTCCTTTGTGGGGAATATGCTTATATTCTGCGTGGGCGCCAACCTGTCCTTCGGAAAGAAATTCCGGGTGGGAAACATGCTTCCGGCACTGGTGGTGGTAATCCTGTATGACCTGATTCTGGCAGCTGTATAACCTGCTTCCGGACAAGGCGAAAGGCCTGCGGATGAGGCTGTAGGCGCCGATTTGTGAAGGTGCGAAACAGACAGGAAAACCGAATCGGGGAGAAAGAAAGGCAGGGGATTGGAATATGGAGAAAGAATATCAGGTTTACTTTGAGGGGAATTTCTGGGGGCACGCAAAAGGGGAGCGCCCCGGTAGGAAAATTCCGGTGGAAAAGGAGTTTCAATGGGATCAGAAGCTGTGGCGTCTTCCGGCGGTCTATTCCTGTACCGGGGGCCTGGCAGTGATTTTCTGCATCCGGATTCCGACCCGGGAGATCCGGGCTTTTCTGGAAAAATGGAATTCGGAACGGAGGCTTTCGCCTCTCACCCATGAGGAATATGAACAGATGGAACAGGAAAGCCCCTTTTCTCTGGACTTCCGGGTAACCGCAAAGGTAAACGGAAGGGAACTGGAACGAAAAGACATGTGCGGCACGGCCTGGCATCCCTGTGGGGAAGAACGGGAACAGATTGACCTGGAAGCGGAAGAGCTGATGGAGGCCTTCGGATGCGACCGGCAGTTTGGCTGGTATTTTGTAAAGACAGCCTTTCCATGGGGGACGAAGAGCAGACCGGAAATCCGGTCCCTGTCCTTTGAATTTCGGAAAAATCCGGTTTCGGTTTTCGGCCTGCGCTTTTCAGTGAAGGAGGGAGAACGAGAAAGAGAGCTGTCCTTTGTCCATCCGGTGACCGGGCAGGAGCATACCCTGCAGATTCTGAGCTGTGAACAGGAAAGACTTTCGGATCAGAGCTTTCCGGAAAGAGAGGGATGGGAGTTTCCAGGGAATTGTCTGGTTCTGACTTACCGGGTATTGCCGGAAATCTCCGGAACGGATTTCCGGATTCAGGACTGCGCGGAAAGTGATCCGGCCAGAAAAATCGTGGCAGAAGACCGATCCGGCAAAGTCTGCGGCGCGGTTTCCGCCGCGATTCTGAACCGGCATGAGCCGGATGTCTGTACGGTGTGTTCCGCCCTGCATTTTGAGCCGGTGAGGGAGGCAGAGTGGAGAATGCTCTTTTACAGAAAAGATCCGAAAGAATTTTCTTTGGAGGTGCTATAAAGAATGAATTATAAAGTATTGGCTCATACGGATCTGGAACTCAGTAATCTGTGCCTGGGAGGCGGACAGTTTGGAGCAAAACTGAACCGGGAACAGGCCTTTGGGATCCTGGATGCTTATGTGAGAGCGGGAGGAAATTTTATTGATACAGCAAACGTTTACTGCCGTTGGATTCCGGGCGCGGAAAACAGCAGTGAAAAAATTCTGGGAGAATGGCTGAGATCCAGGGGAGTACAGAAGCAGGTGGTCATTGCAACCAAGGGCGGTCATTATGATCTGGCTCATCCGGAAAGAAACCGGGTGAACCGGGAAGAGGTCAAAAAGGATCTGGAGGAAAGCCTGCGCTCGCTTGGATTGGAGACGATTGACTTTTACTGGCTGCACAGGGATGATCCGGAAAAGCCTGTGGAGGAAATCATGGATCTGCTGGAAGGGTTTCGGAAGGAAGGAAAGATCCGGTATTATGGCATTTCCAATTATTCTCCGGAGCGGATCCGGCAGGCGAAAACATACCTGGAGAGCCGGGGTGTTCCCGGTCCCTGGGCTGTTTCCAATCAGTGGAGCCTGGCCGTTTTAAATTCGCCCGAAGAGAGAAAGGCGGATCCCACCCTGGCGGCCTTTTCAGCCGAAGAATTTGCGTGGCATCAGAAGACCGGAGTTCCGGTGATCCCTTATTCGTCCACAGCCATGGGATTTTTTGAAAAGCTGAAAAGAGCTGGCGTGTGCGTACAAAACGGACAGCTGACAGATCCGGGAAAGGCGGAGGAGATGCTGCCTCCATCGGTAAAGGCATCCTACTGGATTGAACAGAATCTGAAAATATATGAGAAGCTTCTGGATATCCAAAAGGAAACCGGGCACAGCCTTCAGGCGCTGTCCGCGGCGTATCTGCTGCATCAGCCCTTCCAGGTCTTTCCGGTGGGAAGCGCCCGGGATCCGGAACAGCTTGTGGGTTTCCTGGAGGCTGATGAAGTCACGCTGGAGAAAGCCTGGGTTTCGGAACTGTCTGAACTGTGGAAAGCGCCTGCAGGATCCGGACAGGGAGTCTGAGGCCGAGGTTGGATGGTATATTTCCGGCAGCTTTTGCTTATACATGTAGAAATATTCGGAGTGTTGAAATGTATGAAGCGAAAACTGCCGGAATTTTTTGTTACGGCCCTTCTGCTTCTGGGCGCTTTTTTTGTGGGACGCGCGGGGGGATACCTGGCAGCAGCCTCCGTCGGGGGAGAGGATGATCCCTGGGCTGCTCTTCAGGGAGCCGTGATTGTGGTGGACAGCGGACATGGGGGAGATGATCCGGGAAAGGTAAGTGCCGGCGGCACGAAAGAAAAGGATATTAACCTGGCCATTGCCAAAAAGCTTCAGGAGTGTCTGGAAGCCCATGGATCCAGTGTGACCATGACCAGAACCACAGATGCGGCTCTCTGTGACGACAGCACTGCAAACAAAAAGCAGCAGGATATGAAAAATCGCTGTAAAATCATTGATGAGACGGCTCCGGCGCTGACGGTGAGCATTCATCAGAACAGCTATACCGATACTTCCGTGAAAGGACCGCAGGTTTTTTATTATGAACACTCCGCGGAGGGGGAAAAGGCGGCTGCCTGCATTCAGGAGGCCATGAATACCGGACTTGCCATTGAGAGGCCCAGGACAATCAAGGCCAATGACACCTATTACCTGCTGAAACGGACCAGGGCTGCCGTGCTGATTGTGGAGTGCGGATTTCTGAGTAATCCGGAGGAGGCGGCAAAGTTGGAGACAGAAGCCTACCAGCAGAAGGTGGCGGAAACGATCTGCGCAGGGGTGGCGGCGTACCTCCAGGGCGGCTGACAAAAAAAGCGCAGGCACAGGCTGCTGTGCTTACGCTTTTTTGATGCGATTCACCGTGATCGGTGCTTAACGCGTTCCACTGGGACGCAGCACCTCAAAATCGGCGAAAACATTCGCGATTGGCTCATTAAAATTTGATGACGGATTTAATAACCTCATCCTTATGGTTCAGGCTGTAGTCCACGCCCTCAATCACATCCTTGAAATCAAAAACATGGGATACAATCTTTTTCAGAGGAATCAGTCCGCCGCTGACTGCCTTAATGGCCGTTGGGTACAGATTGCGGTAACGGTATACGGAGTAAATGGTGCCCTCCATGGCGTTCAGCGTCGCAATATCCAGTTCCAGAACCGGCTCCGGAGATACGCCTACCAGGGTGATTTTGCCGGCTCGCTTGATCAGTCTCGCGGTCTGCAGGGTGGAATAACGGTTCCCGGCGCATTCATATACCAGATCCGCGCCGCCGCCGGGCAGAGTTTTGGCAAACTCCTCGATGCTTTCCTTTTTGCCGTTGAAAACTCTGACCGCGCCCACTTCTTTGGCTTTTTCCAGGCGCTTGTCCAGCATATCCACCGCGTAGATTTCCGTGATGCCTCTGGCACGCAGGGACATGATGGTAACCAGGCCGATGCAGCCGCAGCCCAGAACGATGGCGGACTGGCCGATTTTGGCATTGGAAAGCTCACAGGCATGCATGCCCACAGACAGGGGCTCCATCAGAGCGCCCTCCATGGTGGAGACATTATCCGGCAGCTTGAAGGTCATGCTGGCGGCATGGGTGCAGTATTCTGAGAAAACACCATCCTTCTCGCCGGGGATGGCCATGAATTTGACATGTTTGCACAGGTTGTAATGGCCCTTGAGGCAGTCTTCACAGTGGCCGCAGGGAACGCCCGGTTCCAGAGCCACACGGTCGCCGGGGGCAAAGCCCTCCACATCGGGACCCACTTCCACAACCACGCCTCCGGGCTCATGGCCCAGAACCAGAGGTCCGTCCGGAACCCAGTTTGCCAGACGGCCTTCAGAGTAAAAATGCAGATCAGAGCCGCAGACACCCACGTACTCCAGCTTGATCAGCAGCTCGCCGGGACCCGGCTGGGGGATGTCCCGTTCCTCCCATTCCATTTTCAGAGGACCGGTCATAACGGCAACTTTCATTTTTCCTTCCATTTTACATCTTCCTTTCTTATTAATGCGGCAAAGGGCCGACGGCATATGCGCGTGCCTGGCCCATTTCCTGCATAGTATTTGCAAAATTTTTCTCAGATCTTTCTGGTTTCCAGCTCCTTTACCATATTCAGCGCCAGAATATTCCAGTTGATAAACCCACCGTTCATAATGGGCTCCCCGTTAAAGGGGTTATAATATTCATGCAGACTTCCTGTTTTCTCCAGGTCTTCCCCAAGCAGACGCAGAGTCCGGCAGCACATGTCCTCTGCTTCTTCCAGAAAGCCGTAATCCAGAAAGCCCCGGAATACAATATAATTGGCAACCAGCCATACCGGCCCCAGCCAGTTTGACGGATTGTTGGTAACGGAGAGATCAAACATTTTTTCGTCCTTCGCCAGAGTGGTAATGCCAAAGGGGGTGTTGAAGGTGGCATCGTCCTTCCAGTGACGAACCAGACTTTCCGCCTGTTCTCTGGTGGCAAAGCCTGCCCACATGGGAATAAAGCCGGACCATACCCGGATCTTAATGGGAAGGGTTTTCCAGAATACACCCAGGCCCTCATGGAACCAGTCAAATTTCCGGGTCCTGATATCGACATCCACAGAGTAGAAGAACTGATCGCGCTTATCCCAGCATTCCGCTTGGATAGCGGCTGTCAGAGCATCGGATTTTCCGCGGTAATGAGCAGCCCGTTCTGTCTGCCCGAACTGTTCCAGAATCTGCGCCATGCTGTTCAGCTCATGAACCATGAAGCTGTTCAGGAAGATGTTGGCAGTGGAAAACTTCGGGCGGCCAAAGGAGGCAGGGTCATTGTCCATGCCGATCATAATATCGTCACACCAGACGTAGAGACCGCAGTTCTCAAAGTAATAATTGGCATCATAGCATGCAAAGTATTTCTCAAGCTTTTCCAGATCCCCGTGAACCCATTCATAATCCTTCGTATAGTCCGAAATCAGGCAGATCTGGCTGCAGAGGAAAGGCTTGTGCATGTTCATCAAAACGCCTTCCTTATGCTTCATGTTCAGATAAGGCTCCGGCCAGTCCTTCACCTCGATCATCATGGGAATGTAGCCGTCCTCAAGCTGATGATCCAGGAAGTTCCGGACATTGCCTCTGGCATGAACCAGAATTTTTTCCTGAAAAGACGGGTCAAAGGAATCCATCATCCCCAGAAGGCCGTAAACAGACCAGTAGGTATCCCAGTCCCAGACATTGCCGTCATAGACAGAGCCCGGATCGATGAAGGGATAGTGAATAAAGCTTCTGGGTTCCTTTAAAAGGGCAGGGACCTTTTCCTTAATGTAATTTCTGAGATTTTCCGCATAGCCGTAATAAATGTTTTCCATAGGTTTATCCTTTCACGGCACCGGAGGTCATACCTTCGATGACTTTTTTATTTAAAAACAGGTACATGATCAGCATGGGGACCACGCAGATGGAGACGGAGGCAAAGATCGCGCCCCAGTCTTTGGTACCGAATTCGTCCTCAAAGAAGAGCAGTCCCGTCTGAATGGTCTTCAGCTGAGTGCTGCTGATAAAGGTCATGGAGTAGAGCAGGTCGTTCCATTTGAAGAAGAACTGGATAACCAGTACGGTAATAATGGCGTTTTTGGACAGCGGAAGCACGATCCGCGCAAGCATGGAATAAATACCGCAGCCGTCGATCACCGAGGCTTCCAGGATTTCATCCGGCAGAGACTTCATGTAGCTCTGGAGCAGATAAATGGAAAAGGAAATGCCGGAGGCCGTGTACACCAGAATCAGGCAGGCTCTGGTGTTGATCAGATGCATCTTGTGAAAGATCTGGAACAGGGGAATCAGACAGGTCGCCACCGGAATCATGATTCCGAAGGCAAAATACCGGTCAAAAAAGGTTCTTCCTTTCCAGCGCATTTTCGTCAGGGCAAAGGAGCTGGTCACCGTCAGAATGATGATCAGCACCAGAGAAACCACGGTACTGATCAGGCTGTTTTTGAAAAACAGGGCCATTTTCCCGCGGGTCCAGGCTTCAATATAGTTCTGGATGTAGAAGCCGCTGTTCAGGGCATAAGCCGGTTTGGTGACAAATTCGCCGGGAGCTTTAAAGGAAGCGGTCAGCATCCAGAAAAGCGGGTAAACGTCAATCAGGACAATCAGAAGGATGATCAGTTTGATCACAATGGATTTCAGGTTTTTCTTTGCTTTTAATGTCATGGTGCACCTCCCAGTCAGTCAATGGGTTTTTCGAATTTCCGGATGATGTCCGAACCAACAACGCAGATCAGGAAAATGATCAGGGCGATCACGCTTCCGTAGCCGGTTTTGCTGTAGGTAAAGGCCGTGTCATACATGTACATGGACAGGGACTTCGTGGCGCCGCCGGGACCGCCTCCGGTCAGGGCTGTGGCGGATTCGAACATTTTCACCGTTCCGGTAAAGCTGAAAATTACACAGGTGATAATCATGGGCCGCAGCAGAGGTGCCAGTACCATCCGGAAAAGCGGGATGGCCCTGCAGCCGTCAATGCGGGCCGCTTCGATCACATCATCGGAAATATCCAGGAGTGCTCCATAGAAAATAATAGCATAAAATCCCACTGCCGTCCAGATATCCATGGCGGAAAGACAGCCGAGAGCCGTGGAGGCCTGACCGATCCAGGGCTGTACCAGCTTATCCAGTCCCACAGCGTCCAGAATACTGTTCAGAAGGCCGTAATGGGGCTGAATTTCATAAATTTTCGCGAAAAGCTGCGCCACGGCCACGGTGGGGAGTACCACCGGGAAAAAGACGATGGTCCGGATCAGGCTGGCAAACCGCTTCAGCCAGAACTTGAAAACCAGAGCCATGCACAGGCCCAGACAAACCTGTCCGGTGGTAACGATGACAATGTACTTGACATTGACGATCAGGGCCTTCAGAAAGTTCTTGTCCTTGAAAATCCGGAGGTAATTGTCAATCCCGCAGAATTCCCATTTGATTCCGGGCATTCCGTTGTAGAAGGTGTAGTAGACAGACCAGAGAACCGGCAGTATTACGAAGATGCTGTATAAAATGGCAGTGGGAGCGATAAACCAGAACACCGCCTTTTTATTTCCCAGAACATTTTTCATAGATCCCATCCTTTCTAAAAGAAAAAGCGTGTCCGCTCTTTGAGGGAGTTCGGACACGCTTCCGTTTGTTCATAAAACTATCTGAGCAGTCATGATGTGATTCCCGCGGATCACGGGTTCGATGCGGGTATCTGCATATGTTTTTTCATCAGTGAGCAGCGTCATAAATGTCCTGCAGAGACTGTACATATTCTTCCGGTGTCATATCGCCGTTCATCAAAGACTGTACATTTTCCTGAGCGATCTGAGAAAGCTCGCTGTCCATGGCAGCCTCAAACCATCCGCTGCTTCCGGTTGCCTTGCCGAGTTCTTCAGCTACCAGCTTGGTATAGTTGCTGGCGTCTTCCGGCATCTCGGAAATCACATAACCACGGAAGGAACCCTGTTCGGTCATTGCGTAGTTTCCGGCGTGGGTTACGAAATATTCCAGCCAGCCATCGGTGATTTCATCATATTTTGCGCTGCTGAGTGCCAGGATGGTACCACAGTTCACAGAGTATTCGGTAATGGTTCCAACGCCGCCTTCCACGGTCGGAATGTTGAAGAAGCCAACGCCGTCCGGACCTGCGCCGTTTGCGTCAGAGTTCAGGGAGGATACATACCAGCTGCCGTTATAGATGATGGCTGCTTCGCCGTTCATAACCATGCTGGCTGCGGTGTTCATATCAACGGTTGTGGGGCCTACGCCGAAGTATCCTTTTTCTACCATATCCTGCAGCATCGCGGCAGCCTCTACCAGCGGTTCGTCTGTGTATTTCACTTCGCCGGCATAAGCCTTGTCCATGAAGTCCGTTCCGCCTTTTCTCATGACATAAGCGTTCAGGATACGGGTAGCGGGCCAGAGATCTGCACCGCCGACTGCAAAGGGCTGAATGCCTGCGTCCAGAAGCTTCTGAGCATCTTCCAGCATTTCATCCCAGGTCTCCGGAACCTTCTCAATACCGGCCTGCTCAAAGAGCGCCTTGTTGTACCAGAAGCCTTCTACGTTCTGTCCCAGAGGCAGATCATAGAGAGAATCCGTGCCGGTCAGGCCGGTCAGGAAGGATTCTGCTCCGACATCAATCTGATCTGCAACGCCCAGAGCCTCCAGCTTTTCACCGACATTCACAACACGTCCTGCATCAATCAGTTCGATAAGCGGAGTACCGGCATCATAAGCGAATACATCCGGAAGGTCGTTGGAGGCGCCCAGAGTAGAAATTTTCTGTTTCAGGTTATCAGAAGAAACAACTTCAATTTCATAATTGAAATCCGGATTTTCCTGTTTGTAAGCTTCGGTCACATCCTTCAGAATGGAACCGCTGTCGTTATCGTCCTCTGCCCACATGGACAGAATCTTGAAGGTACGGTTTTCCTCTGCGAAAGAGGTGCTTCCGGCCATCAGTCCGCAAACCATTGTTCCTGCCAATAAAGCTGCTGTAAGTTTTCTTTTCATAAAATATTACCCCCGATTTTGATGTATGGCTGAATTGGAGCAGCCATTTCTCCTGTCAGATATCTGCGCATGTGCTTGCTTTTCTTTCCGGAAATTCTTGATAAAATAATTCTAGCATAAGGAAAACGGTCAATCCAGTGGTAATATTTTTGCAGATTGTTTAATTTTTTAAAAGATTATCAAGATTTTTTAGAAGTATTCACAATACAGTCCCGGTATTCACTGGGAGTCATATGTTCAAGTTTTTTAAAAACCTGGCTGAAATAGCGGTAATCATTGTAGCCTACCATCTCGCCGATATCCGAAGCCTTTTCGCCGCTGCGCAGCAGATCCTTGGCCCGGTCAATCCGGATCCGGGTCAGATATTTGATATAGCTCATCCCCACCTGTTCCTTGAAAAAGATGCTCAGATTCGCCGGGCTCATGTTGACCAGCTCTGCCAGCTCCGAAAGACCGATATCCTGGGTATAATGGGTATCAATGTAGTCCAGAAGCACCTTGATATCCCGGCTTTTGGGAGATTTTTTGGGAACCCGGATGGCAGAGGAAAGGTCCCGGATCGTTTCCAGCGTGTACAGCCGGACCTCCTCAAAGGAGTGGAGCTGACGGACTTCCGCATAGGGGACAGCATTCCGGGAAAGATTGATCCCGTGGGTGCGTTCCTGGAGGGCTTCCATGGCCAGATAGATATTTTTGGCACATTCATCTTTGTAGTGTTCCAGGGATATGCCGGTATTTTCAATTTCCTCCAGGGCGCCTTCCAGGAAAAGGAGAACGGTATCCGCCGATTCCTTTTCCAGGATCAGGGAAAATTCTTCGGAGATTTTCCGGCAGATCCGGGCACTTTCCTGAATATCCTCCTGCTGGTTATCCAGCAGGAAATGAAATTTTCTTTTTTGTGCCACATTCTCTGCCGCGCGCTTCAGGGCGCCGAAGAGCTTTTCCTGATTCAGAGGTTTGTCTATATAATCCAGTACCTGGAGCTCCAGAGCCCGCTTGGCATACTCAAAATCCTGGTAACCGCTGATAACGATAAAGGCAGTCTGAGGGAGCTCCGCCGCGGTCTGTTCGATCAGGGAAAGACCGTCCAGACCGGGAATCCGGATATCGGTAATGACAATATCCGGTTTTTTCTGGCGGACCACTGCCAGACCGCGGATCCCGTTTCCGGCGCTGCCCACCACCTGATATTCCGTGCCGGAGCGCTCGATTACGGTTTTCACCCATTCCACAACGATTTTTTCATCGTCAATCACCACCAGATTCAGCATGGTCAGCCACCTCCCTTTCCATAACCGGAATGCGTATTTCAATTTTTGTCCCCACATTATATTCGCTGGTAACCTGAATTCCATATTCCTCGCCGTAAAACAGATGGATGCGGTCCACGACATTTTTGACACCGAAGCCGGAATAGATGGCGGAGGGATTCTTCATGCCGATTCCGTCATCCGTAATGGTAAAATAGATGTCATTGCCGATGCGCTCCCCTTTGATTTCAATAAACCCTTTTCCGATCTTAGCCTCCAGCCCGTGGTACATGGCGTTTTCCACAAAGGGCTGAAGAATCAGTTTAATGATATGGAGGTCCAGAATATCCTCCTCAATTTCCAGAATCAGTTCAAAACGGTTTTCATACCGGAGATCCTGAATCTGCATGTACTTTTGGATGTAATCAATTTCTTCCCGGATCCGGATTTCACTTTTTCCGCTGCTCAGGGAAATTTTGAAAATATCGGACAGGGCCCCAACCATCGTGGCGATTTCCATCTGATTTTCGATTTCTGCCTTGCAGTAGATGGAATCCAGGGTATTGTAGAGAAAATGGGGGTTAATCTGGGCCTGGAGAAGCAGAAGTTCCGATTCACGCTCCTTCAGGCGAAGCGACAGCAGACGCTCCTTCAGCTCAATATTATGATTCACGGTTTCCTTCAGGGTGTTGCCGATCTCACCGATTTCACTGTCATCAAATTCCTCCGTAATGTTCCGGCTGCCCTCCCGGACCTCCGCCAGAACCCGTTCCAGCTTGCCCAGAGGCTTGTAGATCTGGTGGCTCACCAGATTGGAAATCAGGATACAGGCAATCAGGATCAGAAAGCCTACGGCAAAAACCATAGTCCGAAGATAAACGCTTTCCCGGCTGAGCTCCGTGGTGTCAATGCCGTTGACAATTTTCCAGCCGGTCACAGAATTGGTGCATTCTGTAAAAAGGAAGGGCTCGGGACCGGCCTGGGAAAGATAGGCCGCGTACATTTTATCAGAATATTCCTGGGTGTTGGTGTGGTAGACCAGGGAATCGTCTGATTTGTGGTCCACAATCATCAGAGTGTCGCTGTTGAAATCTGTGCCGCTGCCCACCAGAGTGGTGGACAGGAAGGACTTTGTGAGGAGAAGCACCAGCATGCCCTGCTTTTCCCAGGTCTGGAGATCTTTGATTTCCTTCACCAGAGATACGGTATTGGGATCCTGGAAGCTGGAGAGCACATTGCCTCCAAAATAAACTTCTTTTCCTTCACTGGCATCGGCAATCTGATACCAGTCCTCCGATGTACAGTCCTTCTCTTTATAATAATCAAGATAATCGCCAAGAGAGGTGTTGGTTTTATTCCAGAAATAATAACGGCCTTTTTCGTCAAAGACAGCGACGCCTTTCACCAGATCGCTCTGGCCCTCGAGCTGACGGCAGAGCCTGGACAGAGCCAGCTCCTCACTGGAGCGGTAATAGGGGCCCTCCCGGTCATTGGGAGCTTCCAGGATTTTCAGAAAATCTGTGCTCAGAAAGACGGAGCGGACCAGATCATTCATGGCCTGAAGCTTGTCGTTCAGAATGCCGTTGAAGGTCTGAAGATTGGCCTGATAGGCGGTGCGGTAATTCTCTTCGATTTTGTTTTTGCAGATATGCCAGGAGGTCATCGTGACGGTCAGGGTCGCAAAAAGAGTCAGAATCAGAAGAGAGGCCAGAATCTGGGTGCGCAGCGAGTGCTTTCGTTTTTTCATGGTGATCATCCTTGTATGAAGAAATTCGTTTTGCAGGCAGAGGTACGTTTAGCTTCGCAAGCAGAAGTACGCTTTGCAGGCAGAGGTACATATTCGAAATCTGCTGCAAAATGTACAGAACGCATGGAACGTGGAGTGTTTTGATTCTGAAATCATTATAACCGAAAACAAAGAGAAAAGCACTCTGTTTTTGTGATCTTTTCGGGAAAAGGGTGGAAAGCAGGCAAAGCAGAGGCGGAGAAACCGGGAAAACGGGATGGATGCGGACGGGCAGCGTAGAAGGACACCGCAGGTGCCGGAAGGCAGGTCCTGTGACACGCTGCGTTTCCTGCTCGGGCTGCGCGCCGGTTTGCCGCCATTCGCGCAAACTCGCCTTCGGCACTTCCCGCTGCTTGCGCAGCTCCAGTTATCAGAACACCAGACTGCTCTGTGCCTCCGGCTCAAACAGACGCTCGGTGGCGGCAGCTAGCGCAGCCCTCCCGACGGAAGCCTCGCTATCGTCACAGGGACTCTGTCCTTCCGTTCCCCTGCGGCTGTTCGCGGCCGGCCTCGTTTGGTCATCGGTATGCCGAGAGGCAAAGCCTGGCCGACAGTGCTGCGCTCCGTTGGAGTTTCGCCCTTAATTGTCATTATCAGTATTGGGATGTGTTTTATAATTTGTTAGAAAAGTATAATAGAATGTAAAAAATGTAGCAAAAAGATGCAGATTATGTAATCTGGAAAAATATGCCCCTTTTTATTATATAATTTAAACCAGAGTTAATAAAACTAAGAAAAAATTAAGAACAGGGAGGAATGAAAATGGAAAACAAGAAGTGTGTTAAATGGATATTAATGATGTTTGTAATTGTTTTAGCGGGTTCTTTTCAGGTAAAGGCTTATGCTTATGAGAAGGCATGGTTTCCGGCAAGAGTTATGAATATCTCACAAATAGCTTATGAAGCCTGGACTGGTAATGGAAAAAATACAGATGCATCTCATGGGACGTGTAATGCAATAGATATTCTCCCAGGTGGGAACGTATTTGCTCCATTTACTGGAAAAATTGTATATGTGAATACTCGATGGGGATATGTTTTGTTCCAAAGTATTGATAGAGTTTATTTTGCAGATGGCAGTCTTGATTATATGACTGTAGGATTTATGCATGATTCTGATATATCAGATTTACATGTGAATCAATTAATCAGGCAAGGAACTGATTTTTATCAAGCAGGAAGAATGGGAAATGGAAATCCTGAGTTATATTGGGGGGCTCATGTAGATATCAGTGTTTTTAGAGGGGCAATTAATTCCGTATCAGTTCTAGGAAAAGGTGATACATATGCGTATGATGCGTTTTATATTAACAGAAATATGACGAGATCAGTTATTAACCCGGGTATTATGGAGTCTGGGAATTATATCACCAATGGAAATATTTCAGATTGGAGCAGGGCATGGAGAAATTTAGACTCAACAGATTCAACATCACCGATAATATCAAATGATAATACATATTATCCAGCATGTAGCTCTGCCCATACAAGTATTGTGTCTGCATTGCAGTCCATTGGGGTTGATTCCAGCTTTTCGAATCGATCGAATATAGCAGCGCTGAATGGAATTTCAAATTATTCCGGGACAAGTGCGCAAAATATTCAAATGCTTAATTTATTGAAACAAGGAAAATTAGTAAAAGAAAAGAAAACAGTACAGGCAGATACTACCCCACCGACAATTTCAAATGTAAGTGTTTCGGATGTATCTCATAATGGGTATACAATAACTTGTATTGTCACAGATAATCAAGCAGTAGATCGTGTACAGTTTCCGACATGGACGGCATATAATGATCAGGATGATATAGACGGGAATTGGTGGACTTCGGCTGCAAGCCGTGGAAGCAGGAGTGGTGATACCTACACATTCCGGGTTGATGGAACCAGTCATAACAATGAGTGCGGTGATTATGTTACCCATATTTATGCGTTTGATTCATCTGGAAATTATACATCAGTTGCGGTGCCCACTGTAAAGGTGAGTGATTTTGTTTATAATCCCGGAAAAACCATTTCTGATGGTATTTACAATATCGTCAGTACCGTAGACAGCAACTATGAAATCAGTGTATATCATAATTTGAACGATTCAGGTACCAATCTGCATCTGTGGTCAAGGATCTCAACCAACAAATATTCAAAGTTCGAATTTACTTATATGGGAGATGGATATTATCGCATAAAAAGTGTAGGATCCGGACTGGTACTGGATGTATGGGGTGCAGGAGGAAGCGGCTCAAATTTGGTACAGCATTCATCTAACGGAGGACATAATCAGCTCTTTCGAGTATATCCTTCCTCAAATGGCGGATATTATCTGGTACCGAAAAATGCTCAGAATTGCTGTATTGACCTGGAAGGTGGAAAGGCATTCAGCGGAAATAATGTTCGTATCTGGACGGAAAATTATTCAAAAGCAGAAAGCTGGTTACTGATAAAACGTGAAAGTTCGGTAACTGCAGCAACGAAGAAGAACCAGACAATCTCCGCAAACAGCGTTATAAAGACATATGGTAATCATCCATTTTTAATTGGTGCCAAAACCTCCGGAAACGGAAAACTTACTTATAAATCCAGCAATACAAAAATAGCAGCTGTTTCGAACAGCGGAAAAGTAACAATTAAGGGAATCGGAATTGCAAAGATAACCATTACCGCAGCAGAAACATCAACATATAAGAAAGCTGCAAAGACGATTACCGTAACTGTTCGTCCGAAATCCACAACTCTTTCAAGCTTGAAAAACAGTAAATCAAAGAAACTGACGATTGCATGGAAACGAAATTCAACAGTGTCCGGATATATTATTCAGACGGCAACAAACAGTTCGTTCCATAATGCCAAAAGCTATAAGGTAACAGGCAATCGGACTTTGAAAAAAACAATCTCTGTTTCAAAAGGAAAAACCTATTATGTAAGAATATGCACTTACAAGGGGAGTATTCAGTCTGCATGGAGTGGAGTAAAGAAAATTAAGATTCGAAAGTGATC
>JAXEJQ010000068.1:0-10279 GCA_034101475.1 Candidatus Limivivens sp.
AAGAAGTTAAAATCATTAGGCTGGAAAATGCCTGCAGCCATGGAAGCATATCCAGTTTAATTATAAATTTTGAACCAAAATCTTGTTATAGGGGTAGTTTGCGCTTTTTTATCCCCCCACAAGATTCTGTTTCATAGTAAATGCCGGGAACAATTGGTCCCGAAAAAACAGCCTGAAAAGGTGTACTCAGAACAAGGAGGATCTGGATTTATGTCGGAAATCGGTTCGGTTATCGCCCTTTCCCTGGGGTCCATCGCGGCAATTTTTATTCTGACAAAGCTGATGGGATATCGTCAGATGTCGCAGATGAGTATGTTTGACTATATCAATGGAATTACTATCGGTTCCATTGCGGCGGAAATGGCCACTTCTCTGGAGGAAAGCTACGTTCAGCCGCTGACGGCCATGATTGTCTATGCCCTGGCGGCGATTCTGCTGTCCTGGTTCGGATCGAAATCCATCCGGGCACGCAGACTGATTGAGGGAAAGCCGCTGGTTCTGCTGAGCCACGGAGAGCTTTATCGGGATAATCTGAAAAAAGCCAAAATGGATGTGACGGAATTCCTGGTTCAGTGCAGGGTCAGCGGCTATTTTGATGTTTCAAAGCTCGAAGCGGCGATTCTGGAGGGAAATGGAAAGATCAGCTTTCTGCCCAGGGTTTCCGAACGGCCTGTGACGCCTTCAGATCTGGCGCTTACTCCGGAGCAAGATTATCTGGTGGCCAATGTGATTCTGGACGGAAAGATCATGTGGGAAAATCTGCATCATACCGGAAAGGATGAAAAATGGCTCCGAAGTCAGATAAAGGGGCAGGGCGCCCAGAGGATCGAAGAGATTCTTCTGGCTACCTGCGATGCCAATGGCCAGGTGACGGTTTTTCTGAAAAACAGCCGGAAAGGAGCAGAGGAAATTTTAATGTGAGGAACGTGTATACAAAATGCGTGAGAGAAAAAGTTTTGTTTCCGGGAGGCTTCATGCGGCATATCCGTTATCGTCGACTCCTTTCCCGGCAACGGCGGTGTGGAATTCCTGTGAAAAATATGGTAAAATTCTAAAAAGGCAACCTATGAAAAACGTGAAATGCAGGTGATCAGATGATTTATGAAAACCAGATGAAGGATGTCCAGTATCCATTGAAATGCGCGGTTATGCGGGGGAATCTTCCCTTTATGAACCACTGCCATCAGGAACTGGAGATTATTCAGCTTCGCCGCGGAAGTCTGAAGGTCTATTATGAGGAGGAAGAATACATTCTGGAAAAAGGAGATATCTGGATTGTTCCGCCCTTTGCCAGCCATAGGATCGGCAAAGGGACAGAACAGTGCGAACGCCTTGCCATTCTTCTGGACTTAAAGCTCATGGGAACCTGGGCAAAGGGAAAAGAGGAGTGGCTGTGGCTCCAGGATGAACTGAACAAGGTGGATATGTACAGCGGACACTGGAAGGAAGAAACCAGGAGTAAAATAACCGGCATCATAGAAAAGCTGTATCTGGAATATCTGGAAAAGGCGTATGCCTGGCAGCTTGCCATGAAATCCCTGATCAGTGAACTGGTTCTGGCGGCGGCAAGAGAAATGCCAAGGAGGGAACGGTCTTTGCAGGGGCAGCAGGTTTTCAAAATGAAAAATATCCTGGAATACATAGCGCTTCATTATTACAGTGATATTACCCTCCAGAGCTGTGCTGAAGCCGTGGGCTTCAACAGTGCCTATCTGTCCCGGTATTTCAGCAGCCATATGGGGATCACTTTCCAGGAATATGTGAAGCGGCTGCGGATCGATAAGGCAAAATGGCTTCTGATGACGGAGCGGGTTCCGATTACAGAGGTCTGTTATCAGTCCGGCTTTCGGGATGTGAAAACCTTCAACAAGCTTTTTAAGCAGGAATGCGGAATGAGTCCCACAGAATTTAAAAAGAGTGTCCGGGAGTAGAAAAAGAAGATTCAATCCAAAGATATGCGTAGCATTCCGCAAAAAAAGCCATAGCAAAAATTCTGCCATGGTACTATAATCCGCTCAAAGACGCAGTTTCTGCGCTGCCGGCCTTTGGGCGGCACACGGAAGTCACTGCGATTACACAAGGGAGGACAGGATATGAACGGACAATTGGAACAGTATATTGAGGAAAATCAGGGTCAGGTACTTTCCCTTTTAAAGGAGCTGTGCGGGATTCCGGCCCCCAGCCATCATGAGGAGCGAAGAGCCCGGTTCTGTAAGGAGTGGCTGGAAGCGCAGGGAGCGGAAGGCGTTTTCATCGATGATGCACAGAACGTGATTTATGAATATCACTGTGAGGAAGGACCGGTTGCGCTGTTTATGGCGCACACGGATACGGTATTTCCGGACATGGAGCCCATGGGTGTGGAAGAAAAAGAGGATGGAACACTGCATTCTCCCGGAGTCGGGGACGACACGGCCAATGTGGCGATTCTTCTGATGATGGGCGGCTACCTGGCCAAGTATCGGCCGGAGACAACATGCGGGATTGTGATCGCGCCCAATTCCTGCGAGGAGGGACTGGGAAATCTGAAGGGGTCCCGGGCGCTGATTGAACGGTACAGGGACCGCCTGATGCAGTCAGTCTCTTTTGACGGCTATATTGACGACATCTGCAACTGTGCGGTGGGTTCCATGCGCTACCGGGTGGAAGTGCTCACGGAGGGCGGTCATTCTTACCTGAATTTCGGCAGGAAAAACGCCATTGAGTACCTGGCAAAGATGATTGAACGGCTGTATCAGTGTCAGGTTCCTCAGGACGGCAGCCGCACGACCTACAATGTGGGCTGCATTTCAGGCGGAACCTCTGTGAATACCATTGCCCAGCAGGCGGAGATGCTTTATGAATTCCGCTCCGATAATCGGGACAGCATGAATCAGATAAAAGAATATTTTGAAAAGGTTATCGGGGAATTCCGTGAAATGGGGATTACCGTAAATGTGGAGCTGGTGGGGGAACGTCCCTGCGGCGTGAAAAATACCGAGAATCCGGGGCAGATCCGTCTTCAGGAGCTTTGTCGGGATGTGATCCGGGACGTGACCGGAAGAACGCCGAATTATGTGGCGGCATCCACAGACAGCAATATTCCGCTTTCCATTGGCATTCCGGCTGCGACGGTGGGCTTATGCCGGGGTGACAGAGCGCATACCAGACAGGAATGGATCTATATTGACAGCCTGAAGGAAGGCTTTCGAATCGCGGCCGGTGTCATCAGCGCCTGCTTTGTACAGGACCGGAAGGGTCAAATCTGAAAAAGTAAACTTATGCGTAGGATTGCAAAAAACAGACCATAGCGGAGCCTGCGTGTGATCAGGTAAAATGAAAAGAAAACGCAGGAGGTATGAATTATGGCATTGAAAGTTGGTATTCAGTTGTATTCCGTCCGGGAGCTGATGAAAGAGGATCCGATCAAGACCATCAGCCAGGTGGCAGAAGCGGGCTACAAATATTTGGAGGTGGCAAACCACAACGCCATGGAGGATGACGGTGTAGGGTTTGGCGTAGGGCCGGAAGAGCTGAATGAAATCATGGCAAGATCCGGGAGCAAGGTGATCAGTGCCCATATTTTCCCGTTCAACGAGGAGAATTACAAGCGGGTGATTGAGTACAACCAGAAAATCGGCAATCACACCGTGGTATATCCGATGGAAACCTTCCGGGATTATGACGATACCATGAAGAAAATCGAAATGTATGAGAAAATGGGCAGAATGGCAGCTGAGGAGGGCATGCAGTTTTTGTATCACAACCATTATCAGGAGCTGCAGGAATTCAATGGGGAAAAGGTTCTGGATATGATCGTGAAAAATACGGATCCTGCCCATGTGAATCTGGAGCTGGATACCTTCTGGGTACTCCGGGGCGGCGTAGATCCGGTGGAACTGATGAAAACCTACGGTACCCGTATTAAGATGCTGCATCAGAAGGACTTCGCAAAGGATACGAATACACCGGTCAATATGTTCGATGTTGTCGGAAAGGATACCTATATTACCCGTGAAGTTTTCGGAAAGTATAAATGTAATGATGATTTCGTGGAAATCGGCTATGGCCGGATGGATATTCAGAAGATCATCGATACCGCGCTGGAGCTGGGCAGCATCGAGTATATTGTACTGGAGCAGGATGCCACTAAGCTGAATCAGCTTGAGAGCGTGAAACGCAGTATGGAAGGCTTCCACAAATTCAGCGGGATTGTCTGGGAATAATGGCACAGAAAACAGAGAAACTGTGGAATAAGCCATACATCCTGCTGGCAGTTGCGAATTTTTTCAGTTGGCTGAGCTACAATATGGTTGCGCCGGTATTGACCGGATATACCCAGACCCTCGGGGCGAGCGTATCGGTGTGCGGCATCGTGGGCGGCTTGTTCGCGTTTACATCCTGCCTGTCCCGTCCCATCAGCGGGCTGATGACAGACCGGATTAACCGGAAAAAGCTGATGAGCGGCTTTACTGTTCTGATGGCGGTGTCACTGCTGCTGTATTCCGTGGTTCCCAGCGTTCCGGTTATCCTGATTTTCCGGGGAATTCACGGGATTGCCTTCGGCATTTCCAGTACGGCGAGTCTGGTTCTGGTGAGCGAGAGTGTGCCGGAATCCCGGATGGGAGAAGGAATCAGCTATTATGGTGTGATGTCTGTGGCATCCATGGCCATCGGACCGGGGCTTGGGATAACGATAAGCGAGACATTGGGGTATCAGGCATGCATGCTGGTCAGTACGGCGATTCTGTTTATCGCCAGTGCAGCGACAATTCTGTTTCCCTATGAATATCGTAAACAGGAGAATGCGGTACCGAAAAAGCTTTCTCTGAACCAGTTTGTGGAACCGAAGCTTTTTGGACTTTCCGGCATCAATGCTTCTTTTACCATGATGAACGGAGTGGTCAGTACCTTTCTTGTGGTATTTGCCGCGGAACGTGGAATTGAAGGGGTGAGCTGGCATTTTACCGTAAATGCTGTGATCCTGATTTTATCCAGAATATTCATGGCGAAGCGGATGAATTCCTGGTCTTTGAAGCAGAATCTTTATCCGGCATTTTTCTGCGGAATCACCACTCTTGTGCTGATCAGCGGGGCGAATGCACTGTGGGTACTGCTGCTTGCAGCTGTTTTGAAAGCCTTTGCCCAGGGAATGTCCCAGCCGGCGCTTCAGACATCGGGGCTTCAGATGCTGCCGCCTCAGAGACGCGGCGTGGCTTCCTGCACCCTGTACATAGGCGGAGATTTGGGACAGGCTGTGGGGCCGATGCTGGGCGGAGCCATTGCACAGAGAGGGGGTTATGGAAATATGTACTGGATCTGCGCGCTGCCGATTGCGGCTGCGCTGGTATATTTCTTCTTCAGTGAAAGAAAAAAGGCTGCACAGGTATCGTGACAGGTATAGCGGCAGGTGGACTGTCCCCAGGCGAACAGGGTGTTCGTCCGGGGACAGTTTTGTGTGAGGACAGTCCGGTCCGGAACGGAGAAGCAGTGTTTCCAGGCGATGCCGTAAAATAAAAAAGAATGCCTGCCTGGAAAAGGCAGTGCGGATGTGGATGGGTGAAGGATCCGGAAAGGAAGAGTTATGGATTACAGATACCAGAATTTGAAATTGCATTATGAGGTCGTTGGAAATGGAAAGCCTGTCATCCTGCTTCATGGCCTGGGCTATGACCTGAATATGATGAAAGGATGTATGGAACCGGTATTTCAGAAAGTTTGCGGTTATAAGCGCATTTATGTGGATCTTCCCGGGATGGGCAGATCAGGCGCTCCGGCGGAATTTGCGTCAGCTGACAAAATCCTGGAAGTTTTGGTATCCTTTCTCCAGGATACGGTAAAGGAAAATTTCCTTCTGGCGGGTGAATCCTATGGAGGATATCTGGTGAGAGGGATTCTGGTAAAGCTTCCGGAACGGACAGACGGAATGCTGCTCCTGTGTCCGGTGGCAGTGCCGGACAGCGGCAGGAGAGTGGTTCCTAAGCCAGAAGAGGATCTGCGGGATCCGGTATTTCTGGAAAGTCTGGATGAGGAAGCGCGGAAGGATTTCTGTCAGTTTGCTGTGCTGGCAGATGAACAGATATACACAAGATTCCGGGAAAAAATCGCTCCTGGTCTGAAGCTGTTTGACGCTTCCTTTGTGAACAGGCTGAAGCAGGCCTATGCTTTTTCCTTTGACGTGGACGGAGAGATCCGGAAGCTGCATTTCCGAAAGCCCGTTCTTTTCCTGTGCGGCCGGCAGGATGCCTGCGTAGGATATCAGGATCAGTGGAGGCTGTTGGAGGATTATCCCAGAGCGTCCTTTTCTGTAATAGACGCAGCCGGGCATAATCTGCAGATCGAGCAGCCGGAGCTGTTTGAGACGCTGGTGAAAAACTGGCTGCTGATGGTAATATGATGATTCGTCGTTTGTCTGTCCTGAAGACCGGAATCCTGCGCCAGCGAGTTTTGAATCGCGCGGGAGAACTAAGCATCTATAAAACGGACACATACTCATATAAAAAGCGCCTATATGTAGTCGGCATACTCTGATAAAATGATGTTGGGTTCAAAAGATGTCGACTGGGAAGCCTGGAGCCGCAAACCGCCATTACCCTGCTTGGCATCGGCCTTGTCAGCACCGGCGCCGCTATACCGGCGAAACAGTGATGGGAACAGAAAAATTGTAGTGCGGAGGAGAGCAGTATGCTGGAAATTAACCATTTGACAAAAACATACGGCGAGAAAAAAGCCGTGGATGATTTGAACTTACATATTAACCCTGGCGAAATCTATGGCTTTATTGGCCACAACGGCGCGGGGAAAACCACAACGCTGAAATCTGTGGTGGGTATTCTGCAATTTGACCAGGGTGAGATTCTGATTGACGGAAAATCTATTAAAACTGCCCCTCTTGCCTGTAAACGGGAGATTGCCTATATTCCCGACAACCCCGATCTGTATGACTACATGACCGGCATCAGGTATCTGAACTTCATCGCAGATGTTTTCGGCGTCAGTGCGCAGGACAGGCAGATACGCATCCGTAAATATGCAGACCTTTTTGAACTGACGGCAGATCTTGCTCAGCCTATCGCTGCCTACTCCCATGGTATGAAGCAAAAGCTGGCGATCATCGCTGCGTGGCTGCATCAGCCGAAGCTTATCATCATGGACGAGCCATTTGTCGGTCTGGATCCCAAAGCCGCCCATCTGCTTAAGGGTATGATGCGCGACGTCTGTGACGCGGGAGGAGCCATCTTTTTTTCCACCCATGTCCTTGAGGTGGCTGAAAAGCTCTGTGACAAGGTGGCAATTATCAAAGGAGGAAAGCTCGTCCGTTCCGGTACGATGGAGCAGGTGAAGGGCGATGATTCTCTGGAGGAGGTATTCCTGGAATTGGAGGGAGAATTATGCTGAGCACTCTTTTGAAAAAACAGATGACAGAAATATTCCGCAGCTACATTTATGACGCGAAAAAGAACCGCTCCCGCTCCAAAGCGGGAACGATTGCGTATCTCATCCTGTTTGTAGGCATCATGGTTGGTTTATTGGGCGGATTGTTTGCATACCTCTCCCTGTCCATATGCGGAGCGCTTACCGCCGTGGGGATGGATTGGCTCTACTTTACACTGATGGGACTGCTGGCTGTGTTGTTGGGCGTTTTCGGCAGCGTGTTTAATACCTATTCATGCCTGTATCTGTCGAAAGACAATGACCTTATGTTGTCGCTGCCAATCCCGGTCAATGTGATTATGGCGTCCCGTCTGCTGAGCGTCTATCTAATGGGACTTATGTATTCACTGGTTGTTATTCTTCCGGCGGTGATTGTCTACTGGGCCATTGTATCGGTGTCAGCAGGTGTGATTATCGGCTGTCTTCTTCTGGTGCTGCTGATTTCCGTTTTTGTTCTGACGCTTTCCTGTGCGTTGGGCTGGGTGGTAGCCAAAATCAGCCTGAAACTGAAGAATAAAAGTTTTATCACGGTTGTGGTTTCACTGGTGTTTATTGGCGGATACTATTTCTTCTATTTCAAAGCCCAAATCCTGATTCAGGATTTGCTCGCAAACGCCGCTGTTTACGGTGAGAAAGTGAAAGGCACAGCCTATCCGCTGTACCTGTTTGGCAGGGTCGGCACCGGTGACGCGTTTGCAATGACAGTTGTATCGGCAGTAATACTGGCTCTTTTTGCGCTGATGTGGGTGCTCATTTCCAGAAGCTTCCTGAAAATAGCGGCGTCTTCCGGGCATACCGCCAGGAAGGTATACAAGGAACGTGCAATGAAACAGAAAGATATTACTTTGGCACTTTTGGGAAAGGAATTCGGTCGGTTTACTTCCAGCTCCAACTATATGCTCAACTGCGGTCTGGGTATTCTGCTGCTTCCCGTTTGCGGCGTACTGCTTCTCTGGAATGGCGGAGCTGTGATTTCGGTATTAAATGAGGTGTGCAGTGAACGGGCTGGCTGCATTCCTGTGCTTCTCAGTGCGGCCGTATGTATGCTTGCTTCTATGAATGATATGGCGGCACCCTCGGTTTCGCTGGAGGGCAGGAGCCTGTGGCTGATGCAGTCTTTGCCGGTAACGCCGTGGCAGATACTGCGGGCAAAGATCTGTATGCAGCTGCTTCTAACGGGAATTCCAGCGCTGTTTTGTATGGTCTGCATCGCTTTTATCTATCCTTATACTCCCTTGGAGCTGTTTTCGGCGGTGCTTGTTCCGACATCGTATGTATTGCTTTCCGCACTGTTCGGGCTGTTTTTAGGACTTAAAATGCCAATTCTTAACTGGACCAGTGAAATCACGCCAATAAAACAGAGTGCTTGCGTGACGATTGCTCTGTTCAGCGGTTTTGTGTATACCGCTTTACTGTGTGCGGGTTTTATGCTGATGAATGGCTGGAAGCTGGGGTTTGTCGGATATATGAGCGGCTTCGGGGTACTGACATTGGTGTTGTGCATCGTACTTTATTTCTGGCTGAAAAAGAGAGGCTGTAACCTGTTTGCGGCGATATAGCAACCGCACAAGCTGAATATGCTGTGGCCGGGACAAACCATGCTCAAAATCGTTGGAGTGCTTTTGTTGATCGGAATCTGTTTCTGGATACGGAAATTACGTGCATTCGCTTTTGCTTCATTCGTTCTGGCGGGAGCTTGTATTCCTTTTTCAAAAAGGAATCTTGACAGTCGCAATAAAAGTTATATAATAATAGTAACAGAACCCACCACGCCTCTGATTTTCATGCGCAACCCGGTGGGACTTTTTCATTTATGGGGTGTTTTATGTATCAATATCCAAAACAAATATTAACAATAACACAGCAGGTACAATCATATATTGATGCGGGAATGGTAATTACTTCTCGTGCGGACGTAGAAAAAGCATTAAAGTCAGTTGGATTTTATCGTTTGCGTGGATACTCTTTCCACTTATATGATAATGCTACAAAGAAGTATGTTCCGGGAACAAAGTTTGAAGATATTTTAAAGTTGTATCAATTTGATCAGGAATTATCTGCTATGATTTTTTCAATGATTTCGAAGATTGAGGTGGCATTGAGAGTACGATTAGTGGAATCGTTACTTATACACGGAGAACCACTTGTTTTGCAGGATTCATCGATTTTTAAAGAGAAAAAACTGTATTGGCAGAATATGTCTACAGTAGCGTCAGAAATTGCTCGCTCTAATGATGTGTTTATCAAACATAATTTTGATAATCATGATGGGGAGGTGCCTGTATGGGCAGCTGTTGAAGTCCTTTCATTTGGCACGTTATCGAAGGTAATTAAGAATTTGAAAACAGGTACTGGAAGTTCGTATTCTATATTGGCAACTAATTACCAGTATAAATCGAAAAAAGGGAATTTGGTAAATCCATCACAGAAAATGCTTGCTTCATGGATACAAGGTGTTTCTGTATTGCGTAATATGTGTGCTCATAATTCCAGAATTTACAACCGAACAATACATACGACACCGGAAATTCTGGATGCAGATAAAGTCACACCACCACCGGCACATAACGGTTTGTATCAAATTTTACTGGCGATGAAGTATCTGCGTTCATCGGATGAGGAATGGACAGTATTTATGGATGCCTTTGATAAGCTGATTCAAAATAATATTGATGTAATTAGTCTTACAGCGATGAATCTTCCGACAGATTGGAAAGCACATTTAAGTGTATAAACGCAGTAGAACTGCATAAAATAGTAAAGCAGACCTAACCAAGCATTTTATGCTCAAACCGGTTAGGCTTTCGGCGAAGTGTTACGATAAGCACTTCGCCATTTTTTATGGGATAATATTCTGGAAGAATTA
>JAXEJQ010000069.1:0-46770 GCA_034101475.1 Candidatus Limivivens sp.
ATAGAAACGCCGCCGTTCCTGATTTTCAAAGGGAAGCTGAAGAAAATCCGTCCTCCCCTCTCCCATTGCATGCCTGCAGCCGTCCATCCGGTCCTTATCCATACAGATGGCATTATCCGCAATACAGAGCACCTTTTCATGGCCCATACGCCTGAAATAGGTTCCGGCCTGATAGCCGCCGTCATAGCTGTCAATCATCAGATTGCAGATCCGCTCTGTTTTTTCGAAATACCCGTCATAGACCACAAAAGGGATATGCATGGACTCCCGCAGCTTTTTATAATCCCGGGCACAGAATCCGATCAGCACCAGCCCCTCCATATTCCACATGGAAGCAAACCGTATAATCTCATTCCATTCTGTCGTCGCCTTGACCATCATAAAACAGCCGGACTGCTCGATCTCCGCTGAAAGCGCGTTCAGTGAAGAAGCAACAAAAGGATCCTCCAATACATGATTTTCATACTTCTCATGGTTGTTGATGACGATTCCCACAATCCTGGAATTGTTCTGTGCCAGAAGAATTCCGGCCATACTTGGGATATAATTCCTTTTTTCCAAAAGCTCCTGAACCCGTTTCACAGTCTCACCGGATATCTTTTTCGTTTTGCCGTGGATCACATTGGACACCGTAGCCGTACTCAATCCCAGTTCTTCCGCGATATCCACAATCCGAATCCGCTCCTTCTGTTCCCTCTCCATGATGTTCCTCCTGTTTTCTCCACAATTCCGCGCCGTCCTGATGATCTGTCAAGAAAAAGCTGCCTCTTTACAGAAGCAGCTCATCCTTCCTTTTCTTTGTCTCAATCAATTTTACTTTTTCTTCCGTTTCATAAGAACCAGCAAAACCACAATCACAACCAGAGAGGCTGCCAGAAGAATCACAAACGGAAGAATTTCTGTGGGATCCCCGGTCTGAACAATCGTCGTATTCACCCCGTTTTCTCCGGAGGCATTTCCGCCGTCTCCTCCTTCAGCCACCGTAAACTTCATTTCCTTTATATCATACTCCCCGCTGGTCTGCCAGGCTTCCCCATTGTGCGTCTGCTTCTGGAAAGTCACCTTCAGCGTAAAGGTACCCGGATTTGCCATCTGGAAAGTTACCGAATACGGCGCCTGACCAAAGGAATTTTCTGTTTTCCCGATCACCCAGCTGGTCGGAACATAGCGCACATCCCCCTTGATCGGGTCTGTATTCTCCATCCCTGCACCCGTGGCTTCCAGTGTAATATTCATACGAATCCCATAGGTGACATCACTGCGAATGCCGGAAATTGCATTATTCGATGCGCTTCCGATGATATTCAGGCGCTCCAGAATTTCCTTTTCGATTTCATCACAGCGCGTGCACTCCCGCACCTGCTCACCTCTGCTGCTGGTCGTAGGCTCAACAGTCACCTTCCATTCACCAAAATCGTGACCCAACGGCTTTCCTTTTGTCTCATCGCAGCGTCTGCAGGTCTTCGGTTCTGTACAGGTCGCGTCCGCCCAGTCATGGCCCAGCGGCTTTCCCTTTATTTCACCGCAGCGCTTGCAGACTGCCGGCTCTGTACAGGTTGCCTCTTCCCAGTCATGGCCCAGAGCCTCACCTTTTGTCTCCCCGCATCTGCTGCAGGTCTTCGGTTCCGTACAGGTCGCATCCTCCCAGTCGTGACCCAGAGCCTCACCAAATCCTTTCCCGCAGATCTCACAGTAAGCGGCTTTGGTACAGGTAGCTTTTACTCTCTGATGTTCACAGACAGCCTTCGTCTTCGCTGTTCCGGTAAGTCCTTCATATTCTGCCGTAACCGTAAAGGTTCCTTCCTTCATTACCGTAAGGATCCCTGTCTTATCAATCTTCACACAGTTGTTCTTTGAAGAAACCGAAAAGGCAGCGCCCTCAACCAGTTCCTCCTCCAGATAAACATTTACCTGATAATTGTTTCCCACCAGAACCTTATTCGCCAGTTCAATCTTCAGTTCACCGGACAACACAGGCTCCGTGACAGGAACGGTTTCTGACTCTGCTTCGAATTCCTTTTCTGTTCCTGTCTCTGCTTCGGATTCCGTTTCTGTCTCCGTCTCTGACTCGCTTTCCGTTTCGGATTCAGACTCCTTCGGTTCCTCACTCTCTGATTCCATAATACCGGGCTCTCCGTTCTCAAGACCAGCCCTGGCTACCAGATCTTCTTCTGTCATCTCTTCCGAATCCGACTCCGACACCGGTTCCGTCACTGCTTCCGTTACCGGCTCTGTGACTGCTTCTGTCATCGCTTCCGTTACCGGCTCTGTGACTGCTTCCGTCATCGCTTCCGTTACCGGCTCTGTCATCTGTTCCTCTGGATTCAGTGCAAACAATGTCGCCAGAAGCTCCTGCTCTGTTGCCGGTTCATACTCCGTTGCCGGTTCCGTATCCGACTCTGTTTCCGTTTCCGACTCTGTTTCCGTTTCCGACTCTGTTTCTGTTTCCGACTCTGTTTCCGTTTCCGCTTCCGTATCCGACTCTGTTTCCGTTTCTGTTGCCGACTCTGTTTCCGTTTCCGATTCCGATTCTGTTTCCGTTTCCGCTTCTGTTTCTGTTTCCGTTTCCGACTCTGTTTCTGTTTCCGTTTCTGTTGCCGACTCTGTTTCTGTTTCCGGTTCCGGTTCCACAATTTTAAGTTTATAGCGCGGCATTTTTACATCCTTGGCCAGCTCATATTGTTCATCGATCACAGGGAAAAACGTGTAGGTACCCGGCTCCAGATCCTGACTGTACTCCTCTTTTTCCTCAGCATCCTTCGCCTTAACCTTCCATTCCAGAATCTCAATCTCCATCTCCTGGGAATCTGCTTTCTCCCCTTCAGCTTTCTCATAGCCGAACGCATGAAGTTCTTCCGGAAACTCCACATCCTCAATCGCTGTCCCCCGAACAATCGAGTCAAAATCCAGTTCCTCCAGCTCCTCGATCTCTGTCAGAACAATGATCCTGTCCTCTTCTTCCGCAAAGCTAAGATTTCCCGGAATCATGGAACACACCAGTACCAGCGAAAGCAGCGAGGAAAACAGCCGTCTGCTCCAATTCCTTTTCATTGATCGCACACCCTTTCTCTGTTATACCAAATCTTTTGCATCAAATGCGTCAAAACATTAATTGGTTCTTATCTGCCTTCATTCTAGCATGATTCCTATTGGAAAACTACTTAATTTTTCTTAATAAAACCTGACGCTTCCGTCGATTTTCCTTTCTTATTCCTTGCTTTCTGCTGCTTTTTCCTCAACATTTACCTTCTCCCGGACAATGAACTGAGGGGTACTGTTCAGATTCAGAATCGCCTTTCCGACATATTCGCCAATGATTCCAAGCATCAGAAAGGTCACACCAAAAAACAGAAACAGGGCACACATCAAAGACGCCCATCCGACAGCCATATCCGGATTCAAAAGCCGTTTGATAAATATAATCACAGCACCTAGGAATCCTCCGAGAGCGGAAATCACCCCAAGAAAAGTAGCGATCCGCAGGGGAACCACCGTATAATTCAGACAGGCCATCCAAAGGCTTAAAAGCTTCCGGAAGGTATAATTGGATTTTCCCTCTTCTCTGGCAAAATGCTCAATCTCCACATTTGCAATATTATGTGTGGTACGGTAAAACAAAACCTGCAGATATAGATTGTAATTTTTATACTTGACAACCTCATCCCGGACATATTTTCTGCAAACCCAGAAATTACTGGCCTCGATACCCTTGGGCCTGTTGATCATATGCCAGGTCAGGAAACTGGCAATCCGGCTTGTAAGCTTTTTCAGGAAGCCAAACTTTGTCTCCCCGAAATGTCCGAACACCAGGTCATAGCCTTCTTCCAGCTTCGCAAGCATTTTCGGAATCTGGGACGGATGGGTCTGCAGATCATCGTCCATCCCAATAATCAGATCTCCTTCCGCGTAATTCAGACCGGCCATAATGGCATTATGCTGTCCGAAATTTCTGCTCAGATTGATGCCTTTGACAAATGGATATTTCCGGCATAATTCCCGGATGGAATCAAAGGTGTGATCTTTTGAGAAATCATTGACCAGCACAAACTCACACTGATATCCGTGCAGCTTTTCGAACTCCTCCAGCGTCAGTTCCACAACTTTTTTAATACTGTTCTCACTGTTATAACAGGGAATTACAATTGATACGAGCATAATTTTTCCTCAATTCCTGTCTCTGATTCCAAAATGAATATCTGCGAGAACGTTTTCCATTGCTTCTCTGCATTCCATCAGGGAATCTCCTTGTACAATCACCTGCCCCAGGCGGTCCCGGCCATACTGGTAAAATCGCACCGGATCACCCTCCCGGACATTCAGGATCAGTTCATAGTTTTCTGTTTTCTCTTCCCGGGGCAGCCGGATTTCTTCCAGAATGCCATCCCGGTCTGCTGTCAGCATACGGGAAATACTTGCTCTCCCCCTTCCGTTTTTCAGCCGGAAGCAGTCTCGCACCGGTTCTCCCATCGCCTGGCGGCAAATTGTTTCATAATAATCAATTCCAAAATAAATCCCCACGGTTTCCGACAGACAGGAAGCCCCTGCCCTGCCATTGATCTCAATCAGATAGAC
Organism: Candidatus Limivivens sp.; assembly: GCA_034101475.1. Lineage (GTDB taxonomy): Bacteria > Bacillota > Clostridia > Lachnospirales > Lachnospiraceae > Limivivens. The sequence continues at coordinate 4,573 of JAXEJQ010000069.1, forward strand.
CTTCCCGTCCTTCAGCATCAGATCACAGTTAAAGGGCGTACTCCTGGCGCCTGCTCCCCTTAGTGCTCCCAGCAGTGTTTCCTCCATCTGTTCCTGATATTGCGCCGCATCGGGAAACGGCACAAAATGACCAATGGAAGTGGCAATGGTACTCTCATGGTAAATATCTGTTCCATAAGGAAGCAGATAATCCAGTTTTCCATCCGTCATCATCCCTTCCGCTCCGAACAGAAGGCCCTCCAGGAACTCTTCCGCCAGGCAATAATCCCGGGATGTGTGTTCCATTACCTTTTCACAATTTGCAAAAGCCTCTTCCTTCGTATCACAGCGGTAAATTCCTCGGCTTCCCATCAGATCCACCGCCTTCAGCACAACCGGCAGCCGCAACTTCTGCAGAGCTTCCTCCAGATCCGTTCTTTTTTCAATCCGAAAAGCTTCTGCACAGGGTGTCCGGGATGTCTGGAATGATTTTTTGCTTAAATATTTATCCGTAAAAGTACAGGCAGCCTCATAGGAAATCCCGGTAAGTCCCAGCTCATCGCACACCCGTCCGATGGCCCGGATTCCGGTATCCATCCCACAGGTCGTAATGCCTGAAATCCCGTATTTCACTGCGGCTTCCAGAACCTCCTCCGGCTTCGAAATATCTGCATAACAGCAAGTATCCGCAATAGAAAAGCCGGGATAATTTCCCGGTATACTGGTTACAATAGTATGATATCCAAGCCGCTTTGCCGCCTGAATTAAAGGAACCTGGGATGCTCCTGCTCCCATAATCATGAGTTTTTTCATCAATCCTCCGCCCCCGTTGTCTGCATTTCTCCCGAACAGCGTGTCTGTTCAGTACCTTCACAGATACGATTCGCAAACCCATGAAAATCGGCTGCGCCGATGGGGTTTGCTCACACCTGATTCATGTTCTTCCGGCCGCATCAGCAAGTGATTCAGCCTGTTCTGAACTGCTTATTATTACTGTCTGCTGCTGTTTGTTCATTATAGCATCATCTATCTGAAATCTCAATATTTTCTTTTCCATCTATTTGTAGTATGATAGAGGCAGAGTTACTGTTCAGGCAGATTCCGGACAGCAAGGAGATATCTTCAAAATGAGGAGGACAACCATGAAAAAAATCGCAATTCTGCAGTCCAATTACATTCCCTGGAAAGGCTATTTTGACCTGATCAATCTGGTGGATGAATTCATCTTATACGATGACATGCAGTATACCCGCAGAGACTGGCGCAACCGCAACAAACTGAAAACCCCTGCCGGCCTTCAGTGGATTTCCATTCCGGTGATAAATAAAGGAAAATTTTATCAGAAAATTAATGAAACAGAGGTTCTGGATCACGAATGGTGCAGAGATCATTGGCGCGCCATTTCACTGAACTACGCCAAGGCCCCCTTTTTCAGGGAATACGGTGAGCAGATTCAGGCTGTTTACGAAGCCTGTGAAAAGGAAACCTATTTAAGCCGGATTAACTACCTTTTTCTCACAGAGATCTGTGAAATTCTCGGCATTCACACCAAAATCACCTGGTCTTCGGATTATACGCTCACAGAGGGAAAGACCGAACGCCTGGTCAACCTCTGCCTGGCAGCCGGAGGAGATGCCTACCTTTCCGGTCCTGCCGCAAAGGACTACATCGTTGATGAATGCTTTTCCAGCGCCAACGTGAAGCTGGCCTACATGGATTACAGTAATTATCCGGAATATCCCCAGTTCTTCGGTGCTTTCGAGCATGGTGTATCGGTTCTGGACCTGATCTTCCAGACAGGCCCGGATGCTCACCGTTATCTGAAGAGCTTCCCGGACTCCATTCATCCGGGAGGTGATCCGTTCCAATGAAGCTGAAGCGTCCTTCCGTCAGCTGGAAGGTTTTTCTGGCCCTGCATCTTTCCCTGCTGATTTCCTCGCTGGGAGGTGTGGCTTCCAAGATGGCTGCCCGCCAGCCTTTTCTTTCCCTGGCCTTCTGTTTTTATTATGGACTGGTTCTGGTGATTATGCTGGGATATGCTTTTATCTGGCAGCAGATTCTTCATTATCTGCCGCTGACCTTTGCCTATTCCAACAAAGGAGTTTCCCTTGTCTGGGGCATGATCTGGGGTGCCCTGTTCTTTCAGGAAACCATTACATGGAACATGATACTTGGGGCAGGTATCATCTTCTTTGGAATCTATCTGGTGGTGACCAGCGATGAATGATATGACCGGTTCTGTTCTGCTTCTGCTTTTTTCGGTCTTTATTTCATCCGTATCCCAGATCCTTCTGAAAAAAGCGGCCCAGAAAAGCTATCCAAATAAAATCAGAGAATATTTAAATCCTTACGTCATTCTGGCATACAGCATTTTTCTGCTGTCCACCCTTCTGACCATGCTGTCCCTGCGCCGGGTTCCCCTGTCCATGCAGCCGATTCTGGAATCCACCAGCTACATTTATATTTCCATTCTCGGTTATTTTCTTCTGAAGGAAACCTTCTCCAGGCGCAAAGCAGCCGGAATCCTGGTAATCCTTCTGGGAATTCTGGTGTATTCTCTGAAATTCTGATCCGGCAGTCGCCAATGATCGAGGCTGCCGGAATTTTGCCTCAGAAACATCATAGGACTTTTCTGTATTATAAAAAACAGCCCCTCGCAGAAAACCTGCCGGGGCTGTTTTTTACAGTATTCAGGGTACCGAAATCAGGCAGACATCCGCCATTTGCTTTCTGTCTGCCAGAATCCGATCGTAACCTTAATTAAATCAGGAAATCCTTCAGACGCTTACTCCGTGACGGATGGCGCAGCTTACGCAGAGCCTTCGCCTCAATCTGACGGATTCGCTCACGGGTAACGTTGAATTCTTTTCCTACTTCCTCCAGGGTACGGGCGCGTCCATCCTCAAGACCAAAACGCAGGCGGACTACCTGGCGTTCCCGGTCTGTCAGAGACTCCAGAGCCGTACTCAGTTCCGCACGCAGCATGGAAAAAGCGGCAGAATCTGCCGGTGAAAGGGCAGAATCATCCTCGATAAAGTCCCCAAGATGACTGTCATCCTCTTCACCGATGGGGGTATCCAGGGATACCGGGTCTCTGGAAATCTTCAAAACCTCCCGCACACGGCTGACCGGCACATTCAAACGATCAGCCACCTCCTCCGGGGTAGGCTCCCGGCCAAGCTCCTGAAGCAGAGTTCTGGTCATGCGGAGCGTCTTGTTAATGGTCTCCACCATATGTACCGGTACACGGATCGTCCTTCCGGTATCTGCAATCCCTCTGGTAATCGCCTGACGGATCCACCAGGTGGCATAGGTACTGAATTTGTAGCCCTTGGAATAGTCAAACTTGTCCACAGCTTTCATCGGACCCATGTTCCCCTCCTGGATCAGATCCAGGAACGGCATACCACGCCCCACGTATTTCTTCGCGATACTGACAACAAGACGCAGATTCGCCTCCGTCAGTTTCTTCTTTGCCTCTTCATCCCCCTGTTCCACACGTTTCGCCAGCTCAATCTCCTCTTCGGTACTGAGGAGGGGAACATTTCCGATTTCTTTCAGATACATCCGGACCGGATCTTCGGTGCTGACACCTTCCAGCACATCCACATCATCAATGATTTCTACTTCGTCCTCATCATCCAAAATAATATCGTCTTCACTGTCCAGCAGCAGATCGTCCACCTTTCCGCCGGCTTCGACGCTGGTGTTCATAATATCGATATTCTGCTTTTCCAGATATTCCAGAACCAGATCCATCTTATCCTCAGACAGCTCCATCCCCCGGAAAGCATCATTTATCTCACTGTATTCCAGAACATTCTTTTTGGTTTTTGCCCGGTCTACAAGACCCAGCAGCGCCTTTGTAAACTGTTCCTGTTGTAAATCGTCCATAAAATTATCTCCTCAAACACATTTTCAAAGATACCATACCATTTTTGACATTCCCTGTCAACTTTTCCGGGAATCTTTCCAAAAATGCCCTCTGCAAATGCCTATCCTTGAAGTGCCGAAACGCCCCGCATCATAATACGCGGGCCCCCCTTATGCTCAATATAATCCCTCGTAATTACAACCCTGCCGATATTGTCATCCTTTGGAATCTCATACATGATGTCCAGCATAAATTCCTCAATAATCGCGCGCAGCGCCCTGGCTCCTGTCTTTTTCTCCATGGCTTTCGCGGCAATGCTTCTCAGCGCATCCTCCTCAAATTCCAGCTGAACCTCATCCATGGCCAGCAGCTTCTGATACTGCTTCAAAATGGCATTTTTCGGCTCCTTCAAAATCTGTACCAGCATATCCTCCGTCAGTCCCTGCAGGGTAAACACCACGGGAAGACGGCCGATAAATTCCGGAATCATGCCAAAGGAGCGGATATCCTCCAGCGTCACCTTCTCCAGAATATTCGGGTCATTGTCATACTTGTCCTTCAAATCGGCCTGGAAACCGATGGAAGCCTGCTTGTTCAGACGTTCCTTGATGATGTCCTCCAGTCCCGGGAATGCTCCTCCACAGATAAAAAGAATATTTTTCGTATTTACGGTCGTCATGGGCACCATGGCATTTTTGCTGCTGGCCCCCACCGGTACTTCCACTTCACTGCCTTCCAGGAGCTTCAGCATTCCCTGCTGTACGGATTCTCCGCTGACATCCCGCTGGTTCGTGTTCTTCTTCTTTGCGATCTTATCAATCTCATCAATAAACACAATCCCGCGCTCGGCCTTTTCCACATCATTATCCGCTGCTGCCAGAAGCTTGGAAATCACACTTTCAATATCATCTCCGATATATCCTGCTTCTGTCAGGGATGTGGCATCTGCAATAGCCAGCGGCACATCCAGAAGCCTGGCCAGAGTCTTCACCAGATAGGTCTTCCCGCTTCCGGTGGGCCCGATCATCAGCATATTGGACTTTTCGATTTCAATCTCTCCATCCGGATCTCCTGCCACACGTTTGTAATGGTTGTAAACCGCTACGGAAATCACTTTTTTGGCATGATCCTGACCGATGATGAACTCATCCAGTCCTGCTTTAATCTTATGAGGCGCCGGAATTGATCGGATATCAAAGGCCCTTTTCGGCTCTTTCTCTGGCTTTTTCTTTTTAACCTTCTGTCTCTGAGGCACCTGATTCATCAGGTCCGACAGATTAATCATACTGATATTCGGCATGTTCTGCAGGGAGGACAGATCTCCATAGGGAAAGCCGCCGTTATTCATCGTATCAAAGGCTTTCTGCATGCATTCACTGCAGACACATATATGGTTGGGCAGATGCACCAGCTTCCCGGCTTTGCTCTCCGGTCTGCGGCACATAAAGCACACTTCTTCAAATTCGTCCTCCGAATCCTTTTTTGTCCCCGTTTCCTCGGAAACTGCGGACTCCAGTGTGTCCAGCTCTTTTTCTTCTGACATAAATTTACCTCTTTTCACAAAATAACCTATGGGATGATTATAGCCTAAACAGCCGGACTGCACAAGTGAAGATTTTATAAAACGGCAAAAGTCCGGGGTAAAATGCCCCGGATTTTTATCCGCCTGTCGTGATATGTTTCTTATTATTTCAAGCAATCACATTTCTTTTATGAACTGCCCGGTTATTCTCAGTTAAACAGATCCGGGAACATCTGGGAGAAAGGATTGACATCGTCATCATCCGTGTCATCACTTCCGCCATTCTGGCCGTATCCCTGGCTCTGGCTCTGACTGCCGGTGTCCGTTGTGGTCTCCCGCTTTCCAAGGGTAAGGGTCACTTCCTTCTCCTGATAACCGGTACTGTTTCCTTCCGTTGTCTGGATCGTCAGAGTGATGGTTTCACCTGCCCGATAATACTCCATACGGTCGAAAAGCTCACTTCTGGAGCTGATGGTTACACCGTCAATCTTGGTGATAATATCACCCTTCACAAGGCCTGCCTTATCGGCAGCGGAGCCTTCCTCTACGCTGTAGATAAATGCTCCTGCCGGAACATTGTAAAGCTCCTTCGCCTCATCGGATACATCCACCGGAGTGATTCCCATAAAGCCCTTTTCCTCTTCATCGGTAACCTTGGTTCTGGTGGTCATATTCTTCAGTTCATCCAGAATCGGTTTGAAGGTTTCCGTCGGAATGGCATAACCCATACCTTCCACACCTGTAGCAGAAGCTTTCACGGAGTTAATACCGATCAGTTCTCCGTTCATATTCAACAGCGCACCGCCGCTGTTACCGGCATTAATAGCTGCATCTGTCTGAATCATATAGTTGGTAACACCGTCCACGGTCACTTCTCTGTTCAGTGCGCTGACGTAACCGCTGGTAACGGACTGACCGTAACCCAGTGCATTTCCAATGGCTACAACCTGCTCGCCCAGTCTCACCTTACTGGAATCTCCAATGCTTGCAATCCGGATCTGAGATTTTACTTCATCCGGAATATCGTCCAGCTTCACAGCCACAACGGCCAGATCGTGGGAAAAATCGGTCCCCTTAATCAGACCCTCTACAAAGGCGTCGTCCTTTTGCTCCTCATCCAGTTCAACGGAAAAGCAAACGGTCAGGGTCTCTGCCCCTTCTACCACATGGTTGTTGGTGGCAATCAGCAGTTCTTCCTCGTTCTCACCGAAAATAACACCGGAGCCTGTGCTCTCAAAAGACTGCTGATAGGTTCTCCTGGAGAAATAATCTATAACCTCTTCCACTCCTTCATTGGTAATGGCTACCATGAAAGGCATGGAGTTTTCCGCCACATCCGCTACGGTATTCCCGCTGGTATCTGCAGACTCTGTACTCTCCACGATCTCAGCCGTCTGAATCTCATTCTGTCCGTCGTCTGCTGCCGGTGTCTCTTCCTGAGAAACGTTCTGCAGCATCGAATCGGTATCAGCCGCCTTCTTGTCATTCACGGTACCTGCTGCAGCAATCTGCGATGGTGCCTCTGCCTCCGATCCCTGATCAGCCTGAACAGTAGCAGCCGCCTCTGCCCGGTTGGCCAGATTTCCGGTAATCTGGAAACCGGCTCCTGCAGCCACTCCAAAAATCAGAGCCATGGCAGCCGCGATTCCCGTAAGTCTGGTGGAAGACATCTTTTTCTTCTTGTGATCCTGAGGCTCATAGGGATGTTTGCTGCTTTCCTGTAAGTCCTCTTTCTCATATTCATAATGTCTCATTTCCGGATGATCCGTTTCATTTTCCAGATTTTCATTTTGTGTATTCCTATCTTCATCAAACATATCAATTACCTCCCTGCAATTTCCTGTTTGCATTCTTTGTATCTTTTTTACATTTTCGAGTTTATCAGTCAATTGTGTTCAATTTGTGATAAATATTTTAAGAAAATTTGAAAAGAATTTCCAGGCACTATTTTTGCGCGGAAGCATCCCAATATGTCTGATTCATGGTCAGCCGACGGATCAGCCAGGCCGGCAGTTTCTGATAACGCCTTCCCAGCAGATATCCCAGATATTTGAAACCGCTCTGAACAAACAGTTCGCCGATCAGCCAGGGCTTTTTTTGCCTGATCAGCCATCCGGCTGTCTGCTTTACCAGGCGGATGCCCTCGCTCTCCGATTTGATCTCACGGAATATTTCCGGATGGTCAGCCTGGGAAACCGCCAGATCAAAATTCCGACGGAGCTGCTCCATACAGCTGTAATTATGGGAATGAATCACCTTCGCGTCGGCACAATAGGCGATGCTCCCTCCTGCCCGAATCATCTTCGCGGCAAAAATCATATCCTCATTAAAAATCGTCCTTTTCTCAAAGCCGCCAAGTCTCTCATAAATCTCCCGCCGGTACATGGCACAGACATTGGAGCAGAAAAAGGTCTTAATACCCAGTCTTTCCAGATCGGCTGCAGATTTTATCCTGCTCTGCGCCGGATAGTTGAAGCTTCTGGTATAGACTTCCAGAAAACGGCAGTCCTGGTCCGGTAGCTGCCTTGCGTAAGCCGCCCAGACGCCGGGATCTTCAAAAGCCTTCAGCAGATTGCCCACCAGATTCTCATCCGCCGGCACCGCGTCCTGGGTCAGAAACAGCAGAAAATCTCCCCGACACTGCCTGGCAGCCCGGTCTCTGGTTCCTCCGTGATCAAACTCCTTCTTCTTCAGGTGTACGATCTTCACCCCCGGCTGTCTCTCATAACCCCGGTCCGGAAAGAACTCCTTTTCCGTATTCATAATCAGAATCCGGGAAACGGGCCAGGCAGAAGCCTTCAGGCCGGCCATCAGCTTCTGAAATTTTTCTCCCGGCCTGTAGGTCGGAATAATCACATCTATGGTAACATTTTCCATCTTTACTGTATTCCTGTCACTGCGATAATCTGATTGCTGATCTCCTGAACAGTTGCGGAAGGTACATAATCCGTGCTTCCGAACATCCACTCATGAAGCTGTCTGACATTTTCTGCCAGGTTCACCGGAACAACCACATCCGAACCGTTCACCACCGTGGCAACCTGATTGAAGGGGAAGCCCGTGGTATCACCCATGGAGTAAGATGCAATATCTTTAGCCAGGCTTAAAATGTCCAGTACATTCAGATTTGTGGAAATATCCGGGAGAACCGTATCCACAATCCTGTTCAGCGTCATCAGATCCATCTGCGTCGCCTTTTCAAAAATCTGATTCAGAACCGTTCGCTGACGTTCTGTCCGCCTGAAGTCATAGCCGTCCGTATAACGGATCCGGCAGTAGGACAGGGCCTGAAGCCCGTTCAGCGTCTGATATCCGGCTGAGGTCACAGGAACAATCTCTTTTCCGGTTACAGCCGAGCCTTCCTCCTGATAACCATTGATCCACTGAACTTCCTCTTCTGTCACCTCAATGTCCACGCCGCCGATCATATCCACCACATCAGCAACCACATTGAAGTCCACCGTCACATATTTATCAATATCCAGATCCAGGTTCTTGTTCAGCATGCTCATGGAGCGCTGCGGACCTCCGAAGAAATAGCATTCCGTGGCCTTCCGGTATTCCCCGTTTGTATTGTCCAGATACGTATCCCGGTAAACAGATACCAGCTTGATCTCCTTTGTCCGGTGATTGATGCTGGCAATCATCAGCGCATCACTGTGGGCATCACTGGTAAGCTGGCCCTGACGGGAATCCACCCCATACAGAGCGATATTCGTATAGCCGTCCAGCACCTTCAGCTCCGCACTGTCAATCTCCGTGTTCACCACAACCTCGCTTTTGGGAATGGAAACCGTCTGCATTTTCGAAAACTTAAACCAGACAAACAGAACCAGGGCCAGGATCAGCAGAATAATCACTTCTGCTACGAAAATCACCACTCGCTTTGATTTCCGCTTTTTCTTTTTCAGATGCCGTTTGCCGGGCTCATAATCCGGATCATATTCCTCCTCCGGACGGTACTGCGGCTCCCTCCGGTATTCCTCCTCCGGAACATACTGTGACCTTCTCCGCTCTTCTCTCTCCTTTGCCCTTCCTACGGGTTCATCCTCTTTCTTTCCAAAATATGTCTTTCCCATGCAGTTCCTCTTTTCAAGACGGATCTTCTGCTGCAGTTCAAACGGCAGTGTCCCGCCTTGCTCCTGACTCTGCCTCCCGGCTGTTTCCTCCGCCGGTAAGCTGTGTTTGTTCCTCTGTTCTGTACGTTCCCCTTTCCCGCAAAAGGAAATTCCGGAACACTAATACGCATTTTTATTAATAAAGCCTTTGAAAAATGTCATCAGAATAATTTTCAGATCCATACCGATGGACCAGTTCTCAATATAGTAAAGATCACAGTCAATGCGCTTACGGATCGAAGTATCTCCCCGAAATCCATTCACCTGGGCCCAGCCGGTCATCCCCGGCCGCACCTGATGCTTCACCATATACCTCGGGATCTCCTCCCGGAACTTTTCCACAAACTGCGGGCGCTCCGGTCTGGGGCCCACCAGACTCATATCGCCTTTCAGAACATTGATAATCTGAGGCAGCTCATCAATACTGGTACGTCTCATCAGTTTTCCGATTCCGGTAACCCGCGGATCATTCTTCACCGTCCAGCAGGTCTTTTCCTTGCTTTCCTCCTGAACCTCCATCGAGCGGAATTTGTACATGTAAAAAGGCTTATTATGAAGACCCACCCGCTCCTGCTTATAGATCAGCGGTCCCTTGGACGTCGTCTTCACCAGAATCGCCGCCATCAGCATAATCGGTGAAAATACCACCAGCGCCATCAGTCCTCCCACAAGATCCATGGCCCGTTTTATCATCATATTAAAAGGATTGCTCAGGGGCACATGACGGATATTAATCACCGGAAGCCCCATCAGATCCTCGGTGTAGGGCTTTGTGGGAATAATATTATTATAATCCGGAATAAATTTCGTATGCACGCCGGACTTTTCACAGAGAGCCACAATATGCTCCAACTTGTAGTATTCACTCAGTCCCAGGGTAATCGCAATCTCATCCAGGCTTCCAAAAGGGAGAATGACGTTCAGATTGTCAATTCTTCCGATGACCTTTACCCCTTTGTACATGGTGCCGCGCTCCACATTGTCATCCAGGATTCCGCGTACACGGTAACCCCACTGAGGATTCTGATTGATCCGGTCAATATACTCCTCCGCCGCCCGGCTGTAGCCCACCAGAACCATCTGCCGGACATTGATCCCCTTGCGCCAGATATTGGTCAGCGCCAGACGCATCAGATTGCGTACAATCACCTCAAACAGAATGTTCAGCACATAAAAGATGAATACCATCGTTCTGGAAAAGTCTGTCATTTTTTCCTTCATCAGGAAAGACACGGACAAAAATACCAGAACGGCAATGGTATTGGCTTTGATAATGTTGCTGATTTCCAGACGCCTTCCCTGTACACGCTTAGAAGTGTAAAGGTTAAACGCGTAATACAAAAACAGCAGGCCCGGTATGAAAAGCAAAAGCGCTGACAAATACGTGGAAAAAGGCAGTTTTCCTGTGGTCTCATCCACAATCAGTTCAAACTTAATCAGCCAGGCCAGCAAATAAGAACCTGCAATCACCAGGATATCCAGTCCCATCTGAATGCGGTTTATCAGCTTTTGATTATCTTCCATGGCATTTTCCCATCCAGCCGGGAATACCGGATGGATCTTCCTTTTCGATTCTGCACAACAACAAACCGTTTCGGATTCATGGCATGCCCTGTCCGGCAAATTTCGAAACGGTTCGTTCCTTATTGTGTTGTATCTCCATCATACATGAAAAAAAAGCAAAGAGCAACTTAAAATTTTCTGAACTTTTCTCCCGATCGGAATCCAAAGGAACAGAAGCCTCCGGTCATCGGAAACGCAGAACAATATTTTTCCAAAGCTCCGCCTGGATTTTCAGATAATGTCCCAGATTTTTCCACCGAAAAGGATATTTTTTTCCGGTTTTCACAAGCTCTGCACCCAGGGCCAGCCCTTTCCGGTATTCGCCTCCGTAACCCTTCAGCGAAAAAAACACCAGTTTTGTTCCAAAGCCCAGCAGCAGCAGCGGCGCATTCAGGATCAGCTGGAACAGCGGCATGTTTTTATAAATCAGGTACAGATTATTCCGCGCGGAATACCGGACCTTAAATTCATTGTAGCGTGACCCGGTGGTACCGCTTCCCACATGATAAACCACAGCCGAAGGCTCAAAGCGATTCTCATAGCCCTCGACTCTGGCCCGGTATCCCAGATCAATGTCCTCCAGATAGGCAAAATGCCGCTCATCAAACAGACCCAGCTTCACCATCAGCTCCCTGCGGTATATCGCCGCTCCCGCACAGGCCGCGAATATCTTCCCGGGCTTCTGATAATCTGATACCGGCTTATCCTTACCCCGGGAAAAAGCCCAGCCCAGCGCGCAGAAAAAATCTCCCGCATCATCCGTCTTTTCCGGGTCAGCCATCTTATACATATGGGCCGCGCAGGAAAAGCACCGCGGATTCTCTTCCATGGTTTCCACCAGACGCTGGATAAAATCCGGCATTGCCCGGGTATCATTATTCAGCAGAAGGACATAGGGTGCCCTGGACAGGCCCACTCCGATATTTACCGCCTTGCAGAACCCGAAATTTTCCGAAAGACGCTCTGCCCTTGCATTGCTGCAATAGCGCGCAAGAAGCTCCAGGCTGTCGTCCGTGGATCCGTTGTCCACAAAAATAACCTCAAAATCCCGGAATGTCTGAGCATTTAACGACTCCAGGCAGTCCTTCAGATATTTACTTCCGTTATAATTTGGTATCACGACCGAAACTTTACACATCCTGTCTCCTTCGTTCTGTTCTGGGTTTTATGGAATAATCGCAGGCCTTCAGGGAAAGATTCCGGTTATAATACGGATCGCCCTTTTTCAGGATATCCAGCCAGTGGCTGCGCATATATTCAATCTCGCCCTGAAACCGGCGTTTCTTTTCCGGCGTATCCTCATATCCCCGGGTCTTTGACTCAAAATGATACATTTCCACATAGGGATTGTACACCACCAGATACCCTGCCCGGCGGACCTTCAGACAAAAATCCACATCATTAAACGCCACAGCCAGCTTCTCCTCAAAGCCGCCTGCCGCCTCAAAGGCTTCCCGCTTAACCATCATACAGGCAGCCGTCACTGCGCTGAGATCCTGGGTAATGGCCGCCTTGTGGAGGTAGCCGGTCCGTTTTCGGCTCATACCCACAAACATGCTTCCTGCGCATCCGCCCATTCCCACCACAATGCCCGCGTGCTGAATGGTATCATCCGGAAAATACAGCCTGGCTCCCACAATTCCGGTACCTTTTCTCTGGCAGTAGCCCAGCATTTCCTCAATCCAGCCAGGCGTAATCACCGTAATATCATTGTTCAGGCAGATCAGATAATCTCCCTTGGCCCGGGCAATGCCGAAATTATTGATCCGGGAATAATTGAATGCCTCTTTCCAGTAAACCACCCGAATGTTGTCTTTTCCGTCGATCTCCCGGTAATAATCAAAGATTTCCCGGGAAGTGCTGTTATTCTCCACAATCACAATTTCATAATTCCGGTAGGTGGTCTTTTCCCGAATGGACTGCAGACAGGCTTCCAGGGTTTCCTTTTCATCCTTGTTCGGAATCACAATGGACACCAGAGGACCTCCCTGGACCGGATAAATCACCCGGTAAAACCCATAGTCTTTCGTCTGCTCCACCTCCGCCTCCAGGCCAATCCGCTGCAGATGCTCCAGCACCGCCCGCTTTCCGGCATCGTAGGCATAGAGCTTACTGGCTGGATTATCCGCCGTGGAGGCCTTATGAATCCGCCAGTGATACAGAATTTTCGGAATATGCACAATCCGGTCCGTCTCCTCGGTAATCCGCAGCAGGAAATCATGATCCTGAGCCCCGTCAAATTCCGCCCGCAGCCCTCCAACCTTTTCCGCCAGCGTCCGGCGCACCACCGTCAGATGGCAGATATAATTATTCACGCAAAGCAGATCCGGATTATAATCCGGCTTGAAATGAGGCTGAAAATACTCCTTTAAATCCGCGCTCACCTTATCCTCATCCGTATAAAGGAGATCGGGATCCTCCCGTTCAATGGCACAGGCCGCCTCATACAGGGCGTCCTCTGTCAGCAGGTCATCATGATCAAACAGAGCGATATACTCCCCCTCTGCCATGGCCATGGCCGCGTTGGTATTGCCGGAAATCCCCTCATTTTTTTCCAGAAGCCGGTAACGGATCCGGCTGTCCTGCCGGGCATATTCCCGCACAACCGTCTCCACAGACGCTTCTTTTCCGCTCCCGTCCGCAATGCACAGCTCCCAGTTTTCATAGGTCTGGTTCTGAACGGATTCAATCATCTGGCGCAGATATTCCTCCGGCGTCCTGTACACCGGTACCACCACACTGATCAGCACGGGATTCTTCCATTTTTTCCTTTTCTGGGCTGCCCGTTCACTCTCTGTCAGAAGCCCGTCCTCATACCACTGCTGATAATCCACGGTGGGCTCGTCCATGCGTTCCGACAGACGGACCAGAAATTCTCTGGGTCCGTAATGCTTCAGATATAAAATTCCTTTTTTGATATTGTAAGGCGTCAGTCGCCTGAGCATATGCAGTATTTTCTTAATCATAAATGAAACCCATCGGACGATTCATAAAATTTCTTGATTGATTCCACAACGTGTTCTCTGTCCGCTTCCGTAATCTGGTAATACATGGGAAGGCGGAGAAGCCGGTCGCTTTCTTTCGTGGTATAGCGGTCTTCCCCGCAAAACCGCCCGAACTTCCGTCCGGCCGGAGCGGAATGGAGAGGCACATAATGGAAAACCGTATGAATCTGGCGCTCCCTCAGATAATGGATCAGCTTCGCCCTGGTCTCCTGGTCAGCCGTCTTTATGTAATACATGTGCGCATTATGAACGGCATAATCCGGAATCACCGGCTGTTCGATCAGACCCCGGTCCGCCAGCGGCTTCAATTCCTGATTGTAAAAATTCCAGGTTTCCATCCGGTTTGCCGTAATCTCATCCGCGCATTCCAGCTGGGCCCAGAGATAGGCCGCGTTCAGGTCGCTTGGCAGATAAGAGGAACCATAATTCACCCAGGTATATTTATCGATCTGTCCCCGGAAAAATTTGCTGCGGTTCGTTCCCTTTTCCCGCAGAATCTCCGCATCTTCGATTTTCCCGTCATCCGGAAAGACAATGGCGCCGCCCTCTCCCATGGAAAAATTCTTCGTCTCATGGAAGCTGAAGCATCCATAGTCTCCGATGGTTCCCAGAGCCCTTCCTTTGTAATACGCACAGATCGCCTGTGCCGCATCCTCCACCACAATCAGTCCGTGCCGTTTTGCGATGTCCATAATTTCATCCATGGCACAGGCCACACCCGCATAGTGAACGACGACAATGGCCTTCGTTTTCTCTGTGACCGCATCCTCAATGAGCTTCTCATCAATGTTCATGGTATCCGGCCGGATGTCCACAAACACCAGTCTGGCCCCTCTCTGTACAAAGGCATCTGCTGTGGAAACAAAAGTATAGGAAGGCAGAATCACCTCATCCCCCGGCTGAATATCCGCCAGCACCGCCGCCATCTCCAGCGCATGGGTACAGGAAGTGGTCAGAAGGGCATGCCGGATCTGCAGACGCTCCTTCAGCCATTCCGAACATTTTCTGGTAAACATACCGTCTCCGCTGATTTTTCGGTTTTCCACAGCCTGTTTCATATATTCCATTTCTTTCCCTGTAAAAGGAGGGACATTAAAATCAATCATCTTTTCTTCCTCACGCGTAATCCATTAAATCCAAAGTAAACAAGGTACAGAAGCCAGAACACAGCGCTGAAGCAGATCCCTTCCTTCAGATACGGCACCTGATAGGTCAGACGCAGCTCATGGTTTCCTTTTTCAATCTTCACAGCGGTAAAACCGATATTTCCCCGGAGGGTCTCCTGTTCCTCTCCGTCCACAAAAACGGTCCAGCCTTTCTCATAGGGAATCGTAAACAGCAGATAACCATCCTCCGAAGCCCGGGCAGTGCCCACAAGGGTTCCTCCCTTCTCTCCTTCCGCCAGGGTAACCGAGCCGCCTCTTTCCTCTTCCGCTTCGGAAACATTCCCGGATGCATCCGCTCCCTCCAGTCCCAGTGTTCCCAGAAGAAGCTCATCCACCGCGTCCCGTCCCTGTTCCGCTCTGGCCTTCTGCACTTCCTCAATAAACTGCTCCTCAGAGATCACCTGATCCTCCCCGTAAAAGGCTCCCAGAGAAGCCTCCCGCTCACACCGGTACAGATCCACGGTCCCAAAAGAACACAGATATTCGTAGCCGTCCGGTTCTTCTCCTTTGGTAAGCAGATAACGGACTCCCAGGAAGGAGCCGATTTTTCCGTAGGAACCCACCTGGCAGTACAGGTAATGATTTCTGTCCAGATGGAACAGCTCCGGTCTGCACAGCTCCACAAACCGCACGACATTCCCGTTCTGCATGGAATTGTAGGTGCTGACGCCATAATAGCCCTGAACCACGGCGGACATGCTCCGGATCTGTTCCTGGTAGGTCTTTTCCACCCGATAAAACTCCGGATCGGTTTCCTCCAGGTAAGCCAGGGCATCTTCCACATCCTGGCTGTAAAGCTCCGGAAGATAAGTGGTATCCTTTTTTGACAGCGCATAGCGCCCGGTAACCGTTCCAATGCCTTCCAGGCTCATATCTGCCACAGTCAGAGCCATCACAGCCAGAAACAGTCCTTTCCGGGCTCTGGAATCCTTCCGGAGGGCCATGGCTGCCACGGCTGCCGCGCCCAGAATCCCCACAAGGCCCATGAGCAGAATCAGTTTTTTCAGCGTTTCATCGGCAATGCTCTGATATCCAGAACCATACACCCAGACAATCAGTACAAGAATGACCGCCAGTCCCGGAAAGCAGCCTTTCCCGCCTTCCAGAAAATAATCTGCCATCCATGCCATCATCAGTGCAAAAAACGGCATCAGGACAAAGGTAAAGCGACTGAAGGTCCCGCTGAAGCCGTTATAGACAATCCCCATAAAGGGCAGCAGCACTGCAAAGGCCATGAAGAGGGAAGCCCCGTAAAGAACCTTCTTTTTCCTGGCCGACAGCTTCGTCCTGTGCAGAACCAGAAGAAACTGGGAACCCAGAATCACATTGAAAACCGACGCGAAAACCGCCGGATCCTCATAGTAGTTGTACTGTCCGCTGTAATCCTTCTGGATATCCAGCACATTCGCGGAAAAGAATCGGTACAGCAGCGCATGGTAATATTCCGGATCCTGAAGCTGAAAACCACTCAGGAGCGTTTCCAGCAGAGAGCTGTCCTTTTCCATTCTGGAGGTAACGCCAAAAATCACATAGGCGGAAGGCAGCAGGGTACACAGTCCCATGCCTACGCCAAAAAGCATTCCCACACAGATCCGCAGGAATAGGCTCCATCTTTTCCGCACAGGCTCCTCTTCCAGAAAAAGCATCCGGAAAATCAGATAAAATCCTGCCGTGAGACAGCACATGTAAGAGAAATAAAGGCTGCTGATCACGGTCAGGAACACATACAGGGGAAGCCCTGCCTTCACCTTTCCGGCCTTCAGCGAACGCTCCAGCATCAGCAGAATCAGCGGCAGATACACCATCACCATACCGAACTGGTAATGCTGGCCCCAGACCATTAAAAATCCGTTCAGTCCATAGATATAGGCGGCAAACACCTTCGCCCGCTCAGACAGCGGAAAGCAGGATAAAAACAGGTACCCCACAACCCCGGCTGCCAGAATCTTCAGAATCTGGGTATAAATCAGGTAGATCACCATGTGATCCGCCCCCTTCAGAACCCCCAGAAGATACAGAAGGATCAGAGAGGGATCAAACAGATTCAGCTGGAACATATTGATTCCCAGACCGTTTCTGAAATCCCACATGCTGAAATCGCCCTGCAGAAGATGGTTGACAACCTCCTGATACTGGAAAAGATACTGCTGGCCCGTATCCGAGCCGCTGTCCTGCAGGCTGCAGAACGTAAAGTAGGAATCCCCGAACAGGAATTCCCGGTAAATCACCAGGCTGCTGATCCCCAGCAGTCCCAGCAGCAGGACAATGGATCTGGTTTTTTGACTGCTCCACAGTTTTTTCATATTCGATCTCCATTCAGATTCGTTTCAGAGAAAAATCCTGGCTGTCCAGTGTCAGATTCGGATTATAATATGGATCTCCGTTTTTGAAAATATCCGGCCATTTCTGCTCCAGCAGAGCAATTTCCCTGTGAAATCTCGCCAGTTTCTCCGGGGTATCCTCCAGTCCTCTGGACTTGGACTCATAATGATACAGCTCCGCGTAGGGATTGTAAACCACCAGCTTTCCGGCAGCGCCAATCTTCAGGCAGAAATCAATATCGTTAAAGGCAACCTTTAAATCTTCGCTCAGGCCGCCCACCTCTTCAAACACACTGCGCTTTACCATCATGCAGGCTGCCGTCACGGCACTGTAGTCCTGAGCGCAGATAATCCGGTGGCAGTAGCCCGTAAAATCCCGCTTCTGCTGGACAAAGCAGTGGCCAGCAATGCCGCCGAAGCCAATCACCACCCCGGCGTGCTGAATGGTGTCATCCTCATAATAGAGTCTGGCTCCCACTGCTCCCACATCCTCCCGCATGCAGTAGCCCAGAAGCTCCTCCAGGCAGTCCGGATTGATCATCTCCGTATCATTATTCAGCAAAAGCAGATATTCGCCCTTCGCCGCCCTGACACCGAAATTATTGATGGCGGAATAATTGAATTCCCCTTCCCAGTAAACCACCTTTGCTCTGGGATCCTTCTGCTCCAGCTCCCGGTACCAGGCAAAGGTTTCCTCCTCGGTGCTGTTATTTTCCACAATGATAAACTCATAATTGGGATAGGCAGACTTCTCTTCAATGGAATTCATACAGCGCTTCAGGTCGCTGATATGATCCTTATTGGGAATGATAATGGAGATCAGCGGGTCATAATCCCGGATAAACCGGGTCCGGTAAAGCCCCAGATACTCTCCCTTTGACACCTCCGCCTTCACACCGATCCGTTCATAATGGGCCGCTACGGCTCTGGCGCCCGCGTCAAAGGCGTACATCTTGCTCTCGGGATTTTCCGCCGTGGAATCCTCATGGCTTCTCCAGTGGTACAATACTTTCGGAATATGGCAGATTTTCTCTGCCTTTTCCGTGCACCGGAAGATAAAATCATAATCCTGAGCCCCGTCAAACTCCGGCCGGAGCATCCCCACCTTTTCCACCAGCGTCCGTTTCGCCACAAACAAATGGCAGATATAGTTCACCGTACAAAGAAGATCCGGATTAAAATCCGGCTTCATATGCGGCTGAAAAAACTTATTTCCGTCCATGGACATCTTATCTTCGTCAGAATACAGGACATCCGTCTCCAAAGCCCGATTGATGGCCTGGGCACATTCAAAAAGCGCATTGGGTGTCAGCACATCGTCATGGTCCGCAAAGACCAGATAGTCTCCCGTGGATGCTTCCATGGCCGCATTGGTATTTTCTGAAATCTGCAGAGGCGTTTCATGGGAAATCACCCGGATTCTTCCATCCAGGCGCTGATACTTCTCCAGAATCTCCCGAAGAGGGGAATCCGCGCCGCTTCCGTCAGACAGGCACAGCTCCCACCTGGTGTAGGTCTGATTCTGCACCGAGCGGATCAGCTGATCCAGAAAGCTCTCCGGTGTCTTATAAAGAGGAACCACAATGCTGAAAACCGGCTGCACTTCAAAGGCGGTCCTGCGCTGTTTCTCCAGTTCCCCCGGTCCCGGAAGATGCTTTGCAATCCATTTCTGATAGTCCACAGGCTTTTCCTTATCCGTAAAAAACTTCCGGTAAACCTTGGCCCCCAGAGCCGAAACTCCATGGGCCCGGTAATAATCCCAGCCTTTGGTCCAGTATTTCTCCGCCTTTTTCCGAAGAATCGCTCCCTTTGCCGTGTGTACCGTATAGACCGCTTTGCGCTCCTTTGTTTTAAACATCAGATAAAAGCCCCTGGCCGGGATCTGGTTCAGTTCAATAAAAAACCCGCACTTTTCCTGAACAGGGCATTCCTTATACATCTGTACCACATCCAGTCTGGCCGTTTTCTGGATCTGGCAGGGAAGTTTTTTCCTATTCCAGTCAAACAGCGCAATCTGTACCTCGCAGCGGTCCACTGCCCAGCCCCGGAGCCGGATAGTGCCCTCTGCCGGGCTCACCAGCTCCTCCTCCAGATAAAACTGAGGCTGCTTCCATTTTTTCAGCAGTTCACTCACTGCCACCTCATACCAGATTTTCTTCTCACTGCCTGCACAGGCATAGACATAGAGCCTTTTGTAATGTTCCAGATCCTCCGGAAGCGTCACCGAAACCGTCACTTTTTCCCCATTGAGCATCTCAGACTCAGAAAAGCGCTCCAGTGCGCTGGTACTCTCCCAGGGTTCTTTGGCCGCCTCCAGCTCCTGCCGGTCCAGACACGCTTTCAGGTCATATCCCTTCGGCCAGTTTCCCTGAAGCAGGTACACCTGATCCTTAAGCAGGTGAAACCGGTCCCGTTTTACTTCCAATAACTGCGGCTTCATTGATCCTTTCCTCCAAACAGCTCCAGATATACCTCCGGAATCTCATTTTCGCGCCGAATCGAACAGTCTCCGTAACAGAGGGTCAGATTGGGATTATAGTAAGGGTCTCCCTGGTCCAGAACCTCTTTCCACCGCTCCCGGAACAGACTGATTTCCTTTTTAAACCGTTCTTTCTTCTCCGGCGTATCCTCATTTCCCCTGGATTTCGATTCATAATGGTACAGCTCCGTCCCCGGATCAAACACAATCAGATGATCCCCTGAACGGATTTTCAGGCAGAGATCCACGTCATTTAAGGCAACTGCCAGCTTCTCCTCGAAGCCTCCCACCTCTTCAAAAACCTTTCGTTTTACCATCATACAGGCTCCGGTCACCGCGCTGATATCCTGTTCGGCAATCAGGCGTCCGAAATATCCGCTGTCAATCCTGCGCAGAAAGCTCTGGACATGACCGGCAAACCAGCCGATTCCCACCACGATTCCTCCATGCTGAACCGTATCATCCGGATAATAGAGCTTTGCGCCCACGGCGCCCACATCCTCTCTCTGGCAGCAGCCCACCATCCGGGACATCCAGGAGGGCGTAATCACCTCCACGTCATTATTCAGGAACAGCAGATAGTCTCCTTTTGCACGGCGAACCGCAAAATTATTGATGGCAGAATAATTAAAGCCCTCTTTCCAGGTCAGAACACGAACATTATCATGCTCTCTCTGAATCCGCTCATAGTAGGAGAAGGTCTGGGCCTGGGTGCTGTTGTTTTCCACAATCAGGATCTCATAATTGGGATAGTCGGTCTTTTCAAAAATCGAACGCAGGCACAGATCCAGGCTCTCCACCTGGTCCTTATTGGGGATAATCACGGAAACCAGCGGATTTCCCCTGGGCCGGAAAAAGGTCCGGAACACGATAAACACCCCTGTGTATTCTACTTCGGCGTCATAGCCCATCCGCTGGTAATGCTCCTCCAGTCCCCGTTTTCCGGCATCAATGGCATACTGCTTGCTGTCCTGATTTCCCGCTGTGGAGCCTTCATGGGCCCGCCAGTGGTACAGAATCTTCGGAATATGGGCAATACGGCTGGTCCGCTCACAGCAGCGGAGAATAAACTCATGATCCTGCGCCCCGTCAAACTCCGGCCGGATCAGCCCCGCTTCCCGGGCCAGACTCCTGCGCACCACAAAAATATGACAGATATAATTAATACTTCTCAGAAAATCCAGATTAAAATCCGGCTTAAACCGGGGCGAGGAATGAATCTCTCCCTTTCTGTCCACCAGATCCTCATCCGTATACACAATATCCGTATCCCGTTTTTCATTCAGGATTTTTACAATCTCAAAAAGGGCATCCCTGGCCAGCAGATCATCATGATCCGCAAACAGCAGATAATCCCCCCGGGCCATGGCAATGGCCGCGTTGGTATTGCCTGCAATCCCCCGGTTTTCCTCCAGCCTCTGATATCGGATGCGTTTCTCACCGGAATAATACCGTTTCATCACCGCACCCGGGCCTTCCCCGGTGCTTCCGTCCGCCAGACATAGCTCCCAGTTTGGATAGCTCTGCCCCACCACCGAATCAACCATTTCTTTCAGAAACTGGTCCGGCGTATTGAACAGGGGAACCACAATACTGATCCGCGGCTGATAGGGGAACACGGTTTTCCGCTGCTGCTTCAGCTCCCTGGGAGAAGCGCTGTGCTTTTTCAGCCAGTACATATACTTCTCCTCATCGGTGCTGATCTTTTCCCGGACATAATCCAGAAAACCGGAAATGCCGGATTTCAGAATAATCTCCCTGTTTTTGCCCAGCTGGTCCCTGGCCAGAACCTTTGCCAGCTTCCCTCTTTTGGAGTTCTCATAATCCAGCCGCTTCATGTCAATCTGGTATTCCTTGGTCAGCATTTCATTTTCCATATGGAGAATCAGCTTCTCTCCGGTAACGCTTTTCCTGGGAAGGCGGATCTGAAAACCACAGCGGTAGCCCTCCTCCAGCTCCCAGGATTTCGCCACATCATTCCTGCACACCCGTTTCAGTTCACAGGGTACCTGCTGCCCCTTTTCATTTCGAAGAGACAGACGTTCCTGGCGAAATGCGTCAATCACCCAGCCATGGATCACCACATCCTCCCCGATAATCTGCTTTACGTCGATGAAATAGACCAGAGCCGCACTGCGGTATCCCGCCTTCATTTCTTCCGTTTTGCGTGTAAGCAGATGCAGGCGCTCTTTGCCCTGAACCAGCTCCACATCCAGAGAATGGAAATTTTTAAACATCTGTTCCAGTGCTGTCAGGCGCACCGTAAAGCCGATCCGGTCATCCTTAATGGCCAGATCCTTCCTGGATTCCTTCACATCCGGCCTTGCGGAAAACACCATATCACAGGGCAGACTGACCTTTCCGTCTCCCAGCAGGCAGATTTCTATCCTCTCTTCCTTTTCCGAAAAAGCCCATCCGCTGATCCGGTAGGTTCCTCCGTTCCCCCATCTGTATTCTTCATGATCGATTACCGCAGTTATGCTCATTCGTGTTTCCTTTCAACCATGTCACGGTATTTTTGATACGCTTTCCAGACCTTTGTATTCTGCATTTCACAGATTGTCCGGTTCTGGCTTTCCAGCTGCCCAAGCCATTCCTCCGTCTTTTTCATGGGCTCCTGAGCCGCATGCCAGATTTTAAAAGAAAAAGTCAGTTCCTTCGCCCCCTCCGGAAGCTCCGGCAGGAAAAATCCAGGATCTTCCCTGGACAGACAGAGATACCGTCCGTTTCGGGTGCCTCCGGAAACACAGATCTGTTCCGTCTGATCCTGCCCGTCAACCTCCAGCCGTTCAATCTCCACAATACCGGTCAGAGACCCCGGATCAATCCGCAGATGCTTCCACCGGGGCTTCAGAGACAGAACCCCCGCAGCTGCCTGTTTCCGAATGGGAAATTTTCTGGAATGCTCCTCCCGGAATCCTTCCCCGGATTCGTAATACACCTGCACCGCATCGCAGTATTCCGGCAGATCCGCCGGAATCAGGCCCGGACTGATCTCATCATAGAGATCCCTCACCGGAATATGATCTCTGCAGACATAACGCTGAAGGTATTCCTCCATTTTGTTGTAGGCCTGCAGTTCCTCCGGGGTAATTCCCATTTCCTCATAAAAGTTATAGTTTATCAGATAATCCCTTCCCGCATGCTCCTGAAAATAAAAAATATTTCGATAAATCAGGAAATTTGCCGGGATGGGAAAGTCAAAGCTCCATTCATAGTCAATCACCGTACCCACACCATCATGGAGCAGAATATTTCCGCAGACCAGATCAATGTTGGTGGCAGGCGCGCATTTCAGGTTCAGCGCCTTCGCGTCCGCCTGAAAATCGCCGAACACATTCCGGAATTTGGCCGTCTCTTCAAAATCCTGGGAAGCATGCATATCCCGCAGCCATCTCAGATAGCTCCGAAACAGCTCCGCCATGGCCTCAACGCTCTGCTCCCGTTCCACTTCCTCCAGATATTCTTCCATGGAGCGGCCTTCCACATACTCCAGTTCCACGCCTCCGGTAATAATCTCACATTTGTTGTAATTCAGACGGGTTCCCTCATAAACTTTAGAAAAAAGCTGATACCACCGGTACAGCTCTGCCATATGCAGCTGTCCCTCCGGATAAGCACAGACCTTCTGAACACAGCGTTTTCCATTCTCATCCTCCAGGATGTCCGTACGGATGGCAAACCGGTAATTTCTTTCATTGGAAAATTTGGAATAAATAACCTGTTTCACTTTGCCTCCTCCTTTTCGATCATAACCAGGAATGAATTGGAAAACAGCGGAAACAGCCCGTTGTCAATCAGTGTATCAAAAACCCGGGCCTCATCAAAGAGTGTAAGCTTGGTCATGTCAAAATTGCAAGTATTGTCCTTTAATTCTCCTTTTCTGGGCAGATACCGGTCCGAGTAAATGGAATAGGGGAATTTGTAGTCCGGATAGGGGTAATAAAACGTGGTCTTAAACTCTCCCGACTGGTCAATCACCTGCTGAAGCTCCATTTTGGAATAGGTGCGCACGCCGGTGGTATGATGATAGCCTTCCAGCCCTTCAAAGCGGCGTCCCACATGGTCTTCCCCGCAGCCCGCCCAGTATTTCAGACCCAGCCGGTTCTCAATGGCAATGATGATCTTTCCTCCTGGAGCCAGATGCCTGGCCACACAGCGCAGCATGGTCTGCGCCGGATGATCCTTTCCCATGTAGCTCTCCGCGTATTCAAAAACCCCGATCAGAGTAATATAATCAAAGGTCTCCGGCAGGTGCTTCTCCACTTCCAGAAAATTTCCCACCATAATCGTCACATTCTCGTACTCCCGGTTCCTCCAGGCATTGATCTGGCTGCGCTTTTTGGAAAGCTCCACACAGGTCACCTGGCCGCACTTCTGTGCCAGTGCTCCGGTAATGGCTCCGCAGCCCGCACCAATTTCCAGAACGGAATCTGTCCCCTGGAAGGGAATCCAGCTCACAATATTCTGCCGGATCGGAGAAAAATGATAAAGGAACGGCCAGCTTTTCTTCTCCGCAATGACTCTGGGGTACTCTCTCTCCTGGCACTCTCTGGCCGTTTCCAGCAGTTCATCCTCAATGGCACCGTCGCTGTATAAATCCTCTCCCGGATAATACGTATAATCCAGCGTGATTTTTCCGATTTTCTCCTGCATGGCCGCCTCCTACTCTTCCGTAACGGAAATCTGTGAATTCATGTCATAAAAACCCACCGTATCCTTGATGGACACAACCGTAATACTGCAGGCGTCATACAGTCTGTGGAAAACCCGGAAATCCCCGGCCAGATATCCCGTACATCCAAAACAGATCAGATACTGTCCGCCCTGCAGATCCATGGGCTGGGTAAAGGAAACCGTCACACAGGTTCCTTTCTTTGCCGGAATCCGGATCTTTTCATACATGGTATTGGTGCCCGTAATCTCCGTTCCCTTCATATCCTTAATGGTAAAGGCAATGATCGGCTCTGACAGATCCTCTTTAAACTGAATTTTCAGTTTGAAGGTGCATGCGCTGCCTTTTTCAATGGTATTGGAAAGACGCCCCGCAGCATCAAAAATCCCGAAATCCACAATCTCCGCCTGCTTTTCCCCGTATTCGGACAGCTGAGGATTCAGCAGAAGCCCGCTTTTCCAGGTCCCCGCCTTCTGCTCCAGGGCCTCCGTCTGATGATCCCCCTCCTGATGAACCAGAAAGCGCTTATAGAGATCCACCATCTCCTTGGCGCCGCCTTCCGCAACCTTCTCGCCCTTGTTCAGCAGCACCACCCGGTCACAGTATTTGCTGATACTGCTCAGATCATGACTGACAAACAGGATCGTTTTGCCCTTCTCCTTGAATTCTTCGAATTTGTGATAGCATTTAGCCTGGAAAAACACATCTCCCACGGACAGTGCCTCATCCACAATCAGAATCTCCGGATTAATATTGATGGCAACAGCAAAAGCCAGCCGTACAAACATACCGCTGGAATAGGTTTTCACCGGCTGATTGATAAAATCGCCGATATCCGCAAAATTCACAATGTCCGGGAGGCGCCGGTCGATCTCCTCCTCCGTAAAGCCCAGCATGGTGCCGTTCAGATACACATTCTCAATGCCTGTGTACTCTCCGTTGAATCCTGCGCCAAGCTCCAGGAGGGCAGAAATCCTCCCGTCCACCGTCACCTTTCCGGAAGTAGGCGTCAGAACTCCTGTGATAATTTTCAGGATCGTGGACTTTCCGGAGCCGTTGACGCCGATAATGCCCACCGTCTCTCCCCGTCCCACTTCAAAGCTGACATTTTTCAGGGCATGATACTCCCGGTGCTTTTTTTTGCGGACAAGCCCCAGACTCTCCTTTAACCGGTCTGAGGGCTTATCATATAATTTATAAACTTTTCCTACGTTTTCTACCTGAATCGCTATGTTCTTCTCCAAATTGTTTTCCTCGTCAACTCCGCCTTTCGGCTTTCCTTATAAGACATCCGCGAAATGTACCCGCAGCCGTTGAAAGACCCATCTGCCGAAAAGGAACAGCAGAATGGTCAGAACCCAGAAATAAATCGTCCACTCCGGTTCCTCCCAGAACCAGCGCTTGTTGATCAGCGCATCCCGGTAACCGTTTACCACATAATAGACGGGATTGAGTCTCAGAACTCTGGGCACCCAGGGATGATTTGCAAACATCATATTCACATCATACATAATCGGCGTCAGCCAGACGCCCACCTGCAGCAGAATATTCACAATCTGTCCCAGATCCCGAAACAGCACCACCACCGCACTGGTGGTATAGGAAAGGGCCAGCGTCAGAATGGCCAGGCAGGCAAAATAATAAACAATCTGCAGGCAGTAAAGATCCGGAAAGCGTCCGAAAAACGCAAAAAGCAAAAAGGCGATGACAATAAAAATCAGATGCACGAAGGTGGCTGAAACCAGCTTCACCACAGGCAGGACCTGAATATTGAAAACAACCTTTTTCACCAGATAGCTGTATTCCAGCATGGAGCTGGTCCCGTTTGTCAGCGCCTCGGAAAAATAGAACCAGGGCACAATTCCGGCCACCAGATACAGGACAAAGGGAACCTCCCCCACGTTCTGGCCACCCCGGAATCCAAAGCCAAACACAAAATAGTACACCGCAATGGTCACCAGAGGCTGCACCACAGCCCATACCGTGCCAAACATGGAGCCCGCGTATCTGGTCTTAAAATCATTCTTCGCGAGCTTGTAAATCATACGGCGGTTTTTATAAATATCTTTAAACATGATGCTCCTTCATCCAGTCGGAAAGTCCGCCCCATTTCTGGTCCTTTTCGGAAATCGTCAGTTCCATATCCTCCGGAATCGGCCACTTCACACCGATTTCCGGGTCGTTCCACGCCAGGCCGCCTTCATCGTTCGGATGATAAAAATCGGTACATTTGTAGGCAAATTCCGCATGCTCCGACAAAACCACAAATCCGTGGGCAAAATTCTTCGGAATAAAAAACTGTTTTTTATTTTCCGCAGACAGCAGCACACCATACCATTTTCCGAAGGTCGGAGAACCCTGTCGCAGATCCACCGCCACGTCAAAGACCTCCCCGGCCACCACGCGCACCAGCTTATCCTGCGGATAGTTGATCTGGAAGTGCAGTCCTCTCAGCACCCCCTGTTTGGACGCGGACTGGTTGTCCTGAACGAACTCCATGTCAATCCCTGCTGCCGCATAGTCATTATAGTTATAGGTTTCCATAAAATAGCCGCGTTCATCCCCGAAAACGGTGGGGGTAATCACCTTCAGCCCTTCAATTTCGCATGTTTCCACTGTAATTTTTCCCATCGAATGCTCTCCTCTCAACCTGAATATCCAGTTTTTCACAAATAAAAATCCAACATCTTTTCATGCAAATGAGCAGTGCCTGTCGGCACTGCTGTCCGCAGAAGCATACATACTTTTGAACCATTATAGCAGACCTTTCCCTAATCATCAAGACGCTTTTTGATCATCTATTTTCACAATCCGGTTCCCGGCTGTATCAAAAACTATGGCACTTTTTCCCATGACAATTGAGTTCTCTTATGGTATACTATCTTCACCAAAACAAAATCGAAGGAGATATACTATGAAAAACACCACTCTTGTAATTATGGCCGCAGGCATCGGAAGCCGTTTCGGCGGAGGCATCAAGCAGCTGGAGCCCGTGGGGCCCAACGGTGAGATTATCATGGATTATTCCATTCACGATGCGCTGGAGGCCGGTTTCAACCGGATTGTCTTTATTATCCGGAGAGATCTGGAAAAAGATTTCCGGGAGATTATCGGAAACCGGATCGAAAAGGTGGCAGACGTGGCCTATGCATTTCAGGAGATTGATGATCTTCCCTCCGGCTTTACCAGACCGGAAGGCCGTAAAAAGCCCTGGGGGACCGGTCAGGCGATCTTAAGCTGTAAAGGCATCGTAGACACTCCCTTTGCGGTGATCAATGCCGACGACTACTACGGAAAAGAAGGCTTTGCCAAGATCCACGATTTCCTGGTAAACGAAGCACCGGAGGACGGCGTATCCCATTACTGTATGGCCGGCTTCATTCTGGGCAATACCCTGAGCGAGAACGGCGTTGTCACCCGCGGTGTCTGCCGTGTCAATGAGGAGGGCAATCTGGCCGGTGTCACCGAGACCCATGATATTTCCAAAACCGAGAGCGGCGCTGCCGTACCGGACGGAAAAGGCGGCCTGCAGCCTCTGGATCCGGCAAGTCTCGTTTCCATGAATATGTGGGGCTTTACACCGGACATTCTGGATGTGCTGGAAACCGGTTTCCGGGAGTTCCTGGCTTCCCTGCCTGAAGGGGATATCAAATCCGAGTATCTGATTCCCACGGTTGTGGACGACCTGCTGAAAGCCGGAAAAGCCACCGTCACCGTACTGAAAAGCCACGATAAGTGGTTCGGCGTCACCTACAAAGAGGACAAGGAATCCGTTGTCAATTCCTTCCGTCAGCTTATCGACGCAGGCGTTTACAAGACACCTCTGTATTCCTGATAAGAATCCTGCCGCTCCCTTTCCCGGGCGGCAGGATTTTTCGTCTGAAATTGAAAATGACTGCAAAACACGGATTCATTCATCCGCGCAGGCAGCCATTTCACCCTCTTCATTGATCCGATTTTTTCTCATTGGATATTTTCCTGGAAATCAAATACCTGGGTCTCCCCTTTACCTCTTCGTAGATCTTCGATATATAACATCCGATAATACCCAGACTGATCATAATAATACTTCCGATAATCAAAATCAGCAGAATCACCGTGGTAAAGCCTTCCACCGCGTGACCGCAGAAATATTTATAGAGTGACTGAATCCCAAGGCCAATCGCCAGCAGGAATACCATCACTCCCGCCACTGTCACCATCTGCATGGGTGCCGTGGAAAATCCGATGATATTTCGCATCGCATATTTGATCAGAGACCAGGTGGACCATTTGGACTCACCTTCCTCCCGCTCCTGCACATCAAACTCCACACTGGTGGTCCGGTAACCAATCCAGGAAGACAACGCCCGGAAAAACGTGTTCCGCTCCGGCATAGCCAGCAGCGCCTCCACCGCCGCCCGGTCCATCAGCTTAAAATCTGATGCTCTGGACATATCAATCTTCACCGCTTTTGTCATAATCCGATAAAACATCCCGGCGCTGGCGCGATGCAGGGCACTTTCCTTTCCTCTGGTGCGCTTTACGCCCTCGATCACCTCGTATCCTTCCTGCCAGAGACGGTACATCTCCACCAGCGTTTCCGGCGGATGCTGCAGGTCACAGTCCATCACCGCGCAGCAGTCCCCGGATGCACTGGCCAGCCCTGCCAGGATCGCGGACTCTTTTCCGAAGTTTCTGGAAAACTGCACTCCCACAATCCCCGGATAATTACGGACCGCCTCCTCAATCTGCTGCCAGGTCCCATCCCTGGATCCGTCATTGACAAAAATAATCTCATAGGGAATCTGATGACTGTTCAAAATCCCGCTGACGGTCTTCACCGTTTTCGGAATCATCTTCTCTTCGTTGTATGCTGGTATTACCACCGATAATTTCGCCATATGTCATTCCTTCTTTGCCGCTTTCTCTTCCCCTCCATATTTCAGAATACCAGGGCAGCATGCTAATTTTCTGTGTTCTTTCTTCCGCAGCAATGCTTATATTTCTTTCCGGAGCCGCAGGGACAGAGATCATTGGGATAAATCTTGCGCTTTCTGCGCTGCTCAAAGCTGACGATCTTCTCACCGGGGCCGTCCTCTCCCTTCCCTGCCTTCCTGCCAGCCATCTCCAGCGGAGTATGCCCGCGGTAGAGAATCATTCTCGTATGATCCCATACCTCCATCAGGCAGCTCAGGAAAGCATCCGCCTTCTTCCCGCGCACTTCAATGCCCGCCTCCTCAAAGAAATCCAGCACATCTTCATAATCACTGCCCATCCGGGCATGATACTGGATCTCTCTGCACAGCTGCCAGGCACTCAGATCATTCTCATTCGGCAAAGCAGCCAGAAGCTTCTGCAGTCTGTCCATGGACCCATCGAAGGGCAGAAAATCGTTCTCTCCAAGGAACTGCACCAGCTCCCGGTCCGGCGTATAATACGCGGCGTCCCTCTGCATTTTCTGAAACATCCGATATACTCCGTCCTCCTCCAGCTCTTTCAGGAAAATCCGGTTATCCTCCATTTCAAAATTCCGCCGGGACTTCGGCATGTTCTGTATCATCCGAAGCACCTCGTCTCCATCCAGGGAATCCTGCTCCTCTGTCTGATACAGATTCACTGCCACATTCACATGGCAGACTCCATACAGACCTGCTGCGGCGTTCAGATAATTCAAAATCTTTCGGGTCCGCTTCCGCTCCTCCTCGAACTCCCCGGTATCAACCTGCAGAAAGACCCGGCACACTTCCTCCGGAATCACAATTTCATTCATAGAGTGAAAGCCGACATATCCGCCGCTCCCCACGTAGTCGAAATCCGCGGGATTTTCCGGCCGGCCGGTACCGCCCCTCTGTACCATCTCACGAAAAACCCGGATCTCCCTCTCCGTCATATAAACCAGGTACTTCCGCATCATGTCCGGATCCAGAATCCTCCCCCGGACGAACTGGATCAGCCGCTCTTTATTCAGTCCGGAAAATCCGGCCAGCCCATGGGCATGGGCAATTTCTGTAATATCCTCTTTTCTGTAGCAGCTGAAAATCGTCTCCAGCGTATCAGACTGCCTGTTCTTCTTCTGCAATTCCTCGATCTTCTGATAAAACTCCGGATTTTGCAAAAGCTCCGCAAACTGTTCTATCCTCTGCCGGCTCCCCTCCGACTGCCTCTTTTCTGCCCGGATCTGGTAAAAACCTTTCCCCTCCTTTTCCAGGCTTTCATAGATTTCACTCTGACTCATGGGCTTCTTTTTCTTTTTCCCCAGAGCAAAGGCCTTCATAGACTCATTGATCTTCGCAACATCCAGCGGCCTTGTAAAATGGCCCTCTGTCCACTCTTTCACAGACGCATGCTCCGGATTTTCCGGATCCTTCAGAATGTCCAGCATTTCATAATAACCCCAGATCCCGCCGCAGTCCTCCCAGGGACAATCCCCCTTTGCCTTCAGGACAAGGGGATAATTCCGCTCATAATCCGGAATCACCTTCTCCACATCCACCCGGTGTATCCAGCTGTCTCCAAAATCGTACTCATAAGCAAACCACTTTTCATCGTCCAGATAATCATCAATACAGGTATCCGAAGCCTCCAGCATATCAAAATCGTCCCAGGGATCATCCTCATCCTCCAGCTCCTCAATCCGCAGATTCAGACGGGAAAACTCGAAGGAGAACAAATGATATCCGCACCAGCCCATGGCTTCATTGAGCACCACGCTCAGCTGAGAAAAAGAGAGCCCCGCCGGCACCACGAGCCGCCTCCAGATAGGCGGATGAGAGTCCTTTATCGTCATTTTCAACTGGTAAGCTTTCATAAGAATCCTTCTCCTTAAAACACATATCCTCTGCTGCCAGCCCGGTTCCTGCCTTCTGTGCCCTTTCCGTCATTGGTGAAACAGATGCCGCCCATCTCTCTGCCATTTCAGAGGAAACTATTTCGAATGAAAATTAAGCCGTAGATTTGATCGCTCATCTCTACGGCTTTCTTCTGTATTGAATCCCCACTGGGATTTGTCTTTCGTATGCAAATACTATATCAGAGATTGCGCAGCCAGTCAAGAAGTTTTTCAAAAAAAGCGAAAATTTGTCGAACGGTTATTGTTTATCCGGCATCACCTTCCCGGCTGCCCCGGTCTGCTGCTATTCCACCGTTACCGACTTCGCCAGATTCCGCGGCTTATCCACATCCAGGCCTTTGGCCACACTGACATAATACCCCATAAGCTGCAGCGGAATAATCGCCAGACTGGTCGTAAAGTACTGCTCCGTCTTCGGAACGTAAACAGAAAAATCCGCCGTGTCCTCAATGCTGTAATTTCCATAGCAGGTCAGCCCCATCAGATACGCCCCGCGGCTCTTCACCTCCACCATATTGCTGATGGTCTTCTCAAACAGAGCCTTCTGCGTCACAACACCCACCACCAGTGTCCCATCTTCAATCAGACTGATGGTGCCATGCTTCAGTTCCCCCGCCGCATAAGCCTCCGAGTGAATATAACTGATCTCCTTCATCTTCAGACTGCCCTCCAGGCTGATGGCATAATCAATGCCCCTTCCGATGAAGAAAATGTCTCTGGCATTGGCATATTTGCTGGCAAACCACTGAATCCGTTCCTTGTCCTCCAGAACCTTCTGGATCTTTCCGGGCAGCGTACCCATTTCCCGCAGAAGCTCTCCATACCGCTCTTCCGTGATCTGCCCTCTGACCCTGGCTCCCTGAACAGCCAGCAGGTAGACTGCAATCAGCTGCGTACTGTAGGCCTTGGTGGTCGCCACAGAAATCTCCGGTCCCGCATACGTATACAGAATGTAATCGCTCTCCCTCGCAATGCTGGACCCAACCACATTCACAATGCCGAGCACCGGAATCCCCTTCTCCTTCGACAGCCGCAAAGCCGCCAGGCTGTCCGCCGTTTCCCCGGACTGGGAAATAATAATCACCATGGAATTCCCTGCAAATCTCGGATTCCGATAGCGGAATTCCGACGCCAGATCCACCTCCACCGGGATATCCGCCAGTTCCTCGATCACATATTTTCCGACCATTCCCACATGATAGGCGGAGCCGCAGGCCACGATATAAATCCGCTCCAGTCCCTGAAGCATCTCATCCGTCAGCCCAACCTCAGAGAAATCAATATGGCCGTCCTTCACATAAGCGCCGATCGTATCCTGCACCGCCTTGGGCTGCTCATGGATTTCCTTCAGCATAAAATGCTCATAGCCGCCCTTTTCGGCTGCCTCCGCATCCCACTCAATCTCCACCATTTCCTTCTCGATCTCTTCCCGGTCGATATTATAGAAATGGATTTCATCGCCGCTTAATTCCGCGATCTCCAGATTTCCGATATAAAATACATTCCTGGTGCTCTCCAGAATCGCCGGAACATCCGAAGCAATCAGGCACCCCGTCTCATTCTTTCCGATAATCAGCGGGCTGTCCTTACGGGCCGCAAAGATTTTCCCCGGATAATCATGAAACAGAATTCCAAAGGCATAGGACCCCCGGATCCGGAGCATGGCACTGGAAATGGCTCCCAGAGGCGTCCCCGTTTTCTTATAATAATAATCGATCAGCTTCGTCGCAACCTCTGTATCCGTCTGGGAGTAAAACGTATAACCCGACTTCTGAAGCTTCTCCTTCAGCTCCTGATAATTCTCAATGATCCCATTGTGCACCAGCACCACCGACTTATCCTCGGTACAGTGAGGATGGGCATTGGCCACCGAGGGCTCCCCATGGGTCGCCCACCGGGTATGACCGATTCCGCAGGTTCCCGGAACCGCCATGCCGGCATCTGTCTTTTCAATCAGCGTTTTCAGCCGTCCCTTGGCCTTCACAACCTCCGTCTTTCCGGTCTTCTCATCGCGAACGGCAATCCCGGCCGAATCATATCCCCGGTACTCCAGCTTCGTCAGCCCTGCCAGCAGAATCGGAGCCGCCTGCTCTGTTCCAATATATCCAACAATTCCACACATACTTTCCGTCACTCCTTTTGAACTATTTTATGCAAAGGATGAAACAATGTCCGTTACATTGTACTAAAATTCCTGCCGCTTGTAAAGAAATCTTTCCGTTTCACACGGCACATTCTCCGGTCTGTCCGGCACGTCAAAGGCTGCCGCACCGGCCATGTATCAGAAAACGAGTACAGCCGCAGATCTGATCCCTCATCTCTGCGGCTCACTTCAAATGTTGTTCCGTCATACGGATTTTCTCTTTTGTACAGCTCCACTATAACAAAATCTTCCAGAGCAGTCAAGCAAATTTCCGCTCCTGCACTCTGCTAATTTCCGCTCCTGCGCTCTGCTTGATAAATCGGACTGCATATGATAAAATGAGCATGACCGTTCAGAGCCAGAAACCAGAAACTGAACGGAAAAGCTTTGAAAGGAGCATGAAGAATGGGAAGATTCTTAAATCCTGACAATCGTGCCTTTCAGGTGGCATTGAATTCAGAAATCTATATCGATAAAACAGAACTTTTAGCCTATACGAATAAAGTAATTGACACCAAACAGTGCCTGATCTGCAACAGTCGTCCACGCCGTTTCGGGAAGTCCGTCACCGTTGACATGCTCACCGCCTACTACAGTAAAGGATGCCATTCTGAGCAGATGTTTTCAAATCTGAAAATCAGCAAAGATCCAACTTATAAAAAACATCTCAATCAATATGATGTCAGTCACTTTGATGTGCAATGGTGTATGGATCCGCCCGGTTCTCCTAAGAACGTTGTTTCTTATATCAAAAGCAGCATCATTCATGAGCTGCAGGAAGCCTACCCAGGCATTTTGCCCAAAGAAATCCTGTCACTGTCAGACACCTTGTCCTGCATCAACGCCGCAGTTGGTAAAAAGTTTATCATCCTTATCGACGAATGGGACGTTTTGATCCGTGATGAAGCATCCAACCAGGAAATCCAGGAAGAATATATCAACTTCCTTCGCGGACTATTCAAATGCTCCAGGGAATGGATATCGTGTGGAACTTCCGTGCAAATTCCACATGATATTTCCTCAGCTCTCATCCGTGACAACTGGTCTGACACTCGTGGCAGGGTGGGCATCTCCACCCTGCCACGAGCCATTTCCATGAAAGCAGGCATCTGGTTTCCTTTCCCTGAAAAATTATGCTCTTATCCCTTTCCACTCCTGATCTGCATCAAATCCAATACTGTCAACAACTTCCTGAGATTCCAGATCATATATCAGGACATGAATTCCCCGTGAAATATTAAAATAATTGTTTTTTCTGAGTAAAACACGCTTTTCCTGCTGTCCTTCCGCTTTCACAGCTGAGGAAACCGTCAATGTCACTTCTCCCAGATCTTCATGATAGGAATAAGAATCACCCGAAAACTCCTGTTCAACTTCTCCATCCGAGAGTATCCAGCAGCCCCCCTGAGAAACTTTTTCCCAGGACAAACCGGGTAATCCATCTATGATGCCCTCCGGCTCTTCACTGAGGCCATTTGATGTAATCACACACAAAAAAGGACAGTCCTGAAGCAGTTGGAAATACTCTTCCATGGCTTCTGTTTCTTGAATTTCTTCTTTTTTTATTTGATTCTGTCGTCTTTGGAGCGCTTCATCCCAGGAATTATCGGAACCCCTGCGATCCGGTATCTCATAGTTTTCTTTCAAATATGCCGCCATGTACGAAGATGCTTTCTTTGCTCCTTTGTAATTCAGATGACTCTCATCCCTGAAATCCGTATCATATTGAATCTCCATCTCTTCCATAAAATCATTCATTTCCAGAAACGGAACATCAATACTGTCTGCCAATCCCCGTATTGCCTGAGACATCGTTTTCGTCCAGGTTTTGGCTGTTGGGGATTTAAAGAAAAACAATTGAATTCCATGCTCCTGACACAGAGATGCGATCTCTTTCAAAATACGACTGTTTGACTCTGCAAGGGTAAATTCTGTTTCCCGAGTATACACTGTATGATTTACCGGCTTTTCAGAAACTTCATTGGTATAATAAAACCCTTTATTATAATTCTGCTTATCGCTTCGAAGATATTCGATATCATCTGCATTTAATTCCTTCCAGCGATCTTTATATCGAAAAAACGGAAAAATATAGGATAAATACTCAAAATCAATCTTTCCGAGCTCGTCATATAAAGTACTGCATTTTTCCACAGAAAAACGAAGATTCGTAAACCCCCATCTCATTGCTTCCTCTTTGAGCTGCTGATAGTAATCATTCGAGCTCGTCAAAACTTCCAGGCCAATTACCTTCGGTGTCTGATATTTAAGAGCCTCTTTGATATACAGGAGAGACAAATTCAAAGATTGAAGAGAACTTCCAAAATCATACGATGCAATCCCTTCCTCTTCATATAACGTCACCGGATCAATCGTGCAGAACATGTTACTGCTTCCTACAAATAAAACATCAATACTGTCCTTTTCCTCCTGATAAAAACCATCTACAATCTCTGTTGAACTAAAACGCGGAATCACAATCTTCTGGATACCGAAAAAAAGCAGCATCCCAACTGCGACTGCAACAAAAATCCGCAGGATTTTTTTTATGTTGTCTTCCATTTCAGTACCACCCTACCTAAAATTGAAAATAAATAAATTGACTTGCATCATACCCTTGTCCATATACGCCATACAGCAATGTCATAAATAACAAAACATAAATGATACCCAGGCGAATCACAAAGCTCTGTTTCATAACAAATTCATCAATCCGCAGCTTTCCAAAATAACGAATGCAGTCCACAGCCAGCAAAATCAGAAGTGCTGCCCCTAAAACCACCCATTCCTTCGGATCCAGTCCCAAGTATTTCCAGGAATGATCAATCCATACCTCGGGATTCCATTTTGTACAGATCCGCTCCAGAAATTGAAATCCGTCCAAAATCGATGGCGCCCGGAAAAAAATCCACGCCAGTGTTGTCAGCAAAAAAGTAATCAAAACTTTTCCCAGTACAATTCCGGTCCATTCTTCCTGAATTCCCAGTTTTCGGTACAATTTCGCCTTCACCGGTTTCAGTCCTTTTCCAATTACCTGATAAATTCCATGCATTCCGCCCCACAACAGATAAGTCCAGTTTGCGCCATGCCAGATTCCGCTGACCAGGAATGTAATCATAAGATTTACGCGGTTACGAAATGCAGAACATCTGCTCCCGCCTAAGGGAATATAAACATAATCTCTGAGCCAAGTACTGAGAGAAATATGCCACCGATGCCAAAATTCCGGTATAGACTTTGCAAAATAGGGCACATTAAAGTTGTCAATTAATTCAATACCAACTATTTTCGCTGCGCCAAGGGCCATGAATGAATAGCTGGCAAAATCGCAGTACAATTGTATCGAATAACTAAAAGCTGCTCCCAGCAATTCCACGGTTCCATACAGCCAGTAAGAATCAAATACTTCATTTACAAATAATGCAATTCGATCTGCAATGACCAGCTTTAAAAAAAAGCCCCACAACATCAAAAGCAGACCTTTTAAAATTCGTTCCCAATTCCAGAGTCGTTTTGTTTTCAAATCCCGGAACTGTGGAATCAACTCGCCGGCTCTTCCAATCGGTCCGGATACAACCGACGGAAAGAAAAATGCAAACAATCCATATATCAAAAAATTTTTCTCTGCCTGAATATTGCCTCGATAAACATCAATCAGGTACCCTGCTGTCTGAAACGTATAAAAAGAAATTCCCACCGGCATCAATAATGTCTGATTTCTTTTTACTTCTTCCATTCCAAGCAATTCCAAAAGCTGATTTACATTTTCCAGCAAAAAATTCGAATATTTAAAATAAGCAAGAATCCCAAAGTTTAACAAAAGACATCCTGCAAGAATTCCTTTTCGTGTTCTTCCCTCTGAACGACTCATCCATAAACCCGCCAGATAAGTTGTACACGCCGTAATCCCTGCATAAATAATAAACGAAGGCCCCCAACACAAATAATAAAACAAACTGCAGATTAAGAGCCACACGTATCGAAATCCTTTTGGAACAATCAAAATTCCCAGACAAACACATGGGAAAAAAATCATAAAGTTAAAAGAATTAAACAGCATTTGTGTTCCTCCATGCCTTCTTGATATTTACTCACTCATTTTGAGTTCCATTTCATAAAAATAAATTTCACCCTGTTTAAAAATGGAAATCGTCTGCTTTTCTCCGATTACATAATATTTTGAAAGTAACTCATAATAATAATCTTCAGATTCTCCAATATACTCTGGAATAACAATATAAATGGCCTTTTCTGTCAGTTTTCCCTGCTTCTGCTTTTCCCAAAAATCGCTTTCTATCACATGAATCGGAATTGTGCCCTCATTTCCTATGCAAACCCGAGTCTTTTTTTCTCTGTCCCATTCATATTCAAAGCGTCTCCCTGAATAATAAGTCCCTCTCTGATTTCCCGTTAAAATAATATCTTCACCCTGATATTCACAGATTTCCAATAATTTGTCAAAGGCTTTATCCAAATAATGAAATTGTGTATTATACACCGTTGTATCTGCCAAATATTGATTATTGTTCCACGCTGGAAGAACAATCTTTGTCCCTTCATCATCAGTAGAATAATTATCAAACATGAGCATTGTCAGAGGATCTACGGTTGTGTATGATTCCATTAAAAACAATGCAAGAAAAGCAAAACAAATGGTTATAAACTTTTTATAATGTTGAAAAATCCACAGAAGAATCAACGCGCCCGAATAGAACAACGCAAACACCATAAAAAGATTATAACGTGGATTATTATGAGTAACATAAGAAACTGAAAATATAAAAAATACTATCACAGCACCATAGAAGCCGGCATATTCTTCCGGCAGATATTTCCAAATCCTTTTTCTTTTAATAAAACAATAAATTATTGTAATACACAAAATCACTGTCATAATCCAGTTAAAATTCATAAAAAATATAGTTTTTATTTTTAGCCAGATATAATGAAAATTAAATAAGCAAAATACATTCAATATATCATCTTGATTTCCAAAGACGAACGAAAGGGAAGACGCTCCAGTATTCCCTCCAGTTCCCCAAAGTCTAAAACTTCCAGAACAGAAAACCACCAAGACTTCCGCCAAAAATATTCCTGCTATTATCACTCCATCTACAAACATCGGGTTTTTCACAACAGTATGAATTCTCTTTGATATACTTCCTTTAGAGCAGAAAAATCTACTCGATAGATAACCAATAAAATATCCTGCTAAAATAATAATCCCTGTTTCTTTTGTATTAACCAGCAGTATACTAAAAAACAGAAATAATATTCTCTGGTTTTTCATATGCATATACCAGACGTAGATGGCAAAAACCAACAGACCGAAATCTAAATTAATTTCAGTGGCAATCCCTAATGCCATCGGTTCACATACAACAAACAAACATCCGATCACGGCATTCTTTTTTCCCAGACCAGGAAATGTAATTAACAAAATTTTATAAACAAAATACAAGGCGAACAAATACAAAACCAAATTGATAAGCTGTATTCCGAATGGATTATCTGGCATCCAGAATGTGCCAATGGACAAAAAAATCGCATATCCCCATGAAAGATGATTCGATAACCGAAAGTTTTCAACAAAACTTTTCAATGTAAAATCATAATTACTGCATGCAGACCTCAGATCATAAAAATACCATTCACTGTCCCACCGCGGCACCTGTCCACATCTGAAAAGATACAAAAACGAATATCCAATCGCTAAAATCAAAAATACTCTATTTTCCTTAATCCATTTTTTTAAATTCATAAACGGATAATCATTCCGACTTTTTTTTCTTAAATATCGAAATAAACATACAAAAAACAGCAAAGAAACCGTTATGTCTGCAAAAGCAACCCGGCGAACATTGTTATAAACTGATAACTTCGAAAAAGTCGCAGAATACAAAAAGATCACCGCTACGCTTAGCACAATACAAATTTGTCCATAAAGGACAGAATTATTTTTTATTATTTTTCTCTTGGCTTCACTTTCCATTACACTCTCCCACTTTTCTCTGGCACTGAGACAAAAAACAAATGGATCCACTAAATTCAAATCAAAGCTGGTCATTGAACTACTCAAAAGAGAAAAAGACAAAAATACGTTAGCAGTTGAAAATAAAATTCAACCAAATTTTCTTCGCAACTAGAAAAAAGAATTCTTTGATAAGGCTACTGTTGTCTTCGACAATACTCGGGAAAACAGTCTGAAAAAGAGGCTTGGCTTAGAGCGCAAGATAAAAAGGAATACGCTAAAAAAGTTGGAAAACTCACCAATCTTAAGAAACACTTGAACCTGACCGAATTTCGATAATATCAAATTATTCTGCTAACATTCCTTTGAAAAAACATTTTTCATTGCCGTGACCTCCAAAGATCAAACGAATATAAAACTGCTAATACCTTATAGCTAATCGCACAAGCCAACGCACTAACTTTAAACTTTCCTTCAATATATGATGAACTTAAATATTGCATCAAATTTTTTCTGACAAATAATGTAATTTCTTTTGCAATCTGCTTATCATAATTCTTGTTTCGACTCATTGCTACTATAAAGGAAAGGAATTCTGTTTCCATGTAGTTTTGTATTTCGGCCCTACATTCCGGATATTTTTTTTCCATTTGTCTTCTATTTTCACAATACTTTTGGTAAGCATTTACATGATTCGAGCAAAAACCACTACGACTCATACTAGCATGCGTTTGAACATAATGGTAAACAGGGTCTTGTACAATCGCAATTTTCTGTACTCTTTCTAATACCTGAATGATTGTAGCATAATCTTCACCTATGAAGTTACCCTTTGGAAAATTTACTTTTTGAAATAGTTCTATTCGATACAATTTGTTCCACAAATATGGATGTATTGCATCACGTCTATGCAAATGTGAAACAGCTTCTCCTTTATCTAATACTGTTCCTGTTTCAAAACATTGTCTTACTGTTTCTGACCTCCTTGTCCAATCCAAGAAAAATCCCCCACATGAAACATCTGCATTATTATTTTCTATTTGCTCGAATAGCATTTGAAACATATTCTTTTCTACCCAATCATCCGAATCAACAAATCCTACATATGGTGTATTCACTATTTCCAAACCTGAACGCCGTGCCTGAGGTAAACCTTCATTTTTTTTAGTAAGGACCGTTATATTACTATACTCATCTGCATATTTTTTTGAAATCTCACCCGTTTCATCTGTACTTCCATCATTGACAATAATAATCTCTAATTCATTAAACGTCTGCGCAAGCAAACTTTCAATACACCTAGGTAAAAAATCTGCACCATTCAAGCAAGGGACAACTACACTAATTTTCTTTTTCATGAGAATTCCTCTTTTCCTTTTTTGTTTTTTACCCAAAAGGAGCTCATGCATCGCATAAGCCATTTTTTATAAGTCCTAATATTTGCTTATAAAATATATTTAAGTAACTTAGGACTTCACATACTTCAGTTGGGCTACTCACCTGGTACATCACACTTTATCAGTGTAGGAAGTTTGAGTAAATAATATTCTGTATTGAATTCTATTAACTAATCAAAGCATCAAAATCATGTAAAAATGATGATTTAAGCTGTTTTTGAAGCAATAAAAATGCTTCCCGATTTTTATTTTTTTCTGTTTTTCTGACTTGATGAATTAGCTCCAACATATCTGATGGATCTGTTGCTATTTTAACATAATTCAATTCACGAATCCACTCATATACCCCCCTCACTTTGCCATTAACATTATCAAAAGCCACACACGGTGTCCCTGTATACGCCGCAAATAACATCGCATGTAATCTATCTGTAACAACAACATCTGATTTTGCAAACTGTTCAAACTTTTTACCAACGACTTTTTTTCTCATCCATACAGGAATCTCAACATGATCCTTTGACATATCTGTACAAGTATATTGCCCTGTATAATTTTCTGAAATAGTATCTATTATCTTTTCTCTTCTTCCTTTTTCTGCTTCCTTGTCATTTCTCATACAGACAAGAATTCCTCCGCCACCCATTTTTTTGATCTCAATACTTTCTAAAAAAAGAACAAAATCCGGAATCAATCGATAATCTTTTCCTTCCTGAAATCCCATTGTTTTCATTTGTTGACAGCTAGCCATATCTCTAAGGCAGAAGAAAAAATTTCCATGATTTCGAAGTAAGCATTTTAATCTTTCTCGATCTTCCCTTCCATTTTGATCCGGCAAAAAAAATATAGTTTGAGGGGCAAATATAATTTTATTATTTGGAAACATCTCAACAATTCTTTCTACTGCTTTTTCATTATCTTCCCATAAGCTTCCTATATATCCTCCTCCTGTTATAACAATTACATCCATCGGAGAAATTGCTTTTTGAACTCTATCAGTCCAAAATTCAAAAAAGCTATAATTGATCTCTATTGTCTGAATTTCCGGAAAACTTTTTTGAAAATGCTCAATCTCTGATAAAGCAATTGCATGGTCTCCATAATTAAGATATTGTGGAGACAAGAATAAAAAAATACGTTTTTTCATTTCTTT
>JAXEJQ010000070.1:0-17268 GCA_034101475.1 Candidatus Limivivens sp.
GCACTCCCACAATCCTGCCCAATATTCGGATATCGTGGGACATTCGTCCCACTTTTATCCTCATATTGGGGCGGGTCAATCAGTCATAAAACCACTTATGCGCAAGCGCATCGTGGTTTATGACTTTTGACCCTGGCATCAACTGTTTCATTGTCTGCTGCGTTGTCATCAGTCGACGATGCCACCGCATCGC
Organism: Candidatus Limivivens sp.; assembly: GCA_034101475.1. Taxonomy (GTDB): domain Bacteria; phylum Bacillota; class Clostridia; order Lachnospirales; family Lachnospiraceae; genus Limivivens. The sequence continues at coordinate 194 of JAXEJQ010000070.1, forward strand.
CTCCTTCTTCCGCCTTGCAGGCTAATGAAATATCTGGCACTCTTTACCATAATTACCAGATGGCCAGCACACTAGATTTTTGTCGTTTTTTTAGTTATAATAAAAATGCGGTAACTGTTCAGGTCAGGCCGAATCGCTTCCTGATGAGACCGTAAGAATATGAATCAGTCAAAGTACGATTGTAACTGTTCAGACTACTGAACAGGTACGTACGATTTATAAGGAGAGCCCCTATGGAAAAAGTTACTTTTTATGGAGAAACGGACGGAGTTTCCCTGGAGCAGATGGTGCGTTCCGGAAAATTTGACATGCGTGTCAAGCATTTTCATACTCAGTACGAAATTTTTTATATCGTGGAAGGAGAGCGTGTGTTCTTCTTTCATAACCGGGAATATATCGCCCGGGCCGGAGATCTGATTCTGGTGGATTCGGATCTGATCCATATGACAAAGTCTGCCTCCGAGGAGGATGAAGGACACAACCGGATTATTCTTTATATTACCCGGGAGAAGATGGAATCCTACGACAGGCTGTTCCCGGCTCTGCAGATGGTACAGTTTTTCCATGACTATTACGGGGTTTATCATCTGGACCAGGAGCAGCAGGATCTGATTCGCAGTCTGTTCCGCAGCCTGCGTCATGCATTGACTCAGAAGGAGAGAAATTACCGGCTTGGAATCGATTTTGACATTCTTTCTTATTTTTTCAAGCTGATGTCCTTTGTGCGCCGGCATCAGAATCTTACGCCCCATGACGCGGATAAGCCCAAACATCAGGCAGCCTACGGAATCGCTGATTACCTGTCTCAGAACTGTGAGCGCACGGTTTCCCTGGATGAACTTTCCGAAAAATTTTATCTGAGTAAATATTACATATGCCGGATTTTCAAGGAAGTGACCGGCTATACCATCAGTGAGTACACGAATATCCATCGGATCCGAAAGGCCAAACGCTATCTGGAAGAAACCGACATGAGCATTTCCGATATTACCTATGCTCTGGGATATGAGAGCGTGACCTATTTCGAAAGGATGTTCAAGACTTACATGACCCTGTCTCCTCTGAAATACCGGAAGACGCTGAACACGGTGACTTACACAAACAATCCCACCGAACCGGAGGAAATCCTGCAGCCCCCCCGTGATTAACCGCTTATCTGCCATGACAGAGCATTCTGTAAAACAGAGAGCAGCTGCTTTGTGGGCCAGATGCCCGCGCAGCATGCTCTCGTTTTTTGTATCTGCTTTATAAAAGTCCCAGAACTCCCGGCAGCCACATGGAGAGAGCCGGAATGAAGGTAACCAGCAGAAGTCCGGCCACGATCACCAGGAAGAAGGGAAGAAGCTTTTTCATCACATCCTCAACCGGAAGCTTGGCAATACTGCAGCCTACGAACAGGACGCTTCCCACCGGAGGGGTTACCGTTCCGATTGCCAGGTTCATGATCATCATGATACCGAAGTGGATGGGACTCATCCCCAGGCTCTGAACCACCGGAAGGAAAATCGGCGTGAAAATCAGCAGGGCCGGCGCCATATCCATGAAGGTTCCCACAATCAGGAGGATCAGGTTGATGATCAGCAGAATGACAATCTTGTTGTCGGAAATACCCAGCATCAGGCTGCTGATCGCCTGGGGCAGTCCGGTGAAGGACAGCACGAAGCTCAGTACGGAGGAAGCTCCGATGATCAGCATGACAATGGTGGTCATCACAGCAGTGTCTGTGAGGATTCCCATGATCTGAGAGGGTTTGATGCTGCGGTAAATGAACACAGCCAGAATGAAGGCGTATACAACGGCAACACCGGAGGCTTCGGTGGGAGTGAAGTATCCGGACAGGATACCGCCCACGATGATAACGATCAGAAACAGGCTGGGGATGGCTTCCCAGATGGTTTTTAACGCATGAGATAAGGTGATTTTCTCCGCTTTGATTACGTAGCCGTGTTTCTGTCCGTAAATCAGTGCCACAAGCATGCACAGGCCTGCCCAGAGAAGTCCCGGAATCCAGCCTGCCATCAGCAGGGCAGATACGGAAATACCGCCGGCAGCTGCTGAGTAAATGATCGGCGCCGTCGTAGGAGGAATCAGCTGACCTACCGGAGCGGATGCAACGTTTACGGCTGCGGAAAAGGTTTCGTCATAGCCATGTTCTTTTTCCAGCGGGTTCATTACGCCGCCGATGGCTGTTGCGGCCGCAATACCGGAACCGGAGATGGAACCGAACATGGCGTTGCCGGCGATATTGGTCAGAGCCAGGGAACCGGGTACGCGTCCAAGAACCAGCAGGGCCAGATTGATCAGTCGTCTGGCAATACCGCCGCTGCTCATCAGAAGGCCGGCCAGAATAAAGAAGGGAACGGCCAGCAGGGAGAAGCTGTCGATACCGCCGACCAGCTTCTGGGCGGAGATAAACATACCGAAGTTCGGACTCAGGAACATGATAATGGTTACTAATGCGGCACTAATGATACTGAAAGAAACCGGTACACTGAATGCCAGCAGCATGAAGAATACAATCAGAAGAACAATCGCTGCCTGAATCTGCATTTATTTCTCCTCCTTCCACTGTTTCAGAAATCCAATTAAACGGTTTAAGCTGTAAAGAATCATCAGCACGCCGCCGATGGGAATGCAGACATAGTAAAATTCCATCGGCAGATGCAGAGCCGGGGAAATCTGGCCGGAAGAGTTGGTGGTAACCATCAGGCCTCCGGCAACCATAACGAAGGCGCTCAGGAAAAGAACCAGGATCTCCGTACCGATTTTGGTAGCCAGGCCGCCTTTTTTGCTGAAGGTTTTGGTGATCAGGTTAATGGAAAGATGCGCCTCTTTTCCGTAGGCATAGGGTACACCCAGCATGGTCAGCCAGATCAGCATGTAGCGCAGAAATTCTTCCGTATATTTACTCGGGTTATTCAACACAAATCTGGTAATTACCTGCCAGAAGCAGCCGAGAACCATAACGGCAACCATGATGGCAAGGATCACTTCCAGAATCTTATTTAATACTTTCATGGCTCTCCTCCTTACTCTGCGTATTTCTGAATATCGTCATAAAGTGCTTTGTAGGTTTCACCCTTTGCGCAGTAAGCTTCATGGATCGGCTGTACTGCTTCGATAAATGCAGTCTTATCAATATCTCTGTAAATGGTCACACCGTGTTCTTCTGCTTCTGCAATGGCATCTGCCATCATACCGTTGTACAGAGTCTTAAAGTTTTCGTTTGCTTTCTGGATAGAGGATGTCAGAAGCTCTTTCTGGCTGTCAGTCAGTTTGTTCCAGGTTTTTGTACTGATGATGTAAATATCCGGGGAATACTGATGCTCCGTATAGGTATAGGATTTTACCAGGTCCTGATGTCCGTCTACGGTCAGAACCAGCTCGGTATTCTCCGCACCGTCCACAATCCCCTGCTGCAGAGCACTGTAGGTTTCACCGGCAGACATGGGAACCGGAGAACCGCCCATGAGCTCGATCATATCCATGGAAGTGGAACTGGGCATGGAACGGATTTTTTTACCCTTCAGAACGGAGGGATCCGTAACAGCCTTATCTTCTTTCAGATAGAAGTTTCTGGAACCGTTTGCATAGTAACCAATGGCGATGAAACCATCGTCCGCTGTGGACTGAAACAGCTCTTTGATCTTTTCACTGTTTTCACAGGCGCTGTAGTAGTGCTCCTGGCTCTGGAACAGGTAGGGTACCGCAAAAATTGAATATTCATCTTTGAACTGCCCCAGGGTATTGGAGCTGACCTTTGCCATATCCAGTACTCCGGCTTTCACCATTTCCACTTCTTCCTTTTCTGTTCCAAGGACGCCGCTGGGGTAAATATTTACCATCAGGTTCTGGCTGGGGTCCTCGGCTGCAAATTCAGAGATTTTTGCAATGGAATCCGCGATTTCCGAACCATTTGCCTGGTTGTGGGCAAGACGGATTTCAATGGTGTCGCCAAAGGGAGCGCCTTTTACTGAGAAAAAAGTGATGACGACAATCAGAATGCCGGCAACAGCCGCGACAATTCCAAGCGCTTTTTTCCAACTCTTCATTTCAATTAGTCTCCTTTTCTTTTGTGCACATTGTACTAATTAAACCGGTATAATTATACAAAATACACAATTTCTTTTCAATTTGCCATGCATGCGAGGCTTTTTGTGCTTTTAATTTAACATATTTAATAAATGAAATCTTCGCTGGAATTGGCATGATTCGTCATTTTTCAAACAATATTGTACTGTGAAGCGCTTCCCGCAGTGAAGCACGAAAAAAGCTGCCGACCCGTTGATTCGCAATCATCGATACGGCAGCTGAAAACATTCGCAATCCGCGCATTTTTCTGCGAAAAATGGCTGCTTGCTCATGTTTTGCGGTCCCCATAGACATAAAAATCCCTGCAAGCATGGATTTTCATGTCCATTTGTCCCTTGGCTCATTTTATTCCGGAATGAAATCCTCACGTACCGGAGTAAAGAACTCCAGAAAAACAGTATCCTCATCGAAGCGGGTAAAGGTGTGGGGAACATTCGGTTCAATCTGGATGGTATCCCCGGCACTGACAATCCGTTTTTCCTCACCAACCTGGAACTCGCCCTTTCCGGAGATCACATAGTCGATCTGACGGTGGGGATGGGAGTGAAGCGGAGCACCCTGTCCGGTTTTACCGGTGAGGCGGTTCAGGGTATAGGTATGCCCGGATTCATCGTAGCACAGACGCTCCAGAGAACAGGTAGGGGACATCTGGATGGGGGGTACATTTTGTAATGGATTTACTTTCATACTGAAAACCTCTTTTCTTGAACAATTTGTTTTGCTGCTTTTCATTATAAATCGACAGGAACCGTTTGTCCATGAAGTTTTATGAATCTTTCGTGTATCTGTTCCGTACCGGTTTGTCCCACTTTTATCCTCATGAGTTACCCGACAAATGAGCCTTCTGTCGATTTCTCCGTGCTTCGCGTCTTCGCTTCGCTGCGGTCGGTGCTTAACGCGTCCCACTGGGACGCAGCACCCCAAAATCGACAAAAACATTCGCAATCCGCGCATTTTTCTGCGAAAAATGACTGCTTGCTCATGTTTTGCGGGACCCATAGACATGAAAATCCCTGCAAGCACGGATTTTCATGACCATTTGTCCCTTGGCTTTATTAAATGAGCCTGCCGTCGATTTCTCCGTGCATCGCACTCTCGAAATCGACGAAAACATTCGCAATTCGCGCATTTTTCTGCGAAAAATGGCTGCTTGCTCATGTTTTGCGGGACCCATAGACATGAAAATCCCTGCAAGCACGGATTTTCATGTCCATTTGTCCCTTGGCTCATAGAAATTGGCTGTTCCTAATGGCTGTACCCGCACAGCCGCAGGGGATCAGAAGGACAGAATCTCTGTGACGATAGCGAGGCTTCCGTCGGGAGGGCTGCGCTAGCTGCCGCCACCGAGCGTCTGTCTGAGCCGAAGGCGAGTTTGCGCGAATGGCGGCAAACCAGCGCGCGGCCCGAGCAGGAAACGCAGCGTGTCACAGGATCTGTCATCTGATCCGCGGCGTCCGTATGTTACAGGATCTGTCATCTGATCCGCGTCGTCCGGGTGTCACAGGATCGGCCATCTGCCCCGCGGTATCTGTACGTTTTGGAGTGTTCTGCAAACTGCAGGCCGCTGCCTCACGGGACTGTGAAAGTCTGAACGGTTACAAACGGTTACAAACAGTTACAAAACTTTTCCACTTTGAAGGGACAAAGCTTGACAAACAGGAGAAAAAGTAGTTAAATAATCCTATCAGTTTAAGGCTTTAAAGTGACGAAAGTAAAGTGACGAAAGTAAAGCGACAAAAATTAAACGGCGAAAATTAAGCGGCGAAAATGAGGAGGAACAAAAATGAAAATGAGAAAAACCATGGCTGTTCTGCTGGCGGCAGCACTGACAGCAGGAATGACCAGTCTGGCCTGCAGAGCAGAAGGAACTGTAAACACCAAAGAAGAGATTAATCTCGGTTTTATCCAGCTTGTGGATATGGCGGATGCTACGGAGATGTATGAAGCCTTTACCAAGCAGCTGGAGGACAAAGGCTATGCGGACAAGATCCATATTGACTTTGTAGACGCGGCAGGAGATGCGACAGCGATGGTTACCGGACTGCAGAAATTTGTGGACGAAGAGGTGGATCTGATTGTGCCGATGCTTACTCCGCCTACCCAGGCAGCGGTCAGCATGGACAGCGGGATTCCCATCATTTTCATGAGTGTGGTTGATCCGGTCTATTCCAAGGTCATGAGTGACTGGGATACGGTAAACAATCTGGCTACCGGTACCTCCAACACGATCCCGGCGGATCTGATCATGGAGACCGCTTTTGATATTACGCCGCTGGAGGAGGGCAAGAAGGTTTGCATCATTTACAATTCTGCCCAGAATAATTCCCAGTGTACCATGGAAGCTGCCTGCAAATATCTGGATGAGATCGGTGTAGAGTATGTGGTGAAAGAGTACACGGACATTGCCACAGCCGTTCAGGTAGCCCAGAGTATTGATCCGGATGAAATCGGCATTGTTTATTCCACATTGGATTCCACCATCGCTTCCAACTTTAATCAGGTGGGAGAAGCATTGACAGAAGCCGGTATTCCGAGTTATGCGGCAGCAGACGCCATGACCAAGGGCGGCGCGTTCTGTTCCTATGGTGTAAGCTATACCGTGGTTGGCCAGATGACCGCAGATATGGTGATCGAGTGGTTCGACGGAAAGGCACTGGAAGACATGCCCTGCCAGCAGTACAGCGATTTCCAGCTTATTATCAACAGCGATGTTCAGGAAGCCCTGGGCATTGAACTGAGTGACGAATACAGTGAAGCAGCGACCTATGTGACCACAGTTGCAGCTTCCTAAATACGGGAGATAGAAGCATATCAGGAAGGGTTGGTTCCAACCAGCCCTTCTTTTTGTGAGGAGGACGAATATGACAAACCAGCTCTTAGGAGCCACGGAACTGGGCCTGGTTTACGGTCTCATGGTTCTGGGCGTATTTATCACATTCCGGATTCTGAAAATACCGGATCTGACAGTGGACGGAAGCGTTGTTCTGGGTATGAGCGTGACAGCCATGATCAGTAACCTGGGTCATCCGTTTCTGGCTCTTTTCCTGGCGATGCTGGCCGGCATGGCTGCCGGAACGGTCACCGGGTTTTTGCAGACGAAGGTCAAAGTACCGCCCATTCTGGCGGGGATTCTGACCATGAGCGGGCTGTATTCCATAAACCTGCTGATTATGAAGGGATCCCCCAATGTTTCCCTGCTGGGAACGGATACGGTGTTTTCTCTCTTTATCAATGCCACGGGAGTTTCCAAGCATACAGGCAATATTATTGTGGGGCTGATTGTCTGTGCCATTGTGGTTGTGATCGTTGAATGCTTTTTCCGGACTCATCTGGGGCTCTGTATCCGGGCAACCGGTGATAACGAAGAGATGGTGCGTGCCACTTCCATTCCGGTGGACCGGATGAAATGGATTGCGCTGGCCATTGCCAACGGCTGTGTTGGTTTGGCAGGAGGACTGGCGGCCCAGTATCTGCGCTACAGTGATGTGACCTCCGGAAGCGGTACCGTTGTAATCGGCTTTGCGGCGGTGATCATTGGCGAAGCGGTCTGCGGGCGGAGAAATATCACCATCGGGTTCATCAGTACCATTATCGGGTCGGTACTGTATCGTGTGGTAATTGCCCTGGCAATCAATACGGATTTTCTGCCCAATTATTTCCTGAAGTTTATTACGGTTCTGATTATCACCATTGCCCTGGCAGTTACCCCTGTGAAGGATGCGATTGTGGCAAAGAAAAATAAAGCCAGGAGGTTGAAGGAAAATGCTGGAGCTTAAAAATGTTTCAAAGACCTTTTATCCCGGAACTGCCAATGAAAAAAAGGCACTGGTAAACTTTTCACTTCATTTAAAGCCCGGGGAGTTTGTGACCATTATCGGCTCCAACGGAGCCGGAAAATCCACCCTTTTCAATGCGATTGCCGGGGTATGGATCACCGATGAAGGGAAGATCACCATAGATGGCCAGGATGTAACCTTCTGGAGCGAGACAAAACGGGCAAAAATGATCGGCCGGATTTTCCAGGATCCCATGAAGGGAACCTCCCCCAGCCTGACTATTGAAGAAAATCTGGCAATCGCTTATTCTTCCAGCCGGAAAGGAGTTTTCCGCCTGGCGATCAGCAAAAAGGATCAGGATTTTTTCCGGGAAACCCTGGCAAGGCTGGATATGGGGCTGGAGGACCGGATGAAGGTGAAAATCGGAACCCTTTCCGGTGGACAGCGGCAGGCGGTGACGCTTCTGATGGCGACACTGGTGACTCCGAAAATTCTGCTGCTGGATGAGCACACGGCAGCCCTGGATCCGCTGACGGCAGAGAAGGTGCTGGCCATTACCCGGGAAATTGTGGAAAGCAGGAAGATTACCACGCTGATGATCACTCATAACATTGCTTCTTCTCTGGAGCTTGGAAACCGGACACTTTTGTTGGACAACGGCGGAATCGCACTGGATCTTCAGGGAAAAGAGCGGGAAAATCTGGATGTGGAGGGACTTCTGCATCTGTATCGCAGACAGAAAGGGCAGGCACTGGATAATGACCGGATTCTGCTGTCCTGACAGAGAAGGAGAGGGAGAAAAGGGAAGATGGCAGAAGAATGGAATCATTTTGATGCGCAGGGAAACGCTGTCATGGTGGACGTTTCCGGAAAAGAAATCACGTCCCGGACGGCTTCCGCTGTCGGAACAATCCGGGTAAACCGGGAAATTATGGAGGCGGTTCTCCATCAGACGGTAAAAAAAGGGGATGTACTGGGCGTTGCCCGGGTGGCAGGAATTATGGCGGCAAAGCGTACCTGGGAGCTGATTCCTATGTGCCATCCGCTGGCGATCCGCAAGTGCAGCATTGAATTTGAAACGGATCCGGAGCGCCTGGAAATCCGGGCGATTTCCCAGGTGAAGGTGGAAGAAAAGACCGGCGTGGAAATGGAAGCGCTGACAGCCGTCACGGCGGCGCTTCTGACGATTTACGATATGTGCAAGGCGATTGACAAGCATATGGAGATTACAGAAGTACATCTTCTGAGCAAAACAGGAGGAAAGAGCGGAGATTTTTCGTATGACTGATACGAAAGCCGCTCTTTTTGGCAGAATATCTGCAGGGAGGAAAGGAAAATGCCAGAATTAAGCGAGAGAGTGGGAACTTTTACCGACTCGGTGATCCGCCGTATGACCCGGATCAGCAATCAATACGGGGCTATTAATTTATCCCAGGGATTTCCGGATTTTGATCCGCCGGAGGAAATGATGGAGGCCCTGGCCAGGGCGGCTTATAAAGGACCTCACCAGTATTCCATCACCTTCGGTGCCCAAAATTTCCGGGAGGCCCTGGCAAAAAAGCAGGGGAAAGCCATTGGGAGAGCCATTGATCCGGAGAAGGAAATCGTGGTGACCTGCGGGAGCACGGAGGCCATGATGTGTGCCATGATGACTATCTGCAATCCCGGAGATAAAGTTCTGGTATTTTCTCCCTTTTATGAAAATTACGGAGCAGATGCAGTCCTGTCCGGAGCAGAACCTGTGTACATTCCCCTGGTTCCGCCCGATTATGACTTTGACAGGACGCTCATTGAAAAAGGGTTTCAGGAGGGAGCGAAAGCGATCATTGTCTGCAATCCCTCCAATCCCTGCGGAAAGGTTTTCACCAGAGAGGAGCTTCTGCAGATCGGAGAACTGGCGTTGAAATATGATGCGTTTGTGGTAACGGATGAAGTGTATGAGCATATGGTTTATGCTCCGTATCATCATACCTGCATGGCGTCTCTGCCGGGGATGTTTGAGCACACGATTACCTGCAATTCCCTGTCCAAGACCTATTCCATCACAGGCTGGCGCCTGGGCTATCTGATCGGTCCGGAAAAGGTTGTGGAGGCGGCCAGGAAGGTTCATGATTTCCTGACTGTTGGAGCAGCAGCGCCCCTTCAGGAAGCGGCCGTTGCGGGACTGGAATTTCCGGATACCTATTATGAAAGCCTTCTGGAAACCTATACGGAAAAACGTGATTATTTTCTGGCGGGACTGGACCGCATCGGCCTGAAGCACAACATCCCTCAGGGAACTTATTTTGTGCTGATTGATATTTCTGATTTTCTGGCGCTGCCGCAGTTTTCCGGATATACAGACCTGGAATTCTGCGAGTGGATGATCCGGGAGATCGGTGTGGCTGCGGTGCCCGGTTCCAGCTTTTTCAGGGAGAAGGTCAATCATCTGATCCGCCTGCATTTTGCAAAGAAAAAGGAAGTTCTGGATGCAGCCCTTTCGCGCCTGGAAAAGCTCAGGGAGCTTTCTTCATTGCATTTTTCGGAAAGATAAGGTAAAATGTGGATAATCATTACCGAAGCATGAATGGGGGGAGCCGGATGAAAAATAAAATTTTGTGGAAAACCAATTTTCTGATCTGCGTGATTCTGATTATCGGATTTTCCCTGACCTTTGTACTCAGCTATCGGGCTAATTTCCGGGCTGCGCAGCAGAATATTGAGCATGTTTCCACGCTGACATCGGAGGGCATTTACTACCAGATGCACAATACGCTGGCGAAGCCGGTGAATGTTTCGCTGACCATGGCCAATGACAGCCTTCTGAAGGATGCTCTGAAGAAGGAAGCGGCTCATCCGGAAGACACCCAGTGTATGAAAAAGCTCCAGGAGTATCTGGAGGGGTATCATATTGCCTACGATTATGATTCGGTGTTTCTGGTTTCGACGGCAACCTCCAGATATTATAATTTTAACGGGCTGGACCGGGTTCTGGAGCCGGATGACCCGGAAAATACATGGTATTATGAGGGAATGCTGGATGCCGGCGAGGAATGCTCCATCAATGTGGATAACGATGAAGTGGAAGGCGCCGGGAACGCGATCACACTCTTCGTAAACTGCAAGATCCGGGATGATGCAGGAGAACTGATCGGTGTTGTGGGTGTGGGTGTTCAGATTGGTTATCTGCAGGGGCTTCTGGAGGAATATTACCGGGAATTCGGTGTAGAGGCGTATTTTATTGATGATACGGGTCTGATTACCCTTTCCGCAGAGCATAACGGGTATGAGAAACTGAATCTGTTCGAAGAGGATCCCTTTGCCAGACGGGAACAGGATAGAATCCTGGAATGGGACAGCTCGGAGGAAGCTCTGGAGTTCTGGGCAGATGACGGATCCGGCAATGATAAAGACTACATTGTTGTGCGGTATCTGTCGGATATTTCCTGGCATCTGGTAGTCGAGAGCAATATGGATACGCTGATGACCCAGCTTCAGCGCCAGTTTGTGCTGACGATTCTGGTAATTGTAATCCTGATTGCAGTGGTTCTGCTGATTACCACCCGGGTGATTGGCAGCTTTAACCAGCGGATTGTGGAAATGACGCGGGTTCATGAGCAGGAGCGCAGGACGATGTTTGAAAAAGCCACAGAGCAGCTCTTTGAAAATATTTATGAGGTGGATATTACGCATAATTGTCCGGCCAATAAGGAGACGGAGGATTATTTTATCTGCCAGGGCGCGCCCAGGGGTGCCTCTTATGATGAAAGCATGCAGATCATCGCGGAAAAGCAGATAAAACGGGAATTCCGAAAGGACTATCTCCGGCTGTTTTCCACGGAAAATGTACTTCGCGTTTTTCAGCAGGGAATAGATTCTCTGAGCTATGAGTTCCTGATGACGAAGGACGGAGAACACTATTACTGGATGCGGATTACTGCCAGACTGCTGATATCCGAGTTCAACGGTTCTCTGCATATGCTGACTTACCGGCAGAATATTGATGAGGAAAAGAAACGGGAGCAGAAAATGCAGGAGATTGCCCGCACAGATGAAATGACGGGACTCCTGAACAAAGCTTCCACCCAGCGGGCCATTGAGAGGGTTCTGTCTGAAAACCGGGACAGGAAATATGCCTTTTTTATCTTTGATCTGGACCATTTCAAGGATGCCAACGATTTTTACGGCCATGCTTTCGGGGACTCGGTGATCCGGGAATTTGCCTCGGCTCTGCATACCAGTTTCAGACGTTATGATCAGGTGGGCAGAATCGGCGGAGATGAGTTTGTGGCATTTATGGAGATTTCCAAAAAGGAAAACGCGGTGGAGAAGGCCAGAGGTCTTCTGAATGCCCTCAGCATGGATTACCGGGAGGGAGAAAATGTATGGCATATTTCGGCCAGTATCGGAATTGCCTTTGCGCCGGAGGATGGGGACAGTTTTGAAATCCTTTATCAGCACGCGGACGCCGCGCTGTATGAGTCCAAAAAACACGGACGGGGCAGCTTTACCCTGTATGAGAGAAAACGGGGGGAGGACTGATGGCCAGTATCACGAAATATGCATTGGAAGCGTCTCTGAAAAAGCTCCTGCTTCAGAAGCCTCTGGACAAAATTACCATTAATGATCTGACGGAGGACTGCGGGATCAGCCGGATGGCATTCTATTACCATTTTAAGGATATTTACGATCTTGTGGAATGGGCGTGTATGGAGGATGCCACCCGTGCGCTGCAGGGGAAAAAGACCTACGACAGCTGGCAGGAGGGGCTGGCTCAGATTTTTGAAGCAGTCCTGGAGAATAAGCCTTTTATAATGAATGTCTATCACTCTGTCAGCCGGGAGCAGATTGAGAATTATCTGTTTCAGCTGACCTGTCATCTGATTATGGGAGTAGTGGAAGAAAAGTCTGCGGGAATGGACATTGCTCAGGAAGAAAAGACTTTTATTGCGGAGTTTTACAAATATGGATTTGTGGGAGTCATGCTGGACTGGATCAAACAGGGGATGAAAGCCGATTATCATACCATTGTGGAAAAGATGAGCGTGGCTCTGAAAGGGACCATCACCCTTTCCATTCAGAATTTTTCTAAATAATTATTTTATGAGTTACCCGACAAATGATCCTTTCGTCGATTTTTCCGTGCTGCGCACTTCCAAAATCGACGAAAACATTTGGCTCATTTTATCAAAAGAGAGGCAATGATAAATTTTTTATCATTGCCTCTCTTTTGTAAATTGAAAACAGCAGACCGGGGAGATACTATTAGTGCATACAGAAAACAGGCAGGCGACCCGATGTCTGGATACCTGCTTCTCATTCATAGAAAGGTGGTTTTTATATGGCAAAAAAAGGAAAGAAACTGGGTGCTGCTTCCGTTCTTGCAGCAGGTGCAGGCGCGGCGGTGCTGATGGCAAGAAAGGCAAAAGAAAATGAAAAAAAAGAAACGCAGAAAACGAGGACTGCGGACAATGGATACCGCAATACAGAACGGGGGAAAAATGCCCGGAACAGCAAGGGAATTTATTACAGCAGCGGAAATTATGAAGCTTTTGCCCGCCCGGAAAAGCCGGAAGGCGTGGAAGAAAAGCATGCTTATATTGTGGGAAGCGGACTGGCTTCACTGGCAGCGGCCTGTTTCCTGGTCCGCGACGGCCAGATGACAGGATCTCACATTCATATTCTGGAGGCCATGGACATTGCAGGAGGCGCCTGCGATGGAATTTATGATCCGACCAGAGGTTACGTAATGCGCGGCGGCCGGGAGATGGAAAATCATTTTGAATGTCTGTGGGATCTGTTCCGGAGCATTCCTTCTCTGGAAAAACCGGGTGCTTCCGTACTGGATGAATTTTACTGGCTGAACAAGCATGATCCCAATTACTCTCTGTGCCGGGCTACGGTGAACCAGGGAAAAGATGCCCATACCGACGGGAAATTCAATTTAAGCCAGAAGGGCTGTATGGAGATCATGAAGCTTTTTATGACGAAGGACGAAGACCTGTATGATAAAACCATTGAGGATGTATTCGACGATGAAGTGTTCCAGTCGACCTTCTGGCTGTACTGGCGTACCATGTTTGCCTTTGAAAACTGGCACAGCGCACTGGAAATGAAGCTGTATTTCCAGCGGTTTATTCATCATATCGCAGGGCTTCCCGATTTCAGTGCCCTGAAATTTACCAAATACAACCAGTATGAGTCCCTGATTCTTCCGATGCAGAAATATCTGGAGGCGGCAGGCGTGGATTTCCAGTTTCAAACAGAAGTGACAAATGTGATTTTTGAAATACAAGATCAGAAAAAAGTCGCCAAGGCAATTGAATGCAGATCGCAGGGCGTCGAGAAAGGAATCCTCCTTACGGAAAAGGATCTTGTTTTTGTGACAAACGGAAGCTGTACAGAAGGAACCATCTACGGCGATCAGAATCATGCGCCAAACGGGGATGCGGAGGTTCGAACAAGCGGCTGCTGGAGTCTCTGGAAAAAGATTGCAAAACAGGATCCGGCTTTCGGACATCCGGAAAAATTCTGTTCCGATGTGGCGAAGACCAACTGGGAATCGGCTACCGTAACTCTTCAGGATGACCGGATTATTCCTTATATTATGGATATCTGTAAAAGAGATCCCAGAAGCGGAAACGTTGTGACCGGAGGAATTGTCAGCTGTCAGGATTCCAGTTGGCTGCTGAGCTGGACCATCAACCGGCAGGGACAGTTTAAAGAGCAGGACAGTGGGAAGGTCTGTGTCTGGGTCTATGGATTATTTACGGACGTTCCGGGCGACTATGTAAAAAAACCAATGAAAGAGTGTACCGGAAAAGAAATTACGGAAGAATGGCTTTACCATCTGGGTGTTCCGAAGGAGCAAATTCCGGAGCTGGCGGAAAAGAGCGCAGTTTGTGTACCGACAATGATGCCGTATATTACCGCCTTCTTCATGCCCAGGACAAAAGGGGACCGGCCCGATGTGATTCCGGATGGCTGTGTAAACTTTGCTTTTCTTGGACAATTCGCGGATACACCCCGTGATACGGTGTTTACAACAGAGTATTCCGTCAGGACAGCCATGGAAGCAGTTTACGGACTTCTTGGGGTAGACCGTGGCGTTCCGGAGGTGTGGGGAAGTGTATATGATATCCGGGAGCTGCTGGATGCCACCGTGAAACTGATGGATGGAAAATCTCCTCTGGAAATTCAGCTTCCGGGTCCGCTGAACGCGCTGAAAAAGCCGCTGCTTCACGTGATCAGAGGAACCGTTGTGGAAAAGGTGCTGCGGGACCATGACGTGCTGAAGGATGGGATGATGTAGAAACACCCCGGGCAGTGCTGCAGATCTCCCATGGGATGACAGAACATATTGGCCGTTACGAAAAGCTGGCAGAGATGCTGACGAGTCAAGGGATTGTGGTTGCTGGATTTGATCTGCGGGGACATGGACGCAATGGCGGCCGGAGTGTGCGTCGTTTGGAGAAGGCGGATGGGAGGCAAGCCTGCGAGAAATGCATCTTTTTTATCAGGAAATTGCCGGGCGTTTTCCTGGGATCCCTTATTTTATGATGGGATTTTCAATGAGTTCTTTTCTGCTGCGGATTATCTGAGATGTTATACGGATGAGATTGCCGGCGCTGTGATTATGGGAACAGGCCAACAGCCGGGGATCAGGCGGGGTTAAAAGACGTTGAAATTTGCCTGATTCCGGAGGCACGTCATGATCTGCTTCATGAAGAAAAAAGCAAAGGTGCGGAATCGGCGAGAGAGGTTCTGCTGAAGTGGATTTTGAAAAAAGAAACGGAAAGCCGGACGGAAAAATAGGTGTGGTATGGAAGGAATTATTGCTTCTGTAAAAACACAACCGAGGCAAACACCTCTGCACATACCTTGTGATTTTTCGGCATACACTGTAAAAACAGCGTCTTCGGAGGATTTTCCTTGAAGGATTATATCGAAGAACGGGCAGTGGACATTGCAAACTATATTATAGAAACCAAAGCTACCGTGCGGCAAACCGCCAGGAAATTTGGAGTCAGCAAAAGTACGGTACATATGGTAGTAACAAAATAGAACGGTTTGCAAGATGGGTGTGGAGAATTGAATAAGGAAATTGAAAGATAGTTAAGCCGGGCAGAAGCTCGGCTTTTACTATATTTATCGTGACATTTAGGAATGTGATGAAGGGGATTATGCATAAATGGTGCGTGGAATCTCCTTTTTGTAAATTACAAACAAAAATATGAGATTTTATCGCAAATATTGTTTACAAAATATGAAAATGAAATATAATAGATAGTGAAAGTAGTGTGGAATTTGGAGGTAACTATTATGTTGTGTCAATTTACAGTTAAAAATTTTAAAAGCATACGGGATGAGGCAACGTTTGATATGCAGGCTGCCGCCATTTCTGAACATGAAGATCGAGTCATCAAGGATAAAGATGGTGAGTTGTTTTTGCCGGTGTCAGCTATTTACGGACCGAATGGTGGTGGCAAATCGAATGTTCTTGAAGCTCTGCATAGTTTGTCCTTAAAGGTACTTCGACCATTATATGCAACCAGTGATAATGAAGATCGTGTAATACCTCGTAAAAAGTTGGTTATTGAGCCATTCGCTTTTTCAGAAAAGAAAAAAGAAGAACCTACGGAATTCGAGGTGTTTTTCAGAACGGAGCTGGCTGAGTATCGCTATATTTTGAATATAAAACATGATGAGGTTTTATATGAACGTCTGGATCGTGTAAAGTTTGATACCGGTAGAAGATCAGCACTTTTTGAGAGAGGCGATGAGGGAATTATTCTGAAAAGTGCTTTCTCCAGATTGAAAATAAGTGACGAATTATCGGATACTCTTCCGTTGCTCTCCTATCTTGGGATTACTTATCGGAAAAATGAAGTCGTAAATGATGTGCTGGATTGGTTTGAAGCTGGAATTGATTTTATGAATTACGGAAATCCAATGCAAGAGTTACGTATGGCTATTGCTAATTCTGATGATGTTAAGGATCTTGTCCTTAAAATGATTCAGGAAATGGATTTGGATATTCTGGACTTTCGTGTGGAAGAAAAAGAACATGATCGAATAGAAGTTTTCACAAAACATGAAGTAGATGGTTATGAAGCAGAGCTGAATCTGTCAGATGAGTCCAGTGGTACAAAAAAATTGTTTGGATTGCTTCCGTTTATTGCGGAAAGTCTGATTGATGGATCAACTTTAGTGATTGATGAGTTGGAT
>JAXEJQ010000071.1:0-38780 GCA_034101475.1 Candidatus Limivivens sp.
CATTATTACTGTGAAAACTGCCATTACAGCGATTTTGATTCGGAGGATGTGAAGGCCTACTCCGGGCGGGCCGGCTGTGATATGCCGGATAAGGTCTGCCCGGTCTGCGGGGCAAATCTGCGAAAAGAGGGCTTTGATATCCCCTTTGAAACCTTCCTGGGATTTAAGGGAAACAAGGAGCCGGATATCGACCTGAATTTCTCAGGCGATTATCAGGGCAATGCCCACCGCTACACAGAGGTTATTTTCGGAAAGGGACAGACCTTCCGGGCCGGGACCATCGGTACCCTGGCAGATAAAACGGCCTTTGGCTATGTGAAAAATTATTATGAGGAGCGGGGAGAGCGGAAGCGGGTCTGTGAAATCAACCGGATTGTCCAGGGCTGTGTGGGGGTACGGCGTACCACCGGCCAGCATCCGGGAGGCATTATCGTGCTGCCTCTGGGGGAGGAGATCCATTCTTTCACTCCGGTGCAGCACCCGGCAAACGATATGACCACGGATATCATCACAACCCACTTCGATTATCATTCCATTGACCATAACCTGCTGAAGCTGGATATTCTGGGACACGATGATCCGACCATGATCCGGATGCTGGAGGATCTGACTGGTCTGGACGCGAAAAAAATCCCACTGGATGATAAGGAGGTTATGTCTCTGTTTACCAGCACAGAGGCCCTGGGGGTGACGCCGGAGCAGATCGGCTGTCCCCTGGGAGCTCTGGGAATCCCGGAGTTTGGAACGGATTTCGTTATTCAGATGCTTCTGGATACCAAACCCCAGAGCTTTTCGGATCTGATCCGGATCTCCGGACTTTCTCATGGCACCGACGTGTGGCTGGGCAATGCCCAGACCCTGATTCAGGAGGGAAAAGCGACGATTTCCACAGCAATCTGTACCCGTGATGATATCATGATTTATCTGA
The DNA here is from genome assembly GCA_034101475.1 of Candidatus Limivivens sp. GTDB lineage: Bacteria > Bacillota > Clostridia > Lachnospirales > Lachnospiraceae > Limivivens. The sequence goes on from JAXEJQ010000071.1 coordinate 929, forward strand.
TTCAGAAGGGGCTGGACAGTGAGGAATCCTTTACCATTATGGAAAGCGTGCGAAAGGGGAAAGGCCTGAAGGAGCCCTGGATCGTGGAAATGAAGAAGCATGATGTGCCGGACTGGTATATCTGGTCCTGTAAGAAAATCAAGTACATGTTCCCGAAGGCCCATGCGGCGGCTTACGTTATGATGGCTTACCGGATTGCCTACTGCAAGGTCTTTTATCCCCTGGCTTATTATGCGGCTTATTTCAGTATCCGTGCCTCTGCCTTCAGTTATGAGCTGATGTGCCAGGGACAGGAAAAACTGCTCTATTATATGGGAGAATACGAAAAACGGATGGATACCCTTTCCAAAAAGGAACAGGATACCTACAAGGATATGAAGATTGTCCGGGAAATGTATGCCAGAGGTTTTGAGTTCATGCCTGTTGACCTGTACCGGGTGGAGGCCAACCGCTTCCAGATCATTGACGGAAAACTGATGCCGGCACTGAGTACCATCGAAGGCATGGGAGACGGTGCTGCGGATACCGTGGTGGAAGCAGCGAAAAACGGACCTTTCCTGTCAAAGGATGATATGCGGGCTCGTACCAAGGCCACCAAGAAGGTCATTGACCTGATGGATGATCTGGGGATTCTGGGAGATATGCCGGAATCGAACCAGCTTTCCCTGTTTGATTTCGCATAAGGAGAATACGGACGTACACAGGAAGCACAGCGGCGGAGGGATTTCCCTCCGCCGCCGGTCATGCAGTACGCTTGCTTATTTTACTAATTTGCTTAAACTATAGGTTCTGGTATCTTCGGCCTTCGTATATTTGTCCACATAAGTAATGCGGATAACCGTTTCGGCAGTTATGTTTTCTGAGTAAGAATTGTAGTAATAGTCAGAATCAACGTTTCCGCTCTGGCTCTTGTAGATATAGGGCTGAGTTCCCAGGGTGAATTTACCGCCGTTTTTAATGGTTTTATAAACCACTTCTGAATGGATGCTGCCGGATTCGGTCTTGGTATTCTTGGTGGTGCCGACTTCAATCTTTTTCAGTTTATAGCCTTTGTTCATGGTAACTTTTACCGTTGAGGTTTTGGCTGTGGTCAGACCATTGGCTGCGGTTTTGCAGCTGAATTTGCAGGTCTTGACCGGACTGTCATTTTTTGCATAAACTGTAATGGTTTTGGAAGAGACTTTTTTGCTGCCGTTGTAAACATCAAAGCTGATCTTGTAGGTTCCTTCCTTTTTGGCATAGGTACCGATGTTAAATTCATTCGACTCTCCGCTGTAGCTGGATTTGTTGGCATCCTGGCGGGTGAGCTTCACAATCAGGTACTTGCTGTTGGACTTCAGGTTTTTGATGGTGTAGCGGGGATTTGCCAGATCGAATTCGATGCCGTAGTTATTGGGATAACCGGCATAAACCCGGGCCTTCTTCGGAACTCCGGCAGCCTGAGTTTCCATACCGGTACCGAACAGGATCCCTGCACACAGGAACAAAGCGGTGAAAAACAGTGAAAGCTTTTTGGTAATTTTCATAAATGTATCCTCCCTCATGGAATTATTTCTTATAATTTTAAGACGAAATATCAGAAAAGTCAAGAATAAACAGAATTTATGCGGCGGAATTGACAAATATCCGGAGGCGGTTCACAGGAAACATTTTTCAGGTGCTTGCTATGCTATGTGTTCTGTGTTAATATAATAAGATGAGCCAAGGGACAAATGGACATGAAAATCCATGCTTGCATGATTTTCATGTCTATGGGGCCCGCAAAGCACGGAGAAATCGATGGATGGCTCATTTATCGGGTAACTATACGAGAAGCCTGGCTACGCCTGTGGTTTTACACCTGCACTTTCGAAAAAGCATCCTCATCGAAACAGTAAGGTCTAGTGTTTTCAGGTGAGGGTTTGCCCGGAATGCAGAGAATTACTGAAAGAAAAGAATGGAGACAGAGGATCGATGAAATGGAATAAATTTACCCTGAAGACCCGTTCGGAGGTGGAAGATATCGTGATTTCCACTCTGGCGGAGGCCGGTGTGGAAGGCGTTGAAATTGAGGACAAGGTTCCGCTGACGGAGTCGGACAAGCAGCAGATGTTTGTGGATATTCTGCCGGAGGGGCCGGCAGATGACGGAATCGCCTATCTGAATTTTTATGTGGAGGAGGGCGCGGATAAGGATGCGTTGCTGGCAAATGTCCGGGAGGCCCTGGAGGAGCTGCGCAGCTTTGTGGACATCGGAGAAGGGATCATTACCGAGTCCCAGACCGAGGACAAGGACTGGATTAATAACTGGAAGCAGTATTTTCATCAGTTCTATGTGGATGATATCCTGATTATTCCTTCCTGGGAGGAAGTGAAGACAGAGGATCAGGATAAAATGATTATTCACATTGATCCGGGCACAGCCTTCGGAACCGGCATGCATGAAACGACACAGCTCTGCATGCGTCAGCTGAAAAAGTATGTGACGCCGGAAACGGAGCTTCTGGACGTGGGAACGGGCAGCGGGATTCTCTCCATTGTGGCTTTGAAGCTGGGGGCCAGACATGCCGTTGGAACAGATCTGGATCCCTGCGCGATCTCTGCCACAAAGGAGAACCTGGAGGTCAACCGGATTCCCGAGGGCGCCATGGATGTGATGATTGGCAATATCATCGATGACAAAGCCGTTCAGGATCAGGTGGGCTATGAAAAATATGACATTGTGGCAGCCAATATTCTGGCTGACGTGCTGGTGCCGCTGACACCGGTGATCTGTCATCAGCTGAAAAAGGGCGGTATTTATATAACTTCCGGTATCATCGATGAAAAGGAAGACACCGTTGTGGAGGCTGTGAAGGCAGCAGGTCTGGAAGTGGTGGAGGTGACCCATCAGGGAGAATGGGTTTCCGTGACTGCCAGAAAGAATGATTAGAGGTATCGGCAGACCATGCATCAGTTTTTTGTAAAGCCGGAGCAGATCGGTGAAAAATATATTCTTATAGAAGGAACGGATGTGAATCACATCCGCAATGTCCTGCGGATGAAAGAAGGGGAGCAGATCACAGTCTGCACCGGGGAGGATGACTGTTTTTACCGGTGTGAGATCGAAAGCTTTCCGGAGGAACGTGTGCAGGCAAAAATTATGTGGGTGGAGCAGGCAGGTGCCGAGCTGCCTTCCAGAATTTATCTGTTTCAGGGACTGCCCAAAAGTGATAAAATGGAACTGATTATTCAGAAGGCGGTGGAGCTGGGTGTCTGGGAGATTATCCCGGTGGCCACGAAGCGTGCGGTTGTGAAGCTGGACGCGAAAAAAGCGGAAAGCAAGCAGAAGCGCTGGCAGGCGATCTCGGAAAGCGCTGCAAAGCAGTGCAAGCGTCAGCATATTCCCCGGGTGGCGGTTCCCATGAGCTTTTCGGAAGCTTTGGCCTGTGCGGCAGAGCTGGAGGTAAAGCTGATTCCCTATGAGCTTGCAAAGGGAATGGAAGAGACCAGAGAGCTGATTGACCGCATTCAGCCAGGGCAGTCCGTGGCAGTGTTTATCGGTCCCGAAGGAGGCTTTGAGGAAGGGGAAGTTCAGGAGGCCATGGATGCCGGAGTCTGGCCCATTACGCTGGGACGGCGGATTCTGCGCACGGAGACGGCAGGGATGACGGTTCTGTCGATTCTGATGTACCGTCTGGAGCAGTAGGCTTCAGGGGGAAAGCCGGAAATCGAAGGAAATCGCTGCTTTCCGGGAGAAGCCGGAAAACAAAGGAAATCGCTGCTTTTCGGGAGAAGCAGTGCGGTATTCAGAAAGGATTCAGATAAAGGGGATAAGGATGGAAGCATATTTGGATAACTCGGCCACGACCAGATGTCTGGAAAGTGTCCGTGATATCGTGATCAGAACGATGATGGAGGATTATGGAAATCCTTCCTCCAGGCATTTGAAGGGTGTGGAGGCGGAGCGCTATCTGCGGGCCAGCCGGGAAGCCATTGCCAGAACGCTGAAAGTAAATGAGAAGGAGATTTTCTTTACCTCCGGCGGGACGGAGTCGGATAACTGGGCGCTGATCGGCACGGCCATGGCCAACCGCCGAAGCGGCAGTCATATTATCACCACGGCGGTGGAGCATGCTGCTGTGCTGCAGCCCATGCTGTATCTGCAGGAGCAGGGCTTTCGGGTGACCTTCCTTCCGGTGGACCGGTACGGACGCATCCGGCTGGAGGCCCTGGAGGAAGCTCTCGACGAGGATACGATTCTGGTCTCCGTGATGTATGTGAACAATGAAATCGGTGCCCTGGAGCCCATCGGAGAGGTGCGCCGTCTAATGGAGGAAAAGGCGCCGAAGGCTCTGCTTCATGTGGATGCCATTCAGGCCTATGGTAAATACCGGATCTTTCCCAAAAAGGAAGGCATTGATTTGCTTTCCGTCAGCGGCCATAAGATCCATGGGCCGAAAGGGACCGGATTTTTATATGTGAATGAAAAGGTGAAGATTCATCCGCTGATTCTGGGAGGCGGTCAGCAGAAGGGCATGCGTTCCGGAACGGATAATGTGCCGGGAATCGCGGGCCTCGGCACAGCGGCAGAGGAGGCCTACCGGGATTTTGAGAAAAAGCAGGCCTGGCTTTATCATCTGAAGGAGCATTTCATGGAAGGTGTGGCAAAGCTTCCGGATGTCACTCTGAACAGTCTGCCGGGAGAGCAGTCGGCACCGCAGATCGTCAGTGTCAGCTTCCGGGGGGTGCGCAGTGAAGTGCTTCTTCATGCCCTGGAGGAAAAGGGGATTTATGTTTCCTCTGGCTCGGCCTGTTCTTCCAATAAAAAACTGCCGGTGAGTACGGTGTTAAAAGAAATCGGTCTGGAAAGGGAGCTTCTGGATTCGACCCTGCGTTTCAGCTTCAGTACCTATACCACGGAGGAAGAACTGGACTGCTGCCTGGCGGCTCTGGCAGAGCTTCTGCCGGTTCTCCGCAGATTTTCCAGAAGATAAAAGGAGAAAGATATGTTTTTTAAATCATTTTTGATTAAATACGGTGAGATCGGCATCAAAGGCAAAAACCGTTATCTGTTTGAGGATGCGCTGGTAAAGCAGATTCGTCATGCCCTGAAGCATGTGGACGGAGAGTTTCTGGTGCGCAAGGAGCAGGGCCGGATCTTTGCGGAGAGTCAGGGAGACTTTGATTTTGAGGAAGCGGTAGAGGCTCTGCAGAAGGTGTTCGGAATTGTGGGAATCTGTCCGGTTCTGGAGACGGAGGATCTGGGCTTTGAAGAGCTGGCCGTGACTGTGGTTAATTATATGAATCAGGTGTATCCCGAAGGAGCCTATACCTTTAAGGTGAATGCCAGACGGGCCAGAAAGAACTATCCCATGGAATCCATGGAAATTAACAGCGCACTGGGAGAAAAAATCCTGGATGCCTTTCCGAATTCCCGGGTGGATGTCCATAAACCGGAGATTCTGCTGAATGTGGAAATCCGTGAGAAGATTTATATTTATTCGAAGATTATTCCCGGGCCCGGCGGTATGCCTGTGGGTACCAACGGAAAATGCATGCTGCTTCTGTCGGGCGGCATTGACAGCCCGGTGGCGGGATATATGGTGGCAAAGCGCGGTGTCAAGATTGACGCCATTTATTTCCATGCGCCGCCCTACACCAGTGAGCGTGCCAAACAGAAGGTGGTGGATCTGGCGAGAATTGTATCCCGGTACAGCGGCCCCATCAATCTGCATGTGGTGAATTTTACAGATGTACAGCTGGCTATTTATGAGAAATGTCCCCATGAGGAGCTCACCATTATCATGCGTCGGTATATGATGCGCATTGCCGAGCATTTCGCGCGGGAAACGAAATCCCTGGCGCTGATTACCGGAGAAAGCATCGGCCAGGTGGCCAGTCAGACGGTTCAGAGCCTGGCGGCTACCAATGAGGTGTGCACCATGCCGGTATTCCGGCCTCTGATTGCCTTTGATAAACAGGATATTGTGGATATTTCTCTGAAAATCGATACTTATGAAACTTCTATTCAGCCTTATGAGGACTGCTGCACCATTTTTGTGGCAAAGCATCCGGTGACAAAGCCCAATCTGAATGTGATTCACGGAAGTGAGAAGAAGCTTGAGGGTGTGATCGAAGAGCTGGTAGAGAAGGCCATTGAAACGACGGAAACGATCTGGATTGAGGAGTAACCTGAAAAAAGAGCTGCCTGATTCAGGCAGCTCTCATTTGTCGGCTAACTCATTTAATAATGTACGGATCCAGAGTGGCAAGAATCACGTCCACATCATCCTCTGCATGAATGTTCAGGTCGATGGGTTTGGAGAGATCCAGGCTGAAAATACCCATGATGGATTTGGCATCGATCACGTATCTTCCGGATACCAGATCAAAATCGTAATCAAATTTTGTAATGTCATTTACAAAAGATTTTACCTTATCAATGGAGTTTAAAGAAATCTGAACTGTTTTCATGTTGAAAACCTCCCTTACTGTTATGATCATTTTAGTATTCGTTCTTCTTACATCTTACTAATCAGAACGTAGAATGTCAAGATGCAAACTGACAAAATACAAAAGCCGACGAAACAGAAAATACAGCACAACGACAGGATAATTCGGAAAAATTCGGAAAGGATTGAAAAATGACGAAAAAAAAGGCGGCACTTCATAATTTAGGATGCAAAGTAAATGCGTACGAGACGGAGGCCATGCAGCAGCTTCTGGAGGAAAACGGGTATGAAATTGTGCCCTTTGCTCCGGGAGCAGATCTGTATCTCATTAATACCTGCTCAGTGACGAATATTGCGGACCGGAAATCCCGCCAGATGCTCCACAAAGCCAGGAAAATGAATCCGGAGGCCATTGTGGTGGCGGCGGGGTGTTATGTTCAGGCTTCCAGGGAGGATGTGGAGAAGGATCCGGCCATTGACATTGTTATTGGAAATAACCGGAAGAAGCATCTGATTGCCATTCTCCGGGAATACGAGGCAGCCCGTCAGGAAGAAAAACAGGAAGCGCAGTCCGAAAAGGAACGGGAAGAGGACTGGGTCATCGATATCAGCCATACAAAGGAATATGAGGAGCTGGCCATCAGCCGGACAGCGGAGCATACCAGAGCCTACATCAAGGTTCAGGACGGGTGCAATCAGTTCTGCAGCTACTGCATTATCCCCTATACCAGGGGACGGGTGCGCAGCAGGAATCAGGAGGATGTGATCCGGGAAGTGACGAATCTGGCCCGGACAGGTTTTCAGGAGGTTGTTCTGACAGGCATTCACCTGAGCTCCTACGGAGTGGATCCCGGCAGCAATCTGCTGGAGCTGATCTGCCGGGTTCATGAGATTCCGGGAATTCGTCGGATCCGTCTGGGTTCCCTGGAGCCCCGGATCATTACCGGGGAATTTGTGCGGCAGCTTTCTTCGATGGAAAAAATCTGTCCGCATTTTCACCTGTCCCTTCAGAGCGGCTGCGATGCCACGCTGAAACGGATGAACCGCCGTTATACCGCGGAGGAATATTATGAGAAATGTGAACTTCTGCGCAGCCAATTTGACCATCCGGCGCTGACGACGGATGTGATTGTGGGCTTTCCCCAGGAAACCGAAGAGGAATTCGCCGTGACGAAGGCATTTCTGGAAAAGGTGGCGTTTTATGAGACCCACATTTTCAAATACTCCAGAAGAAAGGGTACCCGGGCTGCCGGGATGGAGGGGCAGGTGCCGGATCAGGTAAAGGCCCGGCGAAGTGATGTGCTCCTGGAACTGGGGGAGGTGAACCGGCTGAAGTATGAAAACCGGCTGATCGGCACCATTCAGGAGGTCCTTTTTGAGGAAGTCCAGACCCTGGAAGGACAGGCCTTTGTGACCGGCTATACAAAGGAATATGTGAGACTGGCTGTGCCGGAGACCGGCGGACTGGAAAATCAGATCCGCAGAGTAAAAGTGGGAGAACGGCGCAGAGACGGAATTCTGACCGGTACCCTGGAACCGTGACGGTTTCAGGCAGCCGTTGTGTCATTCTCTTTGAAAGCAAAAATCGCTTGTATTTTATGGAAATATATATTAGAATAGAACCAAAGTTTAATTTAAGGACGTGAGAAGATGGCAAATATCAGTAATACACAGTTTTTTAAAGTCGCCGCTGATGCGGAATTCAGTGTCAAAGATATTCTGGATACTGTGTATAATGCAATGCGCGAAAAAGGATACAATCCGGTGAACCAGATTGTCGGATATATTATGTCAGGAGACCCAACCTATATTACGAGCCACAACAATGCCCGCAGCCTGATCATGAAAGTAGAACGGGACGAGCTGGTGGAAGAGCTCCTGAAAGAGTATATCGCGAATAAATCCAGGCAGCAGTGATGATGAAACGGGTAATGGGATTGGATTTCGGTTCCAAAACAGTCGGGGTGGCCATCAGCGATGGTCTGGGCCTGACTGCCCAGGGGATCGAGATTATCAGAAGAACGTCTGAAAATAAGCTTCGCCAGACACTGGCAAGAATTGAAACACTCATCGGAGAATACGAAGTCGGGAAAATTGTCCTTGGATTCCCGAAAAACATGAACAACACCATCGGCGACAGGGCTGAAAAGTCTCTGGCATTCAAGGAAATGCTGGAGAGACGGACAGGCCTGCCCGTTATTATGTGGGACGAAAGACTGACGACGGTGGCAGCGGACCGGGTTCTGATGGAGACCGGCGTGCGCCGTGAAAATCGGAAGGAGTATGTTGACCAGATTGCTGCGGTATTTATTCTGCAGGGTTATCTGGACAGTGAAGGTATTAAAAATGGAAAAGATTAAATTTGCATTTGCCGACGGAGAAGAGGCGGCAGAATTTTTTGTGCTGGAACAGACACGGATCAGTGGAAAAAACTACATTCTGGTGACCGATTCTGAGGAAGAAGACGGAGAAGCGTTGATTTTAAAGGATTTGTCAGAGGATGGAGATCCGGAAGCGCTTTATGAAATCGTAGAGGATGATGAGGAATTGACAGCTGTTTCCAGAGTTTTTCAGGAAATGCTGGAGGATATTGAACTCGTATAACCAGACGACAAACAGAACCAGAGAAAATCTGGCTTGTTTTGCTGCGTTTTGGGGAATGATAAAAAAAACAAGGACGGAAAAAAACAGTATTTGGAGGTGCAGTATTTGAAAAATGTAAACAACTCAAAATTGAAGATCATTCCGCTGGGAGGTCTGGAGCAGATCGGAATGAACATTACTGCCTTTGAATTTGAAGACAGTATTGTTGTCGTGGACTGCGGTCTGGCATTCCCGGAAGATGATATGCTGGGAATCGATCTGGTGATTCCGGATGTTACCTATCTGAAGAACAATGTGGATAAGGTAAAGGGCTTTGTGATTACCCATGGCCATGAGGATCATATCGGCGCCCTTCCATATGTTCTGAAGGAACTGAACGTGCCGATTTATGCCACAAAGCTGACCATCGGCCTGATTGAGAACAAACTGAAGGAACATAATCTGATGAAGAGCGTCAAGCGGAAGGTGATCAAACACGGGCAGTCTATCAATCTGGGAGCTTTCCGGATAGAGTTTATCAAGACGAACCACAGTATTCAGGACGCCTCCGCCCTGGCGATTTATTCACCGGCGGGAATCGTGGTACACACCGGAGATTTTAAGGTGGATTATACCCCGGTATTCGGGGATGCCATTGACCTGCAGCGTCTGGGAGAGATCGGAAAAAAAGGCGTGCTGGCTCTGATGTGCGACAGCACCAATGCGGAGCGGCCGGGCTTTACCATGTCTGAACGCACCGTGGGAAGAACCTTTGACAATATCTTTGCGGAGCATCGGAACACCCGTCTGATTATCGCCACCTTTGCGTCCAATGTGGACCGGGTGCAGCAGATTATCAACTCCGCATACAAATACGGCAGAAAGGTTGTCATCGAAGGCCGCAGCATGGTGAATGTGATCGGTACAGCTGCGGAACTCGGTTATCTGAGTGTGCCGGAAAATACCCTGATTGAGATTGAACAGATGAAGAATTACCCCGATGAGCAGATTGTTCTGATTACCACCGGAAGCCAGGGAGAGTCCATGGCGGCCCTGTCCCGGATGGCGGCGAATATGCACCGGAAGGTACAGATTAAGCCCGGGGATACCGTGATTTTCAGCTCCAACCCCATTCCGGGAAATGAGAAGGCCGTTTCCAACGTAATAAACGAGCTGTCCATGAAGGGAGCAGACGTGATTTTCCAGGATGTTCATGTTTCCGGTCATGCCTGCCAGGAGGAGATCAAGCTGATTTACTCCTTGGTACATCCCAAATATGCCATTCCGGTTCACGGGGAATACCGTCATCTGAAGGCTCAGGCAGGGATTGCAGAGAGTCTTGGCATTCCAAAGGAAAATATTTTTATTCTCCACTCCGGAGATGTGATGGAGCTGGATGAAAATGATGCCAGAGTTACCGGCCATGTGCCTACCGGAGGAATCCTGGTAGACGGACTGGGCGTGGGCGATGTGGGCAATATTGTTCTGCGTGACCGGCAGCATCTGGCAGAGGACGGCATTCTGATTGTGGTGATGACTCTGGAGAAATTCTCCAATCAGCTTCTGGCCGGGCCGGATATTGTATCCAGAGGATTTGTCTATGTACGGGAGTCCGAGGGCCTGATGGAAGAGGCCAGGAGAGTCGTGGAGGGCGCGCTGGACAGCTGCATGAATAAGCATATTACGGACTGGGGCAAGATTAAAAACAGCGTGAAGGATGCACTCAGCGATTTCCTGTGGAAACGGACAAAGAGGAGCCCCATGATTCTGCCGATTATCATGGAAGTATAGGACGTGACCGATATGGATGAAATTAAAAGGTGTACCGAAGCGCTGGTGGAAGCCATCCGGAATTCTGAGACCTGTCACAGCTATATGGAAGCCAGGGATGCCATCAATGCCGATCCTGAACTTCGCAGGACGGTGAATGAATTCCGGAAACGGACCTATGAGATCCAGAACAGCGAGGATCCGGACAATATTTATGAAAAACTGGAGAAGCTGGAACAGGATTTTTATGTGGTGAGGAAGAATGAGCTTATGAACCAATACCTGCAGACCGAACTGGCCATGTGCCGGATTCTGCAGTCCATCAACCAGAGGCTGGTGGGAAGTGTGGACTTTGATATTGAGGACTTCGCGGATACCATCGAAGGGTAGGAGGTATTGCATGAAGAAAAAAAGGTCGGCAGCTCTTATGGCAGGCGGTGCGGTTCTGCGGCTTCTGGTGCTGGTGCTGGTTGTGCTGGCAGTGATCAGTGCAGGCAGAAAAGCGTACACCTTTGGATATCGGGTTTTTGCCCAGAGGGCAGTTTCGGCGCCTCCCGGGAAAAATGTATCCGTAACCGTATCACCGGACATGACGGAGGCGGAGCTCGGAGAGCTTCTGGAGGCGAAGGGCCTGATTAAGGACGCCAATGTTTTCCGGGTTCAGATGCTCCTTTTCAAAGATAAGGATGATATTCTGCCGGGTACGTACATTTTGAATACTTCCCAGACGGCTGACGAGATGCTGGCGATTCTGGCAGGTCAGACGGAAACGGAAAGCGAAGCATAGGAAAAGGTGAAAAAGTGATTGTAAACGAACGGATGGTTGCCTATATCAATTCCCTTGATATGGGCAATACTCCTTTACTGGATGAAATAGAAGCGCAGGCCAGACGGGACCTTGTCCCCATTGTCCGCAGGGAGATGCAGAGTTTTCTGAAAATGCTTCTGGCAGTCAAGCAGCCCATGCGGATTCTGGAGGTCGGGACGGCGGTGGGATTTTCTGCCCTGTTGTTCTGCGAATATGCGCCTGCGGGATGTCATGTGACCACCATTGAAAAGTATGAAAAACGAATACCGACTGCCCGGGAGAATTTCCGGAGAGCAGGCAGGGAGGAGCAGATTACCTTCCTGACGGGAGATGCTGCGGAGATTCTGAAGGAGCTTAACGGAAGCTTCGATTTTATTTTTATGGATGCGGCGAAAGGCCAGTATATCCATTTTCTGCCGGAGGTCATGCGCCTTCTGGAGAAGGGCGGCCTTCTGGTTTCCGACAATGTGCTCCAGGACGGGGATCTGATTGAATCCCATTACGCGGTGGAGCGCCGGAACCGGACCATTTACAAGAGGATGCGGGAATACCTGTACGTCCTAAAGCATGATGAAAGACTGGAAACCTCCATTATCCCCCTGGGAGACGGGGTTACGGTCAGTACGAGGATAAAATGACATGACGATGAAGAGAAAACCGGAGCTTCTGATTCCTGCCAGCAGCCTGGAAGTGCTGAAAACGGCGGTGATTTTCGGAGCGGATGCCGTGTATATCGGCGGAGAAGCCTTTGGACTCCGGGCAAAGGCGAAGAATTTTTCCATGGATGACATGCGGGAGGGGATTGCCTTTGCCCATGAACGCGGGGTGAAGGTCTACGTGACGGCCAACATCCTGGCTCACAATGCGGATCTGGAGGGTGTGGAGCAGTATTTCCGGGAACTTCGGGAAATCGGTCCCGACGCCCTGATTATCTCAGACCCGGGGGTCTTTGCCATTGCAAAGCGGGTCTGTCCGGAAATCGAGCGGCATATCAGTACCCAGGCTAATAATACCAATTATGGGACCTACCGGTTCTGGTATGAACTGGGAGCCAAACGGGTGGTTTCCGCCAGAGAGCTGTCCCTGGAGGAAATCCGGGAGATCCGTCGGAATATTCCGGAGGATATGGAGATTGAAACCTTTATTCATGGTGCCCTGTGTATTTCCTATTCCGGACGCTGTCTGCTGAGCAATTATTTCACCGGCCGGGATGCCAACCGGGGAGCCTGTACCCATCCCTGCCGCTGGAAATACGCGGTGATGGAGGAGAGCCGGCCGGGAGAGTATCTTCCGGTCTATGAGAATGAGCGGGGAACCTTCATTTTTAATTCCAAGGATCTGTGTATGATTGAGCACATTCCGGAACTGATGGAATCCGGGATTGACAGCTTCAAGATCGAAGGGCGGATGAAGACGGCCCTGTATGTGGCCACGGTGGCCAGAACCTACCGGAAAGCCATCGATGATTATCTGGAGGATCCGGCATTGTATCAGAAAAATCTGCCCTGGTACCGGGATCAGATTTCCAACTGCACCTACCGCCAGTTCACCACCGGCTTTTTCTATGGAAAGCCGGCTTCGGAAGCGCAGATATACGACAGCAATACCTATGTGAAGGAATATACCTATCTGGGCATTGTGGGTGAGTCCAATGAAGAAGGGCTGTACCGGATCGAACAGCGAAATAAATTTTCTGTGGGAGAGCAGATAGAAGTCATGAAACCGGATGGAAGAAATCTGCCGGTGACGGTAAAACGGATCGTCAATGAGGAAGGGCAGGAGCAGGAGAGCGCGCCCCATCCAAAACAGGTTTTATGGATTGACCTGGGTATGCCCCTTGAAAAATATGATATTCTGCGCAGGCAGGAGTAGAGCGATAAGAGAACAGGCCTCCGGCTGTCCGGGTTTTCCCGGCTGCCGGAGGCCTTGTGTCAGAGGAAGATTCTGATTTTGGAAAAGCACGAAAAAGGAGAGAAATTCATAAACTGTAAGGAATCCCTCTTCGAGGTGTTTTGTTGAAAACTTTTCCCAGGCCGCTTACCATAGAGGAAGAGAAGGATTATCTGGAAAGATACCGAAAGGGCGACATGGAGGCGAGGAATGTCCTGATCGAGCGGAATCTCAGACTGGTGGCCCATGTGGCGCGGAAATATCAGACCTCGGACGAGGAGACAGACGATCTCATTTCCATCGGAACCATCGGTCTGATTAAGGCGATTCAGACCTTTGATCACAGGAAAAACTCCCGGCTTGGCACGTATGCGGCAAAATGTATTGAAAATGCTATCCTCTCACAGATGCGTTTATGGTTCCGAATCAGTCCCCCCAGAGCAGAAAAGAACCAAAATGGCGTGTTCTGGCACAGGTTACGGAGAATATATACATCCTTTGCTCCACTTCGGACGGTCATGTGAGGTATGCACCTATGTATATCCATAGTTTCCGACTGATAGCCCCTCGCAAGCTGTTGGAAGCACAGTTATTTAATCAGCAGTATCAGAATTATGAAGACATACCGAATGTGCAGGACAGGCTCCGTTGGTGCCGTCATCACATGGGACTGATGCAGAAAGAAGTCGCTGATCTGATTGGAATTACCAGAGGACATTACATAGATTATGAAGTCGGATATGTTGACTATTATTCGAAGGAAATCGTGGACAAGCTGGCAGAACTTTATCAAGTTCCGGTAGATGATCTGCTGGACGATTACAATCGCTTCTTATATAAAGGGCAAGGAAAACTGATACGAGAATATCGTGAAAGCCTTGGGTTGAAGAAAAAACAGTTCGCCCGGATGATAAACCTTGATCCAGGAACCCTCAGGTGCTGGGAGAATGACCAGAAACGAATGTTTAAGGATTCGTGGGAGAAATATTTCAAAGACATTATAAAGGTATAGAAAAAAGCAGGTGTTCAAATCTTAGCGGATTTGTTCACCTGCTTTCTTCATTCTGGATGCGGATTCGATAACCACATCCAACAGCTGTACCTTCTGATCGGAAGGACAATTCAGTTTTTTAATATGCTGATTGACCATATCTGCGTGGACACCGGCAACACGTTCTGCCAATTCACGCTGACCCTCTATGGTTTTCGGATAATGGACAATTACATTGATTGGAGCACTCTTTCTTGCGATACCACGCACCTCCCTCGTATTTCAGTCTATGAGAGAGAAGTTGTCCGCTATACCCAACTTATAACAGCTGTTTTCCTACTTCAAAAAATTGCGTTTTCTGCTATAATATTGTTGGAATACTGCGGAACTTCTTTCGTGGTATCATCTTATCAGGAATCTGTCAAAGATTCATTGAGCGTGAATTGAGCGCAAATTGACTACTTTTTGGAAGGAGGGCTGTCTATGGAATATTTAGATTTCAGTTCAGTCATCACCATTATTCGTAAATATATCAATGACGAACGCACCGTTGTTGACCGAAACCTTAATGAAGAAGTTAAGATTGACCAGATGCATTTGTTGGATCAGGTCTTTGCGTCGTTCTGTGACGATGCAGACTCATTAGATTTTGCTTTTGACAACGGACAGGTCTGCCGTTGGTTCAATGGACAGGCAAGAATCAGCCCTCGAATCATTTCGTTTTATATGGATGAAGAAAACAGGGATCTTCTTTCTGCTGATATGGAATACAATGTGCTGCCATTGATGTATGACAGTGCTATGGCAGTGGAAGATGCTCATACACTATTGATTCAGGATACAACCATTTCACCGGAAGTTAAGAACAAATTGACTGCAAGCTATCCTTGTCAGACGAGTAGGGAGCAAGCAGATTTCCTTGCTGCGGTTTTATTCTTTGGTATGGAGCGTGAGTTTAGAAAACGTGACGTCAACAACAAGGCACTGTTAGCATCCGGTTCTTTCTCACCGCTGATGCGTGATTTTATCTTTGATGTTAAGGTTCCAAGACCATGCCGCCATTTCTGCGGTCGTGATACAGAGTTAGAGAAGCTGCATGAGCTTCTTTGCTCAAAAGGAAATGTGTTTGTTCAGGGTATCGCCGGTATTGGTAAAAGCGAACTGGCAAAAGCCTATGCGAAGAAATGTCAGCCCGTTTGTTGGAAAGTGGAATTATGGAGCCGTTGCTCCTGTTAAAGAAGCTAAAAGAAGAAAAAGCCGCCCTGGATGCCACCGATACCATCGGTATCTCCAAAGACGGCAAAAGTCGTAAGGCTACCTATTATGACCACATTCACACGTTGTTCTCTCTGTATCAGCTTTCAGAAGCAGAAACAGATATTATGAGAAACCTTGCGCTGGCTCCGTTGTCCGGTGTTCAAAACAGATTGTTTGCGAACTGGCTAAAGCTGCGTGATATGAATACTGTCAATGATC
This sequence comes from Candidatus Limivivens sp., assembly GCA_034101475.1. Taxonomy (GTDB): domain Bacteria; phylum Bacillota; class Clostridia; order Lachnospirales; family Lachnospiraceae; genus Limivivens. Next base: position 16,859 of record JAXEJQ010000071.1, read on the forward strand.
TGATTGAAAAAGGTTTCATCAAGGTAATGGAAGGTCGTATGATCTCCCTTTATCCAATGATGCAGGAAGTGACAGCAGAAGAAACAAAGCCTTCCATGCAGAATTGCAACACCTTATTAGACAGTTTGCAGCAGATCTGTCTGCGCCATGGAGAAGAAGTTTCCTAATTATAAGCAGTTATTCCAGACCATCGAATCTGTAATCGTGCAGATTCGATTGGAGATGCCGATGGTAAATGATGATATGTCATTGTATCTCCGTTTCTTGGAAGATGTGTTCCCGTATATGGAGAATTATCATTATTATCCGGGCATGGAATTGGTTCTTGATACACTTTCTGCGTTGCTGAAAGATGTGACTGTCGGTTCTGTATCCGATCGAGCATTGCTGCTTAGCTATCAGGCTGCTTATGAGAAGAAAGCAGATAAAGCAATCAGGATGCAGAAAGATGCTATTGCTATGATTCAAGAAGTCACAGCAGATAATGCGCTTCTGGTTTCCAACCTTTATGCCAATCTTGGTGGTATGTACCGTGTAAACGGCAAACTGGAACTTGCCAAAGAGAACATGGAACGGGCAATCAGAATTATGGATGAATATGGCCTGGCTTATTACCATGACAGCGTTGTGCAGATTACAAACTATGCTGTACTGCTGACAGACATAGGACAGCCGGATGTCGGCTTGTCTGCATTGAGAAAACTCTGTCGAGTGATCCGAGAATATAATTCTGATACGGGTCTGGATTATGCCAGTGTTCAGGAAGCAATGGGCGGTATCTGCTTGACTATGGGTGAAATTCAGCAGGCGACAGCTCACTTCCAGAAAGCCATGGAAATCTATGAAACAGTATTTGAGTTTGAACCGGATATGATTGAAGTAAAGAAACAGGAACTTCTTGGGACATATGCACAGGCAGGAGTGTATTTGGCACAACAATTGTTAGAGAAAAAATGAATTGAGGAAAGTTATGGAACCAGAACTTTTTCTTTTGGAAATGGTAGAGTCAGAAGAATGCAACAAAATAATGTATAAGCGATTAGCGATTCATAAATATATTGGACTCTATTATGCAATGAAGCATGAACGAGGCGTTATTGATCCGTTTATGATTCCATTCAGAGATTTCGTGAAAACGAAAATAGAAGAGAATGGAATTGACATAGATGAACTGATGAAATACATGATTGAAAATGATCAATCGAATTGTGCTTTATTCGCTGCTACTACTATGTTTAAACCAAAGAAAGAAATTTCTTCAGATGCTTATTACAATGCCATTGCAAAATACAAAATATTAACGCCATTTGTTGATGACATAGATATGAATAAGGTTGCGTTAATTGTTGTTTCATTTGTTTTTGATAATTTATATCCCAGCAAGGTTGATATTGCTGACGTTGTCGGTAAAGAAGAATTTGTTTATCCGGTCAATCAATATGGATTGACAAAGGTGAATGGGGCTATCTTCAAAAAAGATGGTCTGATTTTTGATGGTAAAGGATATTTCTATAATTATTTTACGGACAAAACTATGCTTGATCCTTTTGATACCATGGTTGGGTTTGCAAGAATAATTCATGATGATACATCGGATTGTGACATTTTGTATCGTCTGGATGAAAGACTGGCTATGCCGGCTGCTGAGTATTATGACTATACGGGAGTAGCATTTGAAAAATTCTATGGTCCGCAATTCAGGTTTGATGGTAGTAACCTAACTGGTGCTAAAACAGTTATTGTTCATATTGATAGTGACACGATGGCAAAGCTTCTTATGGTTGTAAAAAAAGTGGAGGATCAGAACACAAATGAAGAGTTTTGGCATATTGAAATTGAAGCATTGCCATATAAAGAAAGTAGCTCCGGTCATATAATTACAACATTTTTGCATGGAATGTATTATCCTCGGAGAGGGGTTTTCACGCATATTGATTATACAAAGAATCAATATAGTGGAACTGACTATGTTCAGAAATATGCTGACAGCGTGGATGGAATGCCTATCGATCAATATACCGCTACCAGAGATTTGCATTATAAAATATGGTGTATCGAAAATGGTGAATTTTCATGTGATACTTGGTATAAATTAATGATTGTATCTTTGGGGACAAAATATCAAAAACTTCTTAATGAAATCTTATCTTAGATATGTAGCAGTCATGCACTCTATGGTGTATGGCTGCTTTTTCTAAGATAAGAACACGATTAAAATGCGGGATAATAGTCTCTACTAAAGCATATAATATAATTGCAGAATAGAAAAATGCAACAAGTCACAAAAATCTATTCCAATGTACTGCTGATATATTGATTTTTGAAGTCTATCCGGATATAATAGAATAGAAAAATGCAACATGTTGCAAAAATCTTTCGCAAGGAGGTTTTGATATGGAGATTCGCAGAGATTTTTATTTGAATAAGTTGATAAAAAGGAAAAATAACGGACTTATTAAAGTAATTACCGGTATTCGCAGATGTGGCAAATCCTATTTACTGAATAACCTGTTTTATCATCACTTATTGGAAAGCGGAGTTGATGCTGACCATATTATCCGTTTTGCCTTTGATTCAGCAGATGATCTTTATCTCATTGGTGAAAGCCTGATTCAGATTGAAAAGGAAAAGCGTGGTGTTGACCCCGAAAAGTTCATGGCATATATCCGTTCCAAAGTCGTAGGCGAAGGAATGTATTATCTGCTTCTTGATGAAATTCAGATGTTGGATTGCTTTGAAGCTGTTCTGAATGGTTATCTGCGCAAAGAAAATATGGATGTATTTGTGACCGGAAGTAACGCAAAGCTCCTGTCCAAAGACATTGCCACCGAGTTTGCCGGTCGTGGCGACGAGGTTCATATGTATCCCTTGAGCTTTGCCGAGTTTATGACTATTTATAACGGTGATAAGTACATGGGATTATCTGAATATATGCTATATGGCGGTATCCCCCTGGTTGTTCTTCGTGAGGGAGCAAACGAGAAGGCAGTTGTATTACAGAATCTGTTCAATGAGATTTATCTTCGAGATATTACCAAGCGTAACCGAGTGAAGAACATAGGAGAACTGGAAGATCTACTGAATATTCTTTCCTCTGCCATTGGTTCGCTGACCAATCCGGAAAAATTGAAGAATACTTTCAAGACGGTAAAGAAATCCAGAATCACTTCCGCTACCATTAAGAAATATCTGGATTTTTTTGAGGATTCTTTCCTGATTGAATCGGCACAAAGATATGACATTAAAGGAAAGGCCTATATCGAAACTCCAAAGAAATATTATTTTTCCGATCTTGGACTTCGCAATGCCAGAATCAATTTCCGTCAGTTCGAGCAGACGCATTCTATGGAGAATGTAATTTATAACGAACTTCGTATGCGTGGCTACAGCGTGGACGTAGGTGTAATGCCGATTGCAGAACGAGATCAGGAAGGTAAGGTTATCCGCAAACAACTTGAAGTCGATTTTGTATGCAATCTTGGTTCTTCCAGATACTACATCCAGTCTGCGTACTCACTATCAGATGAAGCGAAGCGTACTCAGGAAATCAGACCGTTCAGAAAGATTGATGATTCTTTTAAGAAAATCGTTGTTACCAAAGACATCGTTCAGCCACACTACGATGAGTATGGTATTTTGACTGTGAACATTTATGACTTCCTCCTTGATCCGCAAATTCTTGAAAAATAAACAAATGTAAACTCATGTTGCGGAGGTGTAAAGCCAATGTGGTGGAGTTTCATGGTAGTGTTATGTACAATGAAACCACAGAAGCAAAGGAGGTTTTCAAATGAAGCTATCAGATAAAATTATCGGATTAAGGAAATCTAATGGAATGTCGCAGGAAGATTTGGCTGAAAAGCTGAATGTATCACGACAAGCTATTTCTCGTTGGGAATCAGGTACTGCGATGCCTGATGCAAGTAATATTCTTCAACTCAGTAAGCTGTTTGGTGTCACTACAGATTACTTACTGAACGATGATTACCAGAGTGACAATGACCTGCCAAAGGTAAAAGAAGTACAAAATGATAATCTTGGGCAAATTATGATCTATCTGGTAACTCTCGAAGTCATGGTGCTTTTGATGCAGTTTATGACTACGGTTATTCTGCAAAATGTGTTCTTTGGCTTTTTGAGTTTTATTCCGTTTGTTGCAGCTATTGGCGGTTTTGAATACGCATACCAAAAGAAAGCGTCCAGTGCAACAGAAAAAACAAAGAACTTCCGCAGAAAGTTTTACAAGATTTCTGCTTGATTGGGACTTTATTTCCCGATTAGATTTATCATAAGCGTTGCGGCAAGATTCTATCCTCGCCCATACAATACCTTGGTTTTAGAGGTTATTATTTTAGTAATCTATATTGCGGCGGCAACTTGCGTTAATCTTTCAATCGACAAGAGTTATTTACCAAAAGAACAAAAATAAAGGTTCAATACATAGCAGTCATGCACTACGGTGTGTGGCTGTTTTTCTTTTTGCTCAATTTCCACTCAATCCACGCTCAATGTGTTTTGCTCCCCCTTTCAGTAGAATGAAATTGCAATGAAAACAGCACCAAATTCTAAAATCCGGTGCTACTTCAAAGCAAATCTACTGAAAGGGGGATTTTTATGAACGCAAACAAACACAAGGAGGTACAGAGCAAATGAGAGAACTGAACAACATCAAAATCATTGCCGTGGATCATGGCTACGGCAACATCAAGACCGCCAACACCGTCACACCTACCGGAGTGAACGCCTATGAAACAGAGCCGATCTTTTCCGGCAACATTCTGGAATATGGCGGCGCCTATTATCGCATTGGAGAAGGACACAAGGAATTTATCGCAGATAAGGCGATGGATGAGGACTACTACATTCTGACTCTTATGGCGGTTGCCAGAGAAATGAATGTATACGGCATTCGTGAAGCCGATGTGCTCTGGCTGCCGGTCTGCCGCTGACCTGGATTCGCAAACAGCGTGAGGATTTCCGTAGTTATCTTCTCCGTAATAAAGAAGTGAATTTCCGTTTTAATGGCAAGGACTATCATATCCGCTTTGTTGGGTGCAGCTTGTTCCCACAGGGCTATCCTGCCATCATCAGTCGTTTGGGAGATTTCAAAGGAACCAATCTTCTGGCAGACATCGGAAACGGCACCATGAACATTCTGTATATCAACAACAAAAAGGCGGTAGAAAGCCGTTGTTGGACTGAAAAGTTTGGTGCCAATCAGTGTATGATTGCCGCCAAGAATGTGGTACTGGACAGCTTCGGCGTGAAAATCGAAGAATCCACTATTGAACAGGTACTTCGTTTCGGAACTGCTGACATCAGCAGGCTGTATCTGGACTGTATCACATCCGTAGCCAAGCGTTATGTGACTGACATTTTCGCAACGCTCAGGCGCTATGAATACAATCCGGATCTGATGCGACTGTATATCGTGGGTGGTGGCGGTTGTCTGGTCAAGCACTTCGGACAGTATGATGAAAGCCGAGTGACCATTCTGGATGATGTTTGTGCGACAGCCAAGGGTTATGAATATCTCGCCTTTGCCAGCCTTCGCAGGAAGGAGTAAGCCATGAGCGAGAATATCCGCAGCACAAACCTTCGCTTCAATTTAGAAAAAGATACGCAGATGCGAGCGTGGCATTATCTTCAGACCATGGACAAGCAGCACTTCAAGTCCTATAGCAATGTGATTGCCGTGGCTCTGGTGGAGTATTTTGACCGCTATTACCGCAGCCAGGATGACCCATATCTGGAAACCAGAGAACGTGAGGAACGATTTGTAAATCAGATTGTTTCCTCTGTAGAAAGTGCTATGGAAAAAACACTTCCGGTCTTTCTTGCAGGCTGTATGGCAGGACTTTCGCAAGTGCCTGTTGCAGTAGCTCCGGCCACACAGCAGGAACCGGATGCAGAACTGGATTGGGATTTCCTTGGAGAATAATTCTTCTCCAAGCTGATCTCACAGGAAGGAGGTGAACACATGACACAATTTCTGACACAGGATAGCCTGATACCGCCCTATATGGCATTCCCAAGATTTTTACTGGACAAGGAAGGACTGAGCGAAACTGCAAAAATTCTCTATACAATTTTGCTCGACCGAACAAGGCTGTCACAGAAAAATGATGGATGGACGGATGAACAAGATCATGTGTTCATTCTCTTTCCCATCAAGAATCTGGCAGAAGTTATGCACAAAAGCGAAATGTCCATTAAAACTGCACTGACAGCTCTGGAAAAAGAATCTCTGATTGTACGAAAACGTCAGGGTGCCGGATTTCCGAACAGGATTTATGTAAGAGTGCCGCCGGAAACGCTGGCTCAGACGGACAGAAATCTTTCCGTAAGACAGACAGAAAACCGTCCTACAGATAGGCAGAAAACTATCTCTATAACAGACAGAAAACTGTCCAGTAGTAATAAAGAGAAGAACAATATAAAAAGAACAAATTCAGAGAGTAAGGATAACCGCACCGCTTATGGCTTCTATCAAAATGTATTCTTGACCACGGAGGAACTGTCAGCTTTGCAAAGTGAAGTCCCCCACTATCAGGAATACATTGAAAAACTGTCCAGGTATATGGCATCCAGCGGCAAGCAATATGCCAGTCATGCAGCCACCATACGAAGCTGGGCGTTGCAAGACCATCCTGCTCCTGTCAAAAGAACCTATGAATGTAAGGAGGATGAAAGTCTATGAAACCAATAAACAACGCTGTGGACGATTTGTTTCAGCCAAGAGAACTTGCAGAGGATGAATATCTGAACGAAGCTGACGGACTGATCTATTGCTCCAAATGTCATACTCTCAGACAGCACCGAATTGAACTGAAGGAACGAGTATTCCTCCCTACGGTTCGTTGCCGTTGTCAGCAGGAAGAATACGACAAGGAAGAAGCTGAACGCAAGCATCAGGAATTTCTCATGCAGGTGTCCCGACTGAGGGCAAACGGATTGCAGGATAAATCTCTGCGTGATTAAAACTTCGCCAATGATAAAGGTTACAATCCGGAAATGCAGAAAGCCCATGACTATGTAACACATTGGGAAGAAATGAAATCCAACTCCTTGGGATTACTTCTCTGGGGAGATGTGGGAACCGGTAAATCCTTTTTTGCCGGGTGCATCGCAAATGCATTGTTGGATAAAGGCGTTCCGGTTCTGATGACCAACTTTTCCAGAATCCTGAATACGTTGACCGGAATGTATTCCGATGACAGAAACCAGTTTATCGACAGCTTCAACAAATATAGTCTGCTGATTATTGATGATCTGGGGATTGAGCGAAGCACCGATTTTGCTTTAGAACAGGTATTCAATGTGATTGACAGCCGTTACAGAAGCAAAAAGCCGTTGATTGTGACCACCAATCTGACCTTGGATGAACTGAAACATCCGTCAGATCTTGGACGAGCCAGAATATATGACCGTGTATTAGAGCGTTGTGTTCCTCTAAAAATCAACAATCGAAATATCAGAGAGCTGAACGCAGCCGCCAATATGCAGGAAGCACGAAAACTTTTTAACTCTGGTACTTAATTCCACAGACGATGGTGCTGAACAATTCGCAGGTCAGTACACAGTAAGATTTCCGGTCGATCTGTCATAGCAGCAGCGGCTTATGCGTCCTGCTCCAGACTGTATAATGACTACGACGGTCTGACCCACGATTAGTAACGCTGTCAGAGGTCTGACTGAACAGCCAACCGTTCACGAGGGCTACCACGCCCGAAAACTGGAAGCCATCGGCATCAAATCGGAACGCTGTGAGTTAAACCGTCAGATTAAATCAGATAATAAGCTCCTGCGTGAACTGAAACATCAGGTGCAGAAACTTATCAAGGCAGTCAAAGAGAATATCCCTTCTATTGCGGCGGCTTTGGAAAGTCTGCGAGATCACATTGTTCTGTTGCAGTATTAGTTGCTATTCAATGCTTCGCAGCAGGATAGCGTTTCTTCCAGAAAAGATATTATTTCCAGCATCTTGAAAGAATATCGTGAGGTACAGGCTTCTATCAAGGAGAAAACAGCCGAACGCAAGGAACTGATGGAGCAAAAGAAAAACTGCGGTATTCATTTCATCCGTGCTGGGAAACTGGAAGAACAGATTACCACTTTGACGGAAGATATTGAAGAATTGAAATCCCAAAAGGCGATGCTATTGAACCGCATGGGATGTCAGGCAAGTGAGGTCAAAGGATTTGACAGTAAACTGAAAGAACTGGATATCATGGAGGAACGTCTGGAAACACAGCATACTGCATTGTCTGCTGAGAAAGAACAAGATAAAGAAAAATATCTGGAAATTAAATCCGGCATCGCACTGGAGAATATGGAAGCTGTCCATGCTGAACGTGCTGTCATTCGCCCAGAGGGAAGAAAAACTCTGCTGAAACGATTGCAGGACATCTACCAGGAGCGATATGAGTATGACACCTTCCGGGATGCGGATTCAATGATTGATAAAGAATTGCAGGAAGAACCGATTTATGAGAAACCGAAATCTATCAGTAAACGGCTGAAACGAGAACCGGATCACGACCAACAGGCGAAGAAACCAAAGAAAAAAGAATACGAACGATAAAAAGCACCAGGGTTATTCTGCTATTTGATAACCCTGGTGTAAAATTTATATTATTTTTCTTTGATTTTATAGCTCGCAACCATCGCAAAAGCAGAAAGAATAGCTGCAATTATCCATATTACTATATAGTTTCCGGTTGCTTCGAAACACTTTCCACCTAACCATGCACTCAGAAAACTTCCCACCTGATGAGAAACAAATACGATACCAAAAAGCGTAGGTATATTAGCTGAACCAAAAAGCTTTCCTACAAGACCGGAGGTTGGTGTTACTGTTGCTGCTCCCGTTAATCCAAGACATATACAGAATGTCATTACAGAAAAAACACTTTTGGGGAGTATCAAAAACAGAACAACCCAGATAACCCTGCTGCCATACAAAGTTCCTACTACATATTTCATAGGAATTTTCATGCAAAGAAATCCACTTAAAAGAGAGCCTATAATTGATGCAATTCCATATACCGAAAATGATAATGCAGCAACTTTATCAGAAATCCCATAACTTAAAATCTGAGAGTATAAATGCGTTTCGATAATAGCCATGTGGAAACCACAAGTAAAAAATCCTATCATTAAGAATATGAAGCTTCTGTCTCGGAATGCATCTTTAAGCATCGTGAAAATTTGTCCATTACCTTGTGCAGAATTAGACGAAGCTTCATTTTTACCGCTTACAAAAACGGATATAGGGATCAACAACAGACAGATGATTGAAATACCGATCATTGTTACTGTTAAGCCAACTGTTGAAAATGTACTTTGAATGATTGGCGAAAATACAATACTACCAATTCCGCTGCTGGCATTGACAAAGCCGGATGCGGACGCTGCTTTTTCTTCGCCAAGTTTTGGGGTAATGGCACCCATAATCATTCCAAAGGAAATAGCACCTGTACCTATAGGCAGTATGATTCCAAGAAATAGCAATAACATCCATTCTGCTTTACAAAATGGTATGGCAATCAAACCAACGGCCATAAACAGGCTTCCTAAAACCAAGACAAATTTATTTGATTTTTTAATTGCCACTATGCCAAAGACAGGTTGTGCAATTCCAAAAATAAGCTGTCCGATTGCGATAGCAAAGCTTACAGCAGCATATGCGATACCGGTATCAGAGGAAATGGTATTCAGCATAATGCCGTAAACGCTTCGCAGACCTGCACTGACAGCATACATTATGCAGGCAGCACAAGTTATGCTGATATATTTGAGTATATTATTATTGTTCATAAATTTATCTGTGCAATTCGAAGCCCTTTAATAAGCGGTCAACATGATTCTTCTTTCCTCGAATGCCAATGCCTACAAGATTTAATTCCTCTGTTTTAAATCTGGATACCATGTCACGATTATCAACATCATTATATGTATTGAAAAGTTCTTCTGTAAAAATAGTAAGAACAACATCTTTTGTCAAAGCTTTTTTCAGCAAGTCCTTCATTTGCTCGCCGGAAGCAGAGTGAATCATAATTGGCTGCTGAGACATTGGTAGATATTCAACTCCATCAGCGTCTACATACGGCTGACCAATAATGTTTTGTGTTCCAGCGATGCCGCTCATCAGAAAAGCAGTAATATTTAATTCCTGCCATGCTTCCAAGTCATTTCGTAAAACGATTTTAATTTTTGTGTCAAATTCCATAAAAGTCTCCTATCCAGTTATTTTCAAATGATTATTTTGAGCGGATTGTGCAGATTGCAATTCCATCTTTTATATGTTATTATAACCTCGAAATACACTTTAATCAAATTGATGTTTTTGAAAATCGACTTCAATTTTACTGAATCAGGAGCGAATATATGGAATTGAAAAACTTGTACACAATTATGAAAATTTTGGAAACCGGAAGTTTTCAAAATGCAGCAAATGAACTGAATTACGCACAATCTACGATTACATTTCAAGTAAAACAACTGGAATCTGAGTTGGGTATAAAAATATTTGAAAAGAAACAAAATCGTATGGTTATAACGGAAGATGGAAAAGAAGTATTACCTTTTATTGAAAAAGTTATTGATTCGGTGGATATGCTGCTTTCATATAAAAGCGGATCAAATATTCCAAAAGGCTCTTTAAGAATCGCATTACCAGAAACGCTGGTAACATACAAGATACAACCAGTATTAAAAACTTTTAAGGAACAAGCGCCTAATGTAAAATTGTATCTGCAAGTTCTTAACTGTTATTCAATTTATGATCAGCTTTTAAATGGAAACATAGATATCGCTATCCATTATGATGTTAAAAACTATCCTCAAAACATCGAGGTAATAGAACTTGAAAAATATCCACTTGTCATGGTGGCTTCTTCTTGCGCTGATGACACAACCGTCGACTTGATTAAACCGAATCAGAAAAAGGCAGTCTGCCATATTCAAAACGACCCGAATGCGCTTTATCTGAAAATACTGGATCATTACCTGCGAGAAAAGAAAATCTCTCTTGAAACCGGAATGGAAGTATGGAGCATTGAAGCAATAAAGAAAAGTGTTATGAGCAATCTTGGAATTGCATATCTTCCTCGTTTTACGGTTGAAGATGAATTGGAAAAAGGAGTGTTCCGAGAATGTCCAATGGACATATCAGGAGAAATGACAGCGTTATGTGCATATCCTGCCAATAAAAAGAACAACCCCACAGTGTCGTTGTTCTTGGAATTATTATCTAAAGAATTTAATCTATAAACAAAAGCCATGGTGCCTTACTAAAAAGTTCAACCATGACTTTTAGCTATTAACAATATATCAATTCACTCAACACAATTTCTTCTGCCGCATTTCGGATATTATTCATAGCACCGACCCATGCCATCTGGTCACGAGCCTTTAACGCTTCGTTTATGTTCTGACACTCCTGCATTTGCAGGGTAAGCAGTTCCATTCTCTGGTTGGCGGTAACATCTACTTTATTCAGATGTTCCACCAGCTTTCCATCCAGCAAAAGTGTATTGTACAACACCTTTCGGTGTTCTTTCAGATGACGCAGGCGCATTCTGCCATATTTGCCGTAGTGTGGTTCTTCTTCTGGAATGTCCAAATCCGGATAATACATCCCATCTTCTCCGAGCGTATATGTACCGCTCATTTCTTCAAACAATGACTTCATCGAAATACCTCCAATCTGTTTACTTTAATGCTACTCTATGTTATAATACCATAAGGCATATAACATATCAAGATAAGGAGAATATGAAAATGCGGAAAAATGAAGATATCATAGCTATCTATTCCCGTAAGTCTAAGTTCACAGGTAAAGGCGAAAGTATCGGCAATCAGGTAGAACTGTGTAAAGAATATATTCGTTTGCATTATGGTGATGCAGCCGCAGATAAAGTGGTTGTATATGAAGACGAGGGCTTCTCCGGTGGCAATCTGAACCGTCCGGACTTCAAGAAAATGATGGATGCTGCCAAGAAGCGTAAGTTCAAGGCTATCATTGTTTATCGCCTTGACCGTATCAGCCGAAATATCAGTGACTTTGCAAGTTTGATTGAAGAACTGGCTCGTCTGGATATTTCTTTTGTTTCCATTAAAGAGCAGTTCGATACCAGCACTCCTATGGGACGAGCTATGATGTATATCGCATCTGTTTTCTCTCAGTTGGAGCGTGAAACCATTGCGGAGCGTATCCGTGATAATATGCACGAATTGGCAAAGACGGGGCGTTGGCTCGGTGGTACAACTCCTACCGGTTATGCTTCCGAAGCAGTTAAAAGCATTACCATTGATGGTAAATCAAAGAAAGCCTGCAAGCTGAAACTGATACCGGAAGAAGCGGATATTGTCAGAATGATTTATGACTTGTATGTAGAAACGGACTCCTTGACATTGACCGAAGCAGCTTTGATCAAACAGGGAATTAAGACGAAGAACAATAATTATTTTACCCGTTTTTCCATCAAAGCCATTTTGCAGAATCCGGTTTATATGATTGCAGACGAAGATGCTTATCAATTCTTTACTCAGCACGACACAGACTTGTTCTTAGATAAAGATGCCTTTGATAATAAGCATGGTATCATGGCATACAACCGTACCAATCAGGAAAAAGGCAGAGCTACAAAGTACCTTCCTGCAAGCGAGTGGATTGTATCTGTCGGCAAACATCCAGGTCTTATTCCGGGTAAAGTGTGGGTACAGATTCAAGAATCTCTGGAACGAAACAAATCCAAATCCTTCAGAAAGCCACGCAGTAATGAAGCACTTCTGACTGGATTGCTGTTCTGTAGCTGCGGAGAGCGTATGTATCCGAAAATGAGCAAGCGCAAGACTGCGGACGGAAAAGTCATTTATACCTATGTTTGCAAAATGAAGGAACGCAGTCAGCGTTCTGTGTGCAACAGCAAAAATGCCAATGGCAATACATTGGACATGGCTGTGGTTGAGCAGATTAAAATGCTTGCAGAGGATAAAGATACTTTCATTGCACAGTTGGAACAGAGCCGCATATTCTATACCGGCAATCGCATGGACTTTGAACAGCGACTGGATGATATGAGAAAGGAAAAGGCAGAGACAGAGAAGAAAATCAATTCTCTGGTAGATTCTCTTGTAGATATGGGTGACAGCCCTGCCAAGGCGCACGTAACCAAACGAATTGAGCAGCTGAACCAGGAATACCAGTCCCTTGAACAGCGTATTCAGGAGCTGGATGGTCTGACTTCACAGCACGCTCTTAGTGATATTGAATTTGATCTGTTGCGTCAGTTGCTGACCATCTTCAAAGACGGCATTGATGAAATGACCATTGAACAGAAACGTGCTGCCATTCGCACCATCGTGCGTAAAGTGGTATGGGATGGCGTCAACGCTCATGTGATTCTGTTCGGTGTCAAAGATGATGAAATCGAGTATCCGGAAATTGCTGCCGTTGCATCCGGTAATACAGAAGAAGATGATGAAACCGAGGAATTGATGGACTTCTCTGACGTAGATTATGATGATGACGATATGGAGGATGACCGTCTGGGAAAAACTGAACCCCTCAGTGCATCAAAAACGCATTGGGGGGAGGATAGCAAATGAGCTTCTGATGCTTCTGCGCTCCCGGCGGAAAATTTCCCGGGAGGTTTCCCTCTATGATCCCATCGGGACAGACAAGGAAGGCAATGAAATCAGTCTTCTGGATATTATTGAAGGAGAGGCTGTGGATGTGGCGGAGCAGATGGATCTGCGCAGTGATACGGAACGTCTGCGCTGCCTTTTTGACCAGGTTCTGACGGAACGGGAGCGCCGGGTGCTGACCATGCGCTATGGCATCGGAGGTGTGGGAGAAAAGACCCAGAGAGAAATCGCGCAGATCTGCGGAATCTCCAGATCCTATGTATCACGGATCGAAAAGGGAGCAATCAGGAAGCTGCGGGAAGGCTTCTGTGCCCGGAATCCCCGGGGAAGAGAATGAAAAGAAGGTTTTCCGGCCGGTCTTTTTGAGAAATGTGCTGGAATATTATGAAAAAATAGAGTATGATGATAAATAAAGCGTGATCCGGTCAGCCGGATTTTGTCGTGTCTGTTCGTTTTGAAAAACGGTGGTACGATACAGGAAAATACAGGGAAATGCAGAGCAACAGGAGCAGGATTTTATGAAAGAGATTGAAACCACAAAGGCGGTCGGGCATGTGCTGTGCCATGACATTACCCAGATAATTAAGAATCAGAAAAAAGGTCCGGCTTTTCGGAAGGGCCATATTGTAAGAGAGGAGGACATTCCCGTTTTGCTGTCCCTTGGCAAGGAGCATCTGTATGTCTGGGAAAAGACAGAAGGGCTTCTCCATGAAAATGAGGCGGCAGAGATTCTGTTTGATATCTGTAAAGAGGAAGGAATGTCCGGTTCTGAGATTAAAGAGGGAAAAATTGAGGTCATCGCAGAGCGGGATGGCCTTCTGAAAATAGACAGAAAGAAGCTTTACCGGGTAAATGCGCTGGGAGAAATGATGATCGCTTCCAGACACGGGGATTTTCCGGTGAAAAAGGGAGATAAAATCGCCGGAACCAGGATTATTCCTCTGGTGATTGAGGAGGAAAAGATGGAGAAGGCCCGGGAAGCGGCAGCAGGAGGCCCCATATTCCGGATTCTTCCTTTTCAGAGGAAAAAGGCGGGGATTGTCACTACGGGAAATGAGGTGTTTTCCGGAAGAATTCAGGATACCTTTGGCCCGGTGATCCGGGAGAAGCTTGCCGAGTATGATGCAGAGGTGCTGGGCCAGACGCTGGTGGATGATAAGAAGGAGCACATCAGAGAGGCGATTCTGGATTATATTGCCCGGGGCGCGGAGCTGGTGCTCTGCACCGGAGGAATGAGTGTGGATCCGGATGACTGTACCCCCGGGGCGATTATGGATACGGGAGCGAGGATTGTTTCCTATGGAGCGCCGGTGCTGCCCGGCGCCATGCTGCTGCTGGCCTATTATGAAAAGGACGGCAGAACCGTTCCGATTCTGGGACTTCCGGGCTGTGTGATGTATGCGAAGAGGACGGTTTTTGATCTGGTGCTTCCCAGGGTGATGGCAGATGATCCCATAACCGGAGAAGAGCTGGCGGCTCTCGGAGAAGGCGGACTCTGCCTGAACTGTCCGGTCTGCACCTTTCCCAACTGCGGATTTGGTAAGGGAAGCTTTCCGGGGTGACGTATGAATCGAAGAGTATTTTATGAAGAACTGACAAGGCGGCTTCGAACAACTGAAAAAGTTTCCACAGGGACTGTGCTGGAGGACCCGGGAGCAGGCACCCATTATTTTGCGGAGGATTCGGCTGTGGAAGCGCTGACCGCAAAAGAGACAGGCATCTGGAAGGAGACCTTCTACGGGCGGCCGAGGGTGGTTGTTTTCGGAGGCGGACATGTTTCCCTGGCCCTGGAGCGGGTTTTAAAGACGCTGGATCTTCATCTGACGGTGGTGGACGACAGGCCGGAGTTTGCCAGCCGGGAGCGTTTCCGGGAGGCAGATGAGGTTTTGTGTACTGATTTTTCGGATATGAGCCGTCTGGATTTTGGAGACTGTGCCTATTATGTGATCGTAACCAGAGGGCACAGCCATGATTATACCTGTCTGGTTCAGGCAATGAAACGGCCCCATGCCTATATCGGGATGATCGGCAGCCGGAAAAAAGTAAGTGCCACTTTTCAAAGACTTCGGGAGGAAGGATGGAGCGAAGGGGCCATTGCGGAGATCCATGCCCCCATCGGGCTGAAAATCGGCGGGATCACTCCGGGGGAAATTGCGGTCAGTATTGCCGCGGAGCTGATTCAGGAAAAAAATAAAAAGGAAAAAACGGTTTTCCAGGAAGAGATTGCAGAAGGGCTGGCCAGGGAAAAAGGACCTCTGGTTTTAGCCGTTGTTCTGAATAAGACAGGCTCTTCACCGGGGAAAAAGGGCTGCCGGCTGCTGGTGGCGGAAAATGGCAGGACTTACGGAACCATCGGCGGCGGAGCCGTGGAGCATGCGGTGATTCAGGAGGCTGCCGCGTCTCTGGGCAGGGAGCTTTTTGAAGTGCGGGAATATAACCTGTCTGATGTGGGCGCAGCTTCTCTGGGAATGATCTGCGGAGGTCAGATACGGGTTTTGCTGGAGAGCCTTCCTCCGGCGGAGGATGTGGGCGAAGAGCGGGACAGGCATTGGGAAGCACTCCAGGACCGTCGCTGAAGAGCGGGCCTTACATGAAATGATCCGGAGGCGGGTGTTTCCATGGAAAAACAGGGGATATGGAAAAGAAAGGGAATTATGACGGATCAATATGGACGGAACATTGACTATATGCGTCTGTCCATTACGGACAGATGTAATCTCCGGTGCTGCTACTGCATGCCGGAAGAGACTGGAATGACGGCCCCGGATCGGATTCTGACAGAGGATGAGATCCTGAGAATCTGTGAGTGTGCCGTGGCTCTGGGAATCCGCAGGTTTAAAATTACCGGCGGAGAGCCCCTTGTGCGAAAGGACGCTCTGGAACTGATCCGGCGGCTGAAGACCCTTCCGGGGGTGGAGAAGGTCACGCTGACCACCAATGGAGTGCTTCTGCGGGAAGTTCTTCCGGAGCTGAAACAAATGGGAATTGACGGCATCAATGTCAGCTTTGATACGCTTTCGGAGGAACGGTATCTGCGGATTGCCGGACGTCCGGGGCTTTCCGAAGCGGTGAGAGCCCTGCGGGAAGGCATATCTCTGGGAATTCCCATGAAGGTCAACTGTGTGATTCTGAAAGGGATCAACGATGATGAAATCACGGATCTGGCGGGGCTTGCCAGGGAGATGCCGGTGGATGTACGGTTTATTGAGATGATGCCCATGGGCTGGGGAAAAGCCTTTGAGGGAATGCCTGCCGGGGAGGTACGTCAGGTTCTGCGCAGCAGATATCCGGAGCTGGAGCCCACGGAGGAAATCCGGGGAAACGGTCCCGCAGTTTATGGGAGAATTCCGGGATTTCAGGGATACGTTGGTTTTATTGATGCGATTCACGGGAAGTTCTGCAGCCGCTGCAATCGGGTACGTCTGACCTCCGAAGGTTTTCTGAAGCTTTGTCTGTATTACCGCAGCGGTGTGGATCTGCGGGGACCTCTGCGGGCGGGAGCCCGGAAAGAGGAGCTGATCCGGCTGATGGCGGAGGCGATTTCCCAAAAACCACGGGAGCATCAGTTTAATCATCAGCAGCCAGAAGGAGCCGCGGAAGAAAAAGGAATGTCACAGATAGGGGGCTGACAATGGGAATTGTAAAGGCAGTTTGTATCAGTGAGAGGAAAGGTACGCAGAAAAAAAATATCGGTGAAGGGCTTTTTGTGGAAGATTTCGGAATTCAGGGGGATGCCCATGGAGGAAAATGGCATCGTCAGGTGAGTCTTTTATCTTATGAAAAAGCAGAAGAATTCCGGAAAAAGGGCGCTCCGGTTTCAGAGGGCGCTTTCGGGGAGAATCTTCTGGTGGAAGGCTTTGATTTTAAAAATCTTCCGGTGGGGACTCTGCTCCGGTGTGGGGAAGTCCTTCTGGAAGTGACGCAGATCGGCAAGGAATGTCATTCGCATTGTGCCATTTATCAGGAAATGGGTGAGTGTATCATGCCCAGGGAGGGCATCTTTGCAAAAGTACTCCGCGGCGGGAAAATCCGTGTGGGAGATGAGATGGAAACAGCTGGTCAGAATCTTCGGTACCGGACGGCTGTGGTGACCATGAGTGATAAAGGAGCATCCGGTCAGCGGGAGGATCTCAGCGGTCCTCTGATCCGGGAACTGGTGGAAAAGGAAAGCTATCTGGTGACAGAGCAGATCCTGATTCCTGATGACCGGGAAACCATCGAAAAAACGCTGAGGGAATTGTGTGATAAGAAAGGTGTCAATTTGATTCTGACAACAGGGGGAACCGGCTTTTCGGTAAGAGATGTGACCCCTGAAGCAACCATGGCTGTGGCGGAGCGCAATGCTCCGGGAATTGCGGAGGCCATCCGAAGCTATTCGCTGACGATTACCGGACGGGCCATGTTAAGCCGCGGTGTGTCGGTGATCCGCGGAAAAACATTGATCATAAACCTGCCAGGAAGTCCAAAGGCAGTCCGGGAAAGCCTGGAATATATCCTTCCGGCCCTGGGACACGGACTGGATATTCTCACCGGAGCGGCTTCTGAGTGTGGAAAATGACAGGAGCCAATTGCGAATGTTTTCGTCGGTATTATGAGTGCAGATCACGGAAAATCGACGGAAGGCTCATTTGTCAGTCAGCTCATGAAATCAATGATTCAGCCGTACGGCGAAAAGGAGGATTTGTGATGAAGAAAAAAATGATTGCAGCGCTGCTTACGGGAATCGTATGCATGGGAAGTGTTCTGACAGTGTCCGCGGAGGAGAGCGGATCTGTGAAGCTGTTGATTGCGGCGGCGGC
Organism: Candidatus Limivivens sp.; assembly: GCA_034101475.1. Lineage (GTDB taxonomy): Bacteria > Bacillota > Clostridia > Lachnospirales > Lachnospiraceae > Limivivens. Next base: position 35,311 of record JAXEJQ010000071.1, read on the forward strand.
CAGCCTGGAATATTCCATGGAGGATGAACTGATTCCCCTGTTTGAAGAGCAGAATCCGGGCATTACGGTGGAGGGAACCTATGACAGCTCCGGAAAGCTGCAGACCCAGATTGAAGAGGGGCTGGAGGCGGATCTGTTCTTTTCTGCAGCCACCAAGCAGATGACAGCTCTGAATGAGGAAGGGCTGATGGATTCGGAGAGCATTACCGAGCTGCTGGAAAATAAGATTGTGGTCATTGTTCCAAAGGATTCGGAGCTTCCCATGGAAAAATTTGAGGATCTGGTAACGGCGGACATGATTGGGCTGGGAGATCCGGAAAGTGTTCCGGCAGGCCAGTATGCCCGGGAAGCACTGACCAGCCTGGGACTGTGGGAGGAGGCTTCCGCCAGGGCCAGCTTTGGAACCAATGTTACAGAGGTTCTGAACTGGGTTGCTGAGGGAAGCGCGGATGCCGGCGTTGTTTATGCCACAGATGCGGCTGCAAAGGCAGAGGATGTGGTTGTGGTGGCTGAGGCACCGGAAGGAAGTCTGGAAAAGCCGGTGCTGTATCCGGTGGGTATTCTCGCCAGGACCGAATATCCGGAGGAAGCGGCTCTGTTTCTGGAATTTCTGAAATCCGATGAAGCCATGGAGATTTTTGAAAAATATGGTTTTTCTTCTTATCTGACCACTGAGGAAGGAAGGGAAGAGGCTGCAGAGACCGAAGCGGCAGAGACGGAGGCGGAATAATGGACTGGTCGCCTCTTCTGATTTCCCTGAAGACGGCCTCCATCACCATTGTCGTTGTGTTTTTTCTGGGACTTCTGGCTGCAAAGCTGGTGGTTGATCTGAAAAGTCCGAAGCTGAAAATGATTCTGGACGGAGTTCTGACCATGCCTCTGGTTCTGCCGCCTACGGTGGCAGGTTATTTTCTGCTGTATCTCTTTGGAGTCAAGCGCCCTCTGGGAAAGTTTTTTCTGGAGTTTTTCGGAGTGAAAATTGCATTTTCCTTTGGAGCGACTGTACTGGCTGCCACCGTGATTTCCTTTCCTCTGATGTACCGTTCTGCCAGAGGAGCCCTGGAGCAGGTGGATGAAAATCTGATCTTTGCGGCCAGAACCCTGGGATTTTCGGAGTGGAAAATCTTTTTCCGGGTAACGATTCCCGCCTGTCTGCCGGGGATTGTCAGCGGGACGATCCTGGCTTTTGCCAGAGGTCTGGGAGAATTCGGCGCCACAGCCATGATTGCGGGAAATATTATGGGAAAGACCAGAACGCTGCCTCTGGCCGTGTATTCTGCCACTGCGGCAGGAGATATGGAAACTGCCGGGAAATACGTGGCAGTGATTCTGCTGGTTTCCTTCCTGGCGGTGGTTTCCATGAATTATGCCACGTCCAGGGAGAAAAAACGATAAAATAGCGCCTGCAGATAACTGAGGCGGTTTTGGAAGAGCCTGCTGCAGAAAAAGGGGAAAAGGCATGAGTATTCAGGTGGATATCCGGAAAAAATATAAGGGCTTCACGCTTCAGGTGAAGTTTGAGAGCAGTGCCGGTCCCCTGGGAATCCTGGGGGCTTCCGGATGCGGGAAAAGTATGACTCTGAAAAGCATTGCCGGCATTGTAACACCGGACAGCGGACGGATTGTCTTAAATGGCCGGGTGCTGTTTGACTCGGAGAAAAAAATTGATTTAAAGCCGCAGAAGCGGAAGGTGGGGTATCTTTTTCAGGATTTTGCCCTGTTTCCAAATATGACGGTGGAGCAGAATGTTTCCAGCGGCATTGTGGGGGAAAAGCAGGAAAAAGAGGAGCGGACCAGACAGATGATCCGGAAATTCCATCTGGAGGGACAGGAGAAGAAGTATCCATCCCAGCTTTCCGGCGGGCAGAAGCAGCGGGTGGCGCTGGCAAGGATTATGGCCTATGAACCCGAGGTCCTGCTGCTGGATGAGCCATTTTCGGCGCTGGATGCCTATTTAAAGGAGCAGCTTCTGATGGAGCTTCTGGAAATGCTGAAGGGCTACCGGGGGGATGTGATTCTGGTGACCCACAGCCGCGATGAGGCATACAAGATCTGTCCCGGCCTTCTGATTCTGGATAGAGGAAGGGTGCTGGAAGCCGGGGATACGAAAGAGATTTTCCGAAAGCCTCAGAACCTGGAGACAGCCAGGATAACCGGCTGCAAGAATCTGTCCAGGGCCAGGAAATATTCAGATTATCAGGTGGAAGCTCTGGACTGGAATCTGATCCTCAGCACAGAGGATCCTGTGCCGGAGGATGTTTCCCATGTGGGAATCCGTGCGCATTATTTTTATGTGCCGGATCATCCGGAAAAGGAGAAAAACCGGATTACCCCCGTCGGTTTTCGGATAAACGAAGCGCCCTTTGAAGTAAACCTGATTTTTCAGACGGAAGGCGGAGCAGAAGGCGCGGGGATCTGGTGGAAGCTGGAGAAGGAAGAATGGTTTGGAACCCGCAGGGAAACCATGCCTTCCTGTCTGGCCGTAGCTCCCTGTGATGTGCTTCTGCTGCGGGAAGGTGCCGCCGAAGAGGCACCGGGGCTGGCAGAGGGAGGAGACCGGAACAGTGGTTTTCGATTCAGAGGTCTGCAAAGGAGAAAAAGATGATTTATCTGATGAAGGACAGGATGGAGCCGGAGCAACAGGAACTGGTCTGTCGGATGCTTCCGGCCTGGAAGCAGGAAAAACTGGACAGAATCCGCAATGAGAGAGCCCGAACTCAAAGTATATGCGCCTGGGCTCTGCTTTTCTATGGCCTGCGGACCCGGTATGGGAGAGAAAGCTGGCCTCCGTTGACCGAGGGCCCTCATGGAAAACCGGAATTCTGTTCCAAAGAAGGAGAGCAGCCCCTGCATTTCAGCCTGAGTCATACAGAAGGGGCTGTGATGTGTGTGCTGACGGACCGGCCGGTGGGGGCAGATATTCAGAAAATTCCGCCCTATAGAGAGCGGACGGTCCGCTATTATGCCTCAGAGCAGGAATACCGGATCCTGCAGGAGCGGGAGAATCCAACCATGGAGGCAGCACTTCTCTGGACCATGAAAGAGGCTTATCTCAAATACCTGGGAACCGGTATCAGCTCCAGACTTCCGGATCTGGATTTCTCCGGAGTTCTTCTTTCCGGCAAGGTTTCTGAAAGTGCGGGGCTTTCGTTTTACGGTCTGCATTTCCAGACGGGAGCCTGGGGGGACAGCCTGTATACGGTATGCGGGCTGGAAGAGGAGGAAGCGCCGTTGGTTCTGGAGGAGGAGAGCATAATGGGAGTTTTCAGAAGCTGCCCGGCAATTTTGCGTTGACGGACGCTGCGATTATTTTTTCCTTGCATTTTTTGAAACAGTATGTTATAGTAATTCCCCGTTTTCGACAGTTAGCAAACAAAATAAAGGCTACAAACAGCGTGAATATGCGGTTTGTAGCCCTTTTTAGTTTGCGAAAGATGTTGTATGGGAATCCTGCTTTAAAAAATTTTTTT
>JAXEJQ010000072.1:0-10601 GCA_034101475.1 Candidatus Limivivens sp.
CGAAGGCCTGCCGTATCGATAAAAACATAGGGTCTGCCGTTCCAGATGATCTCCGTGTCAATGGCATCCCGGGTGGTTCCGGCTATGTTTGAAACAATCACACGATTTTCTCCGGTAAGCTTATTTATAATAGAAGATTTGCCCACATTCGGTTTCCCGACCACAGCGATCCGGGGCCGGTCATCTTCCTGATCCTCCGGATCCTCTTCAGGAAAATACCGGATCACTTCATCCAGCATATCGCCGATGCCCAGCTTCCCGCTGGCAGAAATGGGAATCGGGTCCCCAATGCCCAGATTATAAAACTCATAGATATCCGGCATCTGCCTGTCAAAATTGTCCACTTTGTTTACCACAAGAACCACAGGCTTGTGGGACCTGCGCAGCATGTCCGCCACTTTGGCATCTGCGTCCACAAGGCCCTGGCGCACATCGGTAATGAAAATAATCACATCTGCCGTGTCAATAGCGATCTGTGCCTGTTCTCTCATCTGGGACAGAATCACATCACTGGTATCCGGTTCAATACCGCCGGTATCAATCAGAGTAAAGCGCAGGTTCAGCCATTCCACGTCCGCATAGATCCGGTCCCTGGTTACACCAGGCGTATCCTTTACAATGGAGATATTGCCTCCTGCCAGAGTATTGAACAGGGTGGATTTTCCAACGTTGGGCCTGCCTACGATTGCTACAATGGGTCTACTCATATTTATTCACCTCGTCTGTGTGTAAGTGCTGTACTTCATCCTCCAGCAGCATGGCCGCTGCCAGAGCCTGACCGCTTGATTTTACAATATTAATGTCCTTTTGTAAAGCAGATTCCAGCTCTTTCACCGTCATATCATCCAGAAAAACCGATTCTCCGCTCTTTAACAGATTGCACGGAAGCAGGAGCCGCTGCCCCAGATCCTTCCCCATCAGCTGTTTTTTCAGATCCTGCCCGGTCAGCAGACCGGAAACGGTGATCATCTCCCCAAAGAATTCATTCCGAATGGGATAAATCAGAACCTCTGTCCGGGGATACTTTTCTTCGAGAGCTTTCGCCAGCTTCTGAAGATGAGGCGCTGCCAGCAGACCAGTGGCAATGGATACCCGGCGTTTTTCTTCATCGCCTTTTCGGGTTCCCATTTCCTCCAGGAACTCATTTTCCAGAAGACGCAGCATACCAACCCCGTTTTCCAGCTGCAGATACCCGTCATAGCGCTCCTCCTCCGGCAGCGGCCGGCCAGCCAGAAGATACCATTCATCAGATGCGTGGATGCCATGGATCCCGTATTTTTCCAGAAAAATTTTCTGCCATTTTTCAATCAGGTCAATGACTTCTCCGGCGTCTTCTTTTCCAAAAGGCACCAGCTTTGGCAAACCCTCCCGGTATTTCGTCAGCCCAACCGGCACCACGGAAACACTTTCCAGCAGAGGCATATAGCGTTCCAGCTTCTCCAGGCTGGCTTCCAGCTCTCTTCCATCGTTGATTCCCTTACAGAGGACGATCTGGCCATTCATGTGAATCCCGGCCTCGTACAGACGGTCCACCTTTTTCAGAGCTTCCCCCGCAAAACGGTTGTGAAGCATTTCACAGCGAAGCTGCGGGTTCATGGTCTGGAAAGAAATATTAATGGGCTCCAGATGATACCGGATAATCCGGTCAATATCATGATCATTCATATTGGTCAGCGTGATATAATTTCCCTGAAGGAAGGAGAGTCTGGAGTCGTCATCCTTAAAATACAGGGTATCCCGCATGTCCGGCGGCATCTGGTCAATAAAACAGAAAATACACTTATTCCGGCAGCTCCGGTAGTCATCCATCAGGCCGTTTTCAAACTCCATCCCCAGGTCTTCTTCGAATTCCTTTTCAATCTCCAACTCCCATTCCTCGCCGTTGGGTTTCCGGATCAGCACCGTCAGATATTCTTCGTTGCACAGATACTGGTAATCGAAAATATCCTCTACCGGCGTATCATTGACAGCGATCAGACAGTCCCCGGTTTCAACGCCCAGTTCCTCAGCAATACTGCCGGACAGTACCCGGCTTACGATATGTTCCTTCTTCATGATTTCACTCCTGTCATTCTTACCCTCTATCATACTAAAACCCTTCTCAAAATGCAATGGTTTCTTCCCGGTGTTTTAAAAAGCAGCCCAAAGATCCAATAGTTTTCCTTGACTTCTTTATGTCGAAAATGATATAACTAGAATGATATTTGTTGAATTATAATAGTTGGAGGATTATTATGCCAAATTTTAAGCCACTTCAAACTGCGATTCCTCTGGCTCCTCTGAAGCTTGCCGCTTTGGAAGGCAGCAGGGATTTCGCTGAACTGGTGAATGCGCATCTGGTTGATTACAGACATTCAAACCCGACCCACGATACCAGCAGCATTGCATTTAAAGGATATGCGGAAGACACTTATCTTCTCAACTGTTCCTGCCCTCGTTTCGGAACCGGCGAGGCAAAAGGCATTATCAAGGAATCCGTCCGCGGTACGGATCTCTTTATTCTGGCAGATATCTGCAATTACAGCCTGACCTATACTGTCTGCGGTCATGTCAATCACATGTCGCCGGACGATCACTTTCAGGATCTGAAGCGCATCATTTCTGCCGCCAACGGAAAGGCACGCAGAATTAATGTCATTATGCCCTTTCTCTATGAAGGCCGCCAGCACAAACGGACAAAGAGAGAGTCTCTGGACTGTGCTCTCGGCCTGCAGGAACTTGTTTCCATGGGCGTATCGAATATCATCACCTTCGACGCACACGATCCCCGGGTGCAGAATGCCATTCCGCTCCAGGGCTTCGATTCCTATATGCCGACCTATCAGTTTTTAAAGGCTTTGATTCAGTCCGTCCCGGATTTTATCATTGATAATGAACATCTGATGATTATCAGTCCTGACGAGGGCGCCATGAGCCGGGCTGTATACTTTTCAAATATCCTTGGGGTCGATATGGGAATGTTCTATAAACGCCGGGATTATTCCACCGTGGTCAACGGAAAGAATCCCATTGTTGCTCATGAGTTTCTGGGTGATTCGGTGGAAGGAAAGGATGTCATCATCATCGATGATATGATTGCCTCAGGCGAGAGTATGCTGGACGTAGCCAGAAAACTGAAAGAACGAAAAGCCGGCAGAGTCTTTGTCTGCACCACCTTCGGACTCTTTACCGAAGGCCTGGAAAAATTTGATGAATACTACGAAAAGGGTTACATCAACAAAGTCGTGACCACGAACCTGAATTACCGGCTTCCGGCTCTTCTGACCAAACCCTATTATCAGGAAGCCGATATGACACAGTTCCTGGCCAGCATTATCGACTCCATGAATCACGATGTTTCCATCAATCATGTACTCTCTCCAACTGAAAAGATTCACAAGCTGCTGGACACTTACCGCCAGCGCTGAAAAACCGCCGGATCTGGAAGGTTATTTCCGATCCGGCGGTTCTTTTCTGAGCGAAAAACAAAATCTGCTTTGGCTGCTGACTGCATCGCCGGGAATCAGGCCCGGATCCCCAGGAATGCAGACAGATTCCCCCGCATCCCATGAGATGCCCGGTGGGAGAAGAATACCTGAGAATTGCAGCAGGTGCACACATCCGTCACGCTGATATGCTCCGGCAGAATCCCTGCTTCCAGGAAAATCAGTTCATTTGCTTTCCAGAGATTCATCTGGTATTTTCCGTCTTCCTTCCGGTAGCAGATCTCCGGAACCTTTTCTTCCGGAATAATCGTCTCAATCTGCATAAACACATCTTCGCTGACCTCATAGCAATCCTGGCAGATGGAGGGTCCCACAGCTGCATAAATGTTCTCCGGACGGCAGCCATATTCACGCTTCATAGCCTCAACAGTGACTTTGCCCATCCTGTGGGCAGTTCCCTTCCAGCCGGAATGGGAAAGAGCCACAACCTTCTCCACCGGATCCACGAAGAACAGCGGAACACAGTCCGCATAGGAAGTCACCAGTACCAGCCCAGGCACATTGGTCATCAGACCATCAATATCCGTATACCCAAGAGGCTTTGTAAATCCTCTGCCCCTGTCTCCTTCGGTCACCTTATAGACATGCGTCGTATGTGTCTGCTGGGATAAAACCATATCCTCCGGCTGAAATCCGATGCTGGCCGCAATCCTGCGGTAGTTTTCCCTGACATTTTCCGGATCGTCCCCTCTTGTGAAACTCAGATTCAGACTCGCAAGATGATCCCTGCTGACACCGCCCAGACGGGTGGAAAACCCGTGGACAATCTCCGGCATCTCATCCAGCATCGGAAAGGATACATAGGGAACCGTATCCTCGTGATTCAGCTTTACCACCGGCTTATCACCTTTTCTGACTAATTCAATCATCCTTTTCTCCTTTAACTCTCACAGGTCAAACGCATTGACCAGAATTTCTGTATGGTTTCCGCAGATTCCAACCACATCAAACCGGCATCTGGTATCCTCCGGATACTGTTTCTGGGCCAGATACCACCGGGCAGCCCGGCAGATCCTCTGCTGTTTTCTTTTGGTAACCGCTTCGAAAGGACTCCCAAACCGCTGATCCCGGCGATATTTCACCTCCACAAAGACCAGCCATCCGTCTTTCTCCGCAATCAGATCAATCTCACCGGCCCGGCACCGGAAATTGGATTCCAGGATGTGATATCCCTTTTCTTCCAGAAACCCGGCCGCCTGTCTTTCGTAATCTGTTCCTGTCTGCCTTTTGTTCAAGAAAACGCCTCTTTCAAAAGAATTCGAAATCGCATCTCAGCAAAAATGGGTTAAAAAAGTCTTTCGGTGGATCGGCGACGGGCCATACTCCCGGATCGCCTGAATATGTTCCCTGGATCCATAGCCTTTGTGTCCGGCAAATCCATATTCCGGCATCAGCTTGTCATATTCCCGCATAAGCCGGTCCCTGGTCACCTTGGCAATCACGCTGGCTGCCGCAATCGACAGTGATCGGGCATCGCCTTTGATAATCGGAACCTGTTTTATGGAAATTCCGGGAATCTTTACCGCGTCATTCAGCAGAACATCCGGTTTCACCTTCAACTGCGATACTGCCTCCCGCATGGCTTCATAGGTGGCCTGGAGAATGTTGATCTCATCTATCCGGGCAGGTCCCACCATTCCCACACCCACAGCAAGGGCTTTTTCCATGATTTCCTCATACAGCTCTTCTCTTCTCTTTTCGGAAAGCTGTTTGCTGTCGTTCAGATAAAGAATCTCGCAGTCCGGAGGAAGAATCACCGCCCCGGCCACTACCGGCCCCGCCAGCGGTCCTCTGCCTGCCTCATCAATCCCACAGACCGTCCCGAAGGCTTCATATTTATGTTCAAAAACACGCATATTTTCCAGGCGTTTCCGCTCGTCCTCAAGAGCCTTTCTTTTTTTCTGATATTTCGTAATCAGGCCGACAACGCCGGCCCGGGAATCCTCCGCGTACTGGGCGAAGAGTTTTTCCAGGTCTTCATTGTCGGCCGTTTCAAATTCCTGTCTGATTTCTGCAATTTTTTTACTCATAATTATCCATCACTGATGCTTTAAAATTCCAAAGTCAGAAAGCGGCCAGATCCGCAGAAAGGCTCGTCCGATAATATCCTTTCGCTTGATGGTCCCTACCGCCGGTTCCCGACTGTCCATGCTGTTGTTCCGGTTATCTCCCAGGACAAAATATTCATCTTCTCCCAGGGTAATCGCTTCCTGGGCAAGCCCCGGACTCTCCATGATCTCATAACCATAGTCTTCATTCAGCAGTTCTCCGTTTATGGTCATCTTTCCATCAACGATCCGTACTGTCTCCCCCGGCAGACCGATAATCCGTTTGATATAGTAGGTATTTTCCTTATACTGAAAGGGAAATACGATGATATCATACCGTTGAGGATCCCGGAAGCGATAACTGATCTTGTCAACAATCAGGTTGTCACCATCCTCCAGGGTGGGATACATGGACATCCCGCTGACGGTGGTCCGCTGGCCTATGTAATGAAGCACCAGATAGGCAAGCAGCAGGAGCGCCGTCAGATAGGCAAGCATTCCGAGAATCTCACGCATCCGGCTTTCCTTCCTCTGCTCCCCATCCTTCTTCCAGTCATCTGAATGTTCTGTCTGAACCCCTTGATCCTTCATACTCCGCCCCTTCTTTACTGATGCTTCAAAATCCCGAAATCAGACAGTGGCCAGATCCGCACAAACGCACGTCCAATCAGGCGGTCTCTGCTGATCGGTCCGATGGAACGGCTGTCCTTGCTGTTATTCCGGTTGTCTCCCAGGACAAAGTACTCATCTGCCCCTAAGGTAATCGGCTCTTTCGCAGCACCGGGATCTTCGATCTTTTCAGCACCGTACTGCTCCCCAAGCAGCTCCCCGTTGATATAGACCTCGCCGTCAATGATCTGAACCGTCTCCCCCGGCAGACCAATGATCCGCTTAATCAGATTTCGCTTCCCGCTGGCATCCTCAAGAGGGAACACCACAATATCATACCGCTTCGGATCCCGGAAACGGTAGCTGATCTTATCCGTGATCAGGTTGTCACCATCCTCCAGGGTCGGGTTCATGGAACGCCCGGATACAACGGTTCGCTGGCCCACATAGGTAACCAGAAGGTAGGTCAGCAGTGCAACGATGGCGATATATACAACCATCTCCAGAACTTCTCTTCCCATGGATTTCTTTGGTGCCTCTTGTTCTTCCGTATTTTTCTTACTCATTTACTTATCACTCTTTTCCGTTTTTTGTCACACATTCATCCTACCTGTTTCCGTCCGGAAATTCAAGTGTTATTTTCTTAAGTTTTCCGGAACGGAATTCTTCAATCAGAATTGACGCCGCCTTCCCGTAATCCAGTTCCTGCCCTTTCAGAAGACACCCTCGGCTTCTGGCAATTTCTGCCAGCACCTGGGGATCCGGCTGTTCCTCCGTACATCCGTACCGATCCCGAAGTGTTCCTGGATAACATGTCTTCAGAAACAAAATCAGCTGGAGCGCCAGCTCCTCCCGGTTCAGGATTTCATCATTGATGGAACCGATCATGGCCAGATGCAGACCCACTGTCTGGTCCTCAAATTTTGGCCACAGAATTCCGGGCGTATCCAGCAGCTCCACATTCTTATTCAGACGAATCCACTGTTTTCCCTTTGTCACACCGGGACGGTTTCCTGTTTTGGCACAGGCCTTCCCGGCAAAGGTATTGATAAAGGTGGATTTCCCTACATTCGGTATGCCTACGACCATAGCCCGCACAGGACGGTTTTTGATTCCACGTTTTAAATCCCGCTGGATCTTTTCCCGGCAAGCGGCCTGAATCTCGTTCTGAACGGCCTTCATGCCGGAACCGCTTCTGGAATCCACCTGTACCGCAAAAAAGCCTTTGCTTTTGAAATACTCCATCCAACGGGCATTGGCTGCCGGATCGGCCAGATCACTTTTGTTCAGAAGAATCAGTCTGGCTTTGTTTTTCCCAAGCTCGTCGATGTCCGGATTCCGGGAACTTCCGGGGACTCTGGCATCCACAAGCTCGATCACCAGGTCAATCAGCTTCATATCTTCCTGCATCATACGCTTTGCTTTTGTCATATGACCAGGATACCATTGATAATTCATACCACAAACCTTTCTGTTTTCTTTATTTCACCAGTCCAAAATGCTCCTTTGGCGACAGGATCATCCAGACCTTTCCCTCAATCTCTCCCAATCGGACATTTCCCACACTGGCATGTCGGCTGTCTTCACTGTTGTTCCGATTATCTCCCAGAACAAAGTATTCATTTGTTCCCAGGGTAATCGGCTGCTCTGCAAGGCCAGGGTTATTAATCACCGGATAATCCTTCTGCTCCAGATAGATTTCTCCGTTGATATAGATCATACGGTCTTTGATCTGAATCGTCTCCCCCGGAAGTCCGATCACACGCTTGATATAGGAATGGCTGCTTTCGCTTCCACCGGGTTTAAAAGCGATGATATCGCCTCTTTTCGGGGAGGAAAACTCATAACTCAGCTTATCCAGAAGAACCTTATCCCCTCCGGAGATCGTCACATCCATGGACTGACCGATGGCAATTCTGCTCTGTCCAAAGAAAAAAGCCAGGATATAGGCACACAGTATAACGATTACGATTTCAAATGCCCACAGCAGCGCGGACTTTGCAGCTGCCATTTTCTTTTTTGGTTTCGGTGCGGGCTTCGCGGCCTCTCTTCGCTGCTTTCTGCTCATAATCCACCTCATCTTTTCCCATCTGTAGAAAAAGGCTGTCGCAATGTCCTTGCAACAGCCCCAGTCCAATCCATTATTTTACCAGCTCTTTTACCTTTGCACTCTTTCCAACACGCTGTCTTAAGTAATTCAGTTTTGCACGTCTTACTTTACCTCTTCTGACTACTTCGACTCTCTCTACGTTTGGAGAATGTAACGGCCAGGTCTTCTCAACGCCGATACCGTTGGAGTTCTTGCGGACAGTAAAGGTAGCGCGTACGCTTCCACCCTGTTTCTTCAGAACGGTACCTTCGAATACCTGGATACGCTCACGGTTACCCTCTTTGATCTTCGCATATACCTTCACGGTATCGCCAACACGGAAATCGTCAACGTTCTCTTTCAGCTGCTCAGCTTCAATGCTTTTAATAATGTCGTTCATTGTGTGTTTCCTCCTTATAATCTCGGATGTTCTTAATACCTTTGGTAACAGAGGACCATCTCTTACTCACAACGTTTGTTATTTTATCATGGTTCACCCGGAAATGCAAGTGTTTTCTCGCAGCCACTTCTTTTCTTTTTCAGTCAGTTCGGCTTTTTCCAGCAAATCCGGCCGGTATTTCGCCGTCCGCAGGATCGACTGCTCTCTTCTCCACTTATCCACGTTGGCATGATGGCCGGAGAGAAGAACCGGCGGAACCGCTTTGTCCATCCAGATCTCCGGTCTGCTGTACTGGGGATACTCCAGGAGATTCTCGTGGAAGGATTCCACAATGCCGGAAGTTTCATTGCTCAAAACTCCGGGAACCATTCTGGAAATGGCATCGATCATGACCATGGAAGGCAGCTCTCCGCCGGTCAGTACATAGTCTCCGATGGAAACGGGATCTGTCACAATCTCCTCCAGAACCCGTTCATCGACTCCCTCGTAATGCCCGCACAGAAAGATCAGATCCTCCTCCTGTGCCAGTTCCACAGCCATATTCTGGCAAAACACCCGCCCCTGGGGCGTCAGATAAATCACTCTGGGCTTTTTCCCAAGGGTTTCCGTCACAGATTTCCAGGCATCGTAAACCGGAGCTGCCTGCATCACCATGCCTGCCCCTCCGCCATAGGGGTAATCATCCACTTTCCCATACCGGTTATTGGCAAAATCCCGGATATTTACCGTATTCAGAGTCAGAATCCCCTTTTCCATTGCCCTTCCGATAATACTTGTATGCAGTCCCTGCTCAATCATCTCCGGAAACAGGGTCAATACATGGTAATTCATAAATCTCGAAGTCCTTTCAGCAGTCTGACTGTCATCACGCCTTCTTCCAGATCCACCTGAAGAATACACTGTTTAATAGCCGGAAGAAGAAGCTCCTTTTTCTGGGGTGTTTCAACGACATAGACATCATTGGCCCCTGTTTCAAGGACATCCGTCAGTTCACCCAGGACCTCGCCCTCTTCGGTCCGTACTGTCAGCCCGATCAGATCAGCGATAAAATTCTCATCCTCCCCCAGTTCAAGCGCATGCTCCCGGTCCACCAGAAGCGGACGCTGCTTCCAGCCTTCCACCTGGTTGATATCATCAAAGCCCTTGAATTTCAGGATCACAAACTGCTTGAAATAACGCACGCTCTGAATCTGCAGAGGCTTTTTTTCTCTTCCGGTATCCAGATAGATCGTTTCCAGATCTTCAAAGCGTTCCGGATCATCGGTGGTGGGGAAAACCTTGACTTCCCCCTTCAGTCCGTGTGTGCTGGTGATCACCCCAGCCTGTAAATATTTTTCCATCATTCTTCCTTTACTGCCGGATATAGAAAAAACCTCGTTTTCACGAGGTCCTCTCTTATTGTAAAATGTCTACAACAATTTTCTTGTCTTCCCTGGATGCTGCAGCTTTCACAACGGCACGGATCGCCTTCGCAATCCTGCCCTGCTTTCCAATAACCTTCCCCATATCGGAAGGTGCAACCTTCAGTTCAATGACCGTGGTTTTCCCACTTTGCTTTTCAGTTACCACAACTTCGTCCGGAGACTCGACGAGAGATTTTGCAATTACTTCCACTAATTCTTTCATCATGCTCACCTCTGCCCTTATTTCTCAATTCCGGCTAACTTGAAAAGTTTTGCTACAACATCGGTCGGCTGTGCACCATTTGCCAGCCATTTCTTTGCCAGTTCCTCATCGATCTTGAATTCGCTGGGATCGGTGTTCGGATTGTAAGTACCGATTTCCTCGATGAATCTGCCATCTCTCGGAGATCTGGAATCTGCAACGATAATTCTATAGAAAGGAGCCTTTTTCTGACCCATTCTTCTCAGTCTGATCTTTACTGCCATTACTTTCACCTCCTTAAATTCCTGCTCTATATTGCTTAAAAGGGAAGCTGAAATCTGCCCCTTTTACCGCCTTTTCCACCC
>JAXEJQ010000073.1:0-3967 GCA_034101475.1 Candidatus Limivivens sp.
AACCAGCTCTCTGTCCGGTCTGCCAGCAAAGAATCCAAAGCATCCGACAAACGCAAATGCTGATTCCGGTTTTTCGGTATCCGTAACATAGATCTTGCCCATGACATTCTGTAAGCACGAATAGATCAGCGTTTCCTGCCAATCTGCAAATAACTCTTTAACCTTTGATGTGTCTTCTAATTTGTATACCAATGATATCTCACCGCCTTTAGCCCAGCAAACACCAAAATAATTGTATTTTTCCCAAATATTCCGAATGCGAATCCTAATTTTAAATATAGCGGCATATTTTCAATAAAACATTTTCCCCGGACATCTCCCTTGAGGAATACCAGCCCTTCGTCCAAACGATCCGGCAGCCATGCCTTTTTTGATATAACTTGCACGTCCTTGTTGTTAGAAATAGCACAGCAGATGCGTTCTGTTTCAAGATTGTCATGTGTCAGTCTGATAAGTTCCACCATCATTCTCCCTTCGGCCCTCATTTACGATCGGTTTTCCGGCAAATGGAAACTTCAATATAGCTGACGGTTTTCTTTGGATCCACATTGGCCACGCCGCAGAAGGACCTCTGATACCAGAGCAGAAAACGGTTGTCGTTTCCCACGATGCAGCACTCTGGCAATTGGTACGAACTGCCTTTGGGATATACCGCTTTTGCTGCGTGGGAAATCCCGTAATAGTCCAATGCCTCCAGTATTTTGGACCAGCAGGCATGAGCTTTCCCCATTAGCGCTACCACATCGGAAAGGGGAACGCCGGCCAGCATGGCAACACAGCAATGACCGCAGAGGCCGGCCTGAATGGGGATTGTTTCGATGCCGTCTATCTTTCGGATCGGGTGTTCCCTGGAATAGGGGCTGTCATGATTGATCCGTGACAGCGCTCCAATGGGTTCCATGACAATTTCGTATCCTTCCCCCGATGCAAGGACAGTCATCGTCTTTTTTGGAACGGGAATCAGATAGTTTCCGTTCCCTTTGGGGATGAGCTTGCATTCAAAAGAATGATTTTCAATGGCCACACGGCATGGGATATTTCCCTTTAAGCCGGTCTCCTCCCAGACGTTAAATGGAACTCTGATAAACGCGCGGCTGCCCTCGATGTATATGGATTCCTTGTATGTATAGAGCATTTGCCTGTCCCTCATATCCTTACACCTGGCCATTCACAATCTTTGCATAGGTCTCCTCCGGGATCATGGGAGAGTCGATTTGTGCCAGTAATTCAGCATCAACTGCGCCTGTTTTCGCGTATTGCCGTCCGGTTTCTCTGACAAGCTCCAATCTCGGAACGGTAACGACTGCCGCCTCCGGCGCGTTGAACATGGGGCTTTCCGGAACGGTAATGATGGTATAGCCCGTGGGGAACATCAGCTTGAACTGAGCAACAGCAGGCTCAAAATTGTGTGTACTGTTGGGGAATCCGCAGCCGAAAATCATGAGATACTTCAGTTGGGAGAAATCTGCCTGACCCACATGCTCATAGCGTCCACCGACCTTCTTCATCGCCATGCTTGACAGCGGCAGTGTACGATCAATCAGGTTTTTCAGCATGGCAGGCCGCTTTTTTCTTTTTTGGTACTTCCGTTTAAAACAAGTATTTTCATATTCCTATCTCCTTCACCGCTTATTTCGATACATCTCAATCAGAATCCCCGCTCCGGAAACAGCTGCCAGGAGGACGCCTCCAACCAGCAAAGCGGTAACATCAGAAATGAATCTACTGATGTTCATCCGGAAAATGACCATCAGCAAGCCAGCCGAAAACAGGATCGCCCACAACATCAGCTTATTCTTCATGTTTTTCTCCCCTTTTTACGTTCTTTCGCATTCATTGGTGTTTCTTCCCATCTGTAAAGCATCCCCAGCGCCATTCCCACCATAATCATTGGCAGGGCGGACAGCATGAATGCTTTTATTATGTCTGTATTGCATATAAAACCAGTATAAACAAAGTACCTGATATTCTCAATCAACGTTTCGTAGAGTGTTCTTTTCCTCCAACTCCGCGCCATAACGGAAGATCAGAGAAGCCAAAATCAGAACAATACCCATGGTCAGGCTGCTGAGGTTGCCCCAATCAGCGCCGGCGTTTTGCAACAGTCCAAAGAGTTCGCGCACAATGGCCACCAGGATCGCCGCCACCAAGGGCAGGACAATGGTGCAGATGCCCAGGTGTTTCATCTGTTCGGCCCCGTGTTTCGTAAAAGGTGTGCCGTCTGCCTGCTCCGCCTTGAAATAACGTAGCGCGAAGCTCAGAAGAACACCGTCCGTCAGCGCCCAGATTGTATCTGTCAGGAGAACACCGATCATTTCAGTCAGGCCACCGGTTACGGTCAGGGAATACAGAAGCTCCCGATTGGCGCCCACGACATTGCCGCCAGAATACCATACCACGCCGCACAGCAGCCCCAGTGCAGCCAATCCTGCCCAGATAAAGGAAAGAATCATGGCAATTTTAGTGAGGACCTGAAAGACACGGAAGATCTTTTGAATGGTTTGTAACGATTTCATAACACCGCCTCCTTTTCAGCTTACATATTCATTCTACATAATCTTTCATTTTCTTGATAGGCAAATTGTTCAGTTGAATGTGTCCATTTTATAGGTGCGAAAAATCCACTGTATAAGAACGTTCCCTTACACGGTGAATTTTTCATTCGCATTCTGTCCGGCTGATTTCAAAAAGAGGTATTTCCTTCGCCTGTTTTCCCGATGCGGAAAGAAGAAAGTAGCCGTTTTTTTCCTCTCACTGCGCCGGCTGGGGAGAATTCCCTTTTAATACAGCCGCCCAGCGCGACACCGCCGCTGATGCTTCTGGCATATAGGCTTTTTCCCGCGATCACATCGGTCAGTTCGATTTTCCCGGCTGTGGATTTGGCGGTAATCTCACCACTTCGGATATGGGAAAACACAATCCTGCCGCTGCTGGTTTTTACCGCAAGGGTCTCAGGAGAGGTGTTTTCGATGGTTACCCTGCCGCTGGTACTTTCCAGGCATTTTCAAAGAAGAAGCCATCGTCCACCTGTTTCATAAACAGCGGTTTCATCTTCAGTACGTACTTTCTGCTTAAACAGAAGATGCCCTTTGCAAGTAGAGCGGATATCCATAGCAGACCGCCTCTCAACTTCTAGCGCTTTAGCGTTAAAAAACCTCCTGCTCTGCAGTCGAGTAGACTAAGGCCTCGCAACCATAGCCCCTCACAGATCCGTACGTGCGGCTTTCCCGCATACGGCTCCTCATAATAACATTTACTTTAATATAAGCAATAGTACGTTTTGGGTTTCGCAAGCGGATAGCATTTAAGCATTTCCACAAATCCACTCCATGTGTATGCTCTCCTGCATCCTCTTCGATTCATAGCTTTACATAAAAATTGCTGCACTCGATGAAGAAATGCACTGATTCGTCTATAATTCGTAGTTACACCATAGTATCTATAGTGTCCTACCAGTTTTACATTTAGCTCTTTTATGATGTCCCTAACCGGACGGTTGCGGTTATCATATATCCAGAGTTTATAGTCTTTCAGCTTCTTTTCAAATTTCTTCCGACTGGTCTGCAATTTAACACAGAAAGTTCCTTTTCTTGTCTTTCCACAGTAGAAGGTAAATCCCAGAAAATCAAACGTTTCTGGTTTCCTTTCACCGCGTCTCTTTCTGTTTTCCTCTGCAAATCTACCGAATTCGATAAGCCTGCTTTTACTGTCTTCCAGCTCCAGATTAAACTTTCCTATTCGCTCTTTAAGCGCCGTATAGTACCATTCCGCATCCGATTTGTATTGGAAGCCCACTACAAAATCATCCGCAAAATTCACTAGAAAGCATTCACCTCTAACTGTCCTTTTCACTACAAACTTAAACCATAACGTCAATACATTATGCATGTATATGTTTGCAAGTATCGGACTCATGACCGACCCTTGGGCTGAACCTTCCTCAGTTGCAACAAATTTTCCTTCCTCC
>JAXEJQ010000074.1:0-11103 GCA_034101475.1 Candidatus Limivivens sp.
GGTGATAACAGACTTTACCTTTGTTCCCTTTGTGATAAGCCGGTTTGTCATAACATCTGCAGCGGTTATAATCAGGAATATGACCGTCATCAGAATTGCCGCCGTATATAAATCGAACAACTGCTGTCCCTCCCCTTGTCCCTGTATCATTTTTGTTTCCGCGCAAACAGGTTCTTACAATCCATACCGGCAGGCCGATTCCCACAGGCCGCTTCTGAACCTGTTCCAAACCGAATATTTGCCGGTCAGTTTATTATATCATGGGGCTTTTTCCCCTGCAACAGCCGAATTTTTATATTGTGTACCTGATTGCTTTCCGGGGATACATTCGAAAATATCAGGAGAAAAGATACATAGAGATGTTAATCGAAGTGTTGATTGTAAGAAGCGCCTGTCCGATATCCTCATTCATGCATACAGAGCGCTCCTCAATTTCTTTTGGCACGCAGGCCTCCCCCAGATTGACACAGGCATATACTGCCTTTGAAATGGAAGGTTCTGATTCTGCGCGATCTGATGCCAGGAACCAAACGCTTTGGGGAATTAAAGAAATCCATTGGCCATGTTTCCCAAGAAGTCCTCACCGCCCAGCTTCGTGATATGGAGGGAAGTGGACTGGTAAGCCGTAAGGTTTATGCAGAGGTGCCGCCACGGGTGGAATATACCCTGACAGAACTGGGATACAGCCTGAAGCCGGTTCTGGATGCTCTCTGGAATTGGGGTGAGGAGTATAAGGCGAAACAGTAAAAGGCCGAAGCAGCTCTTTTCTTTTGAACTTATCCAAACAGCAGCTTTGCGGCCTTTTCCAAAGCCCCTCCTCTTCAGCAGCAGCATCAAAAAGCTTCTTTCACATGCATGCCTTTCACAACGTGAGCAGTAAACAAGCCGTCTTGATTGCAGTAGAATAAAATCTGCTTTACTCCATTTATTTGAAATCTCGCTTCCGGGTTTTCTTCCGGATACAGTTTAATCATCTGAATTTTATCCGCTGATAATGCCGCGACAAAAGAAATATAGTGCTTTTTCGTCATATCATGTTCCATACGCACATAATATTCATCTTCCGCTCTTTCAATAAAAATCTTATGATTCTCATCTGCTTCCTCCGCCTGGCATGGGGTAAGAAGTACCCCGTGACAATGGATCACCGCTTCACCCATGCTGTGGATGATATTCCCACATACAGGGCATACATAAAATTTTGAACGCATCATATTTGCTGACACATTCCCATTCCTGACTGCATTTCCAGATAAAAGTTCTGTTATGGATACTCCGAATACCCTGGATATTGGTTCCAATAAAAATCAATGCACCGTTCAAATTCAACATTCTGTTTCACAGGTTTCTCCTTCCCCGTTTTTTTATTCTGATTTGTACTGACGTGTTCTGATCCGCAGGATAAGACAGGACAGCTGACTCAGGTGTCGCATCCTCTGTTTTCATTTCAAGCAGGTCATGGTCTCTAAGAACTTCCTGCCAGCAGTGAAATTTTCTTGTACGTATTTCATTCTGCTCACACCATTTGGTAATGGTCAATCCACTTGCTTTCTGTTCCATGATTGTTTTGCGCCAGCGTTCTCTTCATTCTGCTTTTATGTTTTGTTCCATGATAACCCTCCTCCGGGTTTTCTTGGATTCTACCTTGGAAACATATATCAGACAGTAGCACTGATTATCTACTTATTACTGTTTCAGTCCATATGTCCTGCTATCCAAAGGAAACTGTCTCCTGCTTTGCTGCCGCAGCTTTCATTATTTGAGTCAGATCGCACGTCAACGGTTTCGCATACTGCCGCATACCAACAGTTACAGTGAATCAACGTCCCATACCGGGAAGGCTATGCTACCGAAGTTTCCTCGGCACCATTGGTTTCGCCGGGTACAATGGGATCATCGACAGCGCTGGATTCCGTAGGGTCATCGCCCGCGTCCGGCTCTGTGGGCTCGTCGACGACTTCACGCAACGCCATCTACTCTTCCATCACAGTCAGTTTTTCATCCTGAATGGTCGCAGTCGCGCTGCTGTAATCCACCGCCTCAAAGTTGCCGCCGGTGATGCCGGTAATCATGGCACCTCTTCTGACCGGCACTCTTGTTAGATTATCAAGCAACTATGGAAACGAAACCAGAAAAAGCCATTAAGCTGGAAAAAGAAGCACTTGCGCAGATCAAAGAAATCACAGAAGCTAATGCCCACCTTGCTTCCAACCTTCATACCAGTCTTGGAGGTCTTTATCGCATGAACGGTCAGGCAGAACTTGCAAAAAACACATGGAAAAGAGTATCTTGCAGTTCTCCGGGAACTTGGAAACTTCATCAATTTCACAAGTATCACTTTCTATCTTAACAGTTCCCTGTAGATTTCTTCATCCAGATCTTTGAACACATTAAAGACCACCTTAATGGAGCTGTTTGTTTTCTCTTTATATTCTTTAACCGTTTGCACAGCAATCTCTGCAGCCCGTTCATTTGGAAACATAAATACCCCTGTTGAAATACAGCAGAACGCAATGGAGTCCACGTCATTTTCATCTGCAATTTCAAGGCAGGATTTATAACATGACTCCAGCAATTCCTCATGCTTTTTCGTCATTTTTCCCTGGACGATCGGGCCTACCGTGTGGATCACATAGTCACATGGGAGATTATATGACGGTGTAATCTTTGCCTGACCGGTTGGTTCTTCATACCCCTGTTCTTCCATAATTCTGGCACAGGTAAGCCTTAACTGGATTCCGGCATAGGTATGAATACAGTTATCAATACAATTATGACATGGCTGATAACACCCCGTCATGCCGCTGTTTGCAGCGTTTACAATTGCTCCGACCTTAAGTCTTGTGATATCTCCCTTCCAGATATAGATATCCGGCTGTATTTCTTCCATATCTGAAAGTGTAACAGCACCTTTTTCTGCATTAACCTGCCGTAAATATTCATCCTGCACACTTAAAAATCCTTCATCTATATTGTCAGGCATTCTGACATTCATAAGAGACCGAAGCATCACTTTCTGCTCATTCGTACCGGCTGGTATCTGTATATTGCGATATCCCGGCTTTTCCTTTAATAATCTCTCAATCAGAAATAAGCGTTTTTCACTCTGATTCATCTCTTCCTCTTCTTTCTATGGCTTTTTCCGGACAATTCCATTTTCTTAAGACATGTTTCCAGATCCGATCCATACGACACCTTCTACTCAATAATCTTTATTCTGCCGGGTTTTCTTGGTTTACTGTGGGGCTGCCCGCCGTCTATGTAGACAGGGATTACAAAACACTGGCACGTATAGTCTTCCGGCACTTTCCATTTTTTCATCAGTTTTTGTCCTTCCTCATTGTCAAAAGTCTCATATCCTCTTGAAATAATGCAGAAAGCAATTCCAGTTCCGCTGCCTGTAAAATCACATTTTCAGCCATACAGAAAGCGGAGGAATGCATATAAAAAATGTAATATAAATGTCCTTTTGACCTTTTCTACCAATATTGAGATAAAAATGTTACTTTCTTTCTAATGTGCCCACTCATACCAGATGCCGGACTGCCGACACCTCAATGCCGTTCATAATCTGCTTTTTCCTGCCCTGTTTGCCTGTCGGCGTGAAACGCATATACCTCGCAAAATACCGAAAACTCAACACTTCAACGAATTCACCCGATGCAGACAACACACGACTTCCACATGGACGGTTCCCGGGAAAAGATCTGTACAGGAAACCCGTTCTACCTGATAGCCGCTCTCCTGCAACACAACCAGATCCCGTGCAAGGCTCGTCGGCTTGCAGGAAATATAAACCAGATTTTCCACCTGAAAATCAATGATTTTCCGCAGTGCTTTCGGATGGATTCCATCCCGGGGGGGATCCAGCACGATCAGGTCCGGCTTTTCTGTCAGACGGTCAATCACCTTCAGTACGTCTCCTGCAATGAACTCACAGTTTCCAAGGCCGTTCATTTTGGCATTCACCTTTGCCGCCTCCACGGCCTCTTCCACGATTTCCACACCGACCACCTTTTTGGCCACGGGCGCCAGAATCTGCGCAATGGTGCCGGTGCCGCTGTAGAGATCAAAAATCACTTTATCCTTTGTATCGCCTACATAGCTTCTGACCGTATCATAGAGTACCTCTGCCCCCAGGGAATTGGTCTGGAAAAAGGAGAACGGTGTGATCTGGAAACGGAGTCCCAGAAGCTCTTCGTAAAAGTAGTCCTGACCCCAGAGAATCTGCGTGCCGTCGTCCTGTACAATATCCGCCACACTGTCGTTGGCCGTATGAAGGATCCCTGCAATCTTCCCGGAAAGAGGGAGGGATAATAGTGCATCCACAAGCTCCTGGCTGCGGGACTGACAGGTCTTTTCCGTGCTGGTCACCAGGTCAATCAGAATCTCTCCGGTTCTGACTGCCTTACGCACCAGAAGATGACGAAGATAACCTTCGTGGCGCATTTTATGATAAAAGGTCCATCCCTGCGCCCTGGCAAATTCCAGAACACAGCACAGAATCTGCCGGAAATCGGAATCCACGATCTGACACTGATCGACTGTTACGATATCATAAAAGCTTCCTCTTTTATGCATGCCCAGGGCAAGGGGACCGTCTTTTACTTCATCACCAAAGGAAAACTCCATTTTATTGCGGTAACCAAACTGTCTGGGGCTTGGTTTGATCCCTTCAAAAAGATACTCCGGGCAAACCTCGTCCAGCAGTCTGCGAACCTGGGTTTCTTTCATTTTCAGCTGTTCTTCGTAGGGCAAATTCTGCCAGGTGCAGCCTCCGCAGTCTGAAAAATGCGGGCAGCAGGGTTCGATTTCCGCCGGTGATTTTTCCAGAACCTCCAGAAGGCGGGCCTCACATTTTCCTTTCCGGATTTTATTGACCTGAAAACGTATTTTCTGGCCGGGAACCGTATTTTTCACAATCACCTGGCGGCCTTCCGCCTCGGTCACTCCTTTATTGGGGAACAGAACTTCCTGCACCATTCCTTCGTAGATTTCACCTTTTTTTACGCTCATATCTTTATCCTTTTCCGTCTGTCATATTATTTTCTGAATTCCTTGTCCTGCCTGTTTTCCTGTTACACCAAAAACAGGCAGGTGCCCGTTCTGACATCTGCCTGCATGGTCCTCACACAGAATGAATTATTCAGCCGCTTCCTCTGCTTTCTCAGCTGCTTCTTCTGCTTTCTCAGCAACTTTTTCTGCTGCTTCCTCTACTTTTTCCGCAGCCTTTTCTGCCTTTTCCGCAGCTGCTTCTTTCACTTTCGCTGCTGGCGTCTCTTCTTCGTCATCAAAGTAGTCGTCAAAGTCATCATCAAAATCATCTTCAAAATCTTCCAGATAATCCGGTGTAAAATAACGGTATACTGCATATGCAATGGCTGCCACAGCAGTCACAGCACCGATAATCGCAAGGATCCAGAGAACGGTATTTTTCTGTCTGTCATCCTCTTTTTTCTGCAAATTAATGAGTAATTCTTCTAATCTGTTCATAAATACGCACATCCTTTCTTTTTGTTTTCAGGCATTTCCTGACAATAGTATATCACTAAACAGAAAAATTTACTATACAAAAAAATATTATTTTTCTTAAATTATCGTAACTGTGTTACTGTTCAGAGCCAACCTCCGAAATGCTTTCCAAAGAATCCGGCACCGATTCCATCACATTTTTTTCAGCTTTGCAAATGCGGCAAACATTTTCTTTACTCCATATTTTTCAAAATTTACCGTAACCTCATAGTCCTTGCCGCCTTCTACAATATTCTCCACAATGCCGGTGCCGAATTTGATATGTTTTACCGTATCGCCTACCCCGTACTCCAGGGTATCCGGCTTGGTAACCTTGAACTGCTTCGGGTCAAAGGCCTTTGTCTGGAATACCTGCTTTGCCTGCTGGAATGGATTCAGGGGCTTTTCGATAGGCGCTGAATCCTTTTTCGGCGGAGTCTGGATATTGCTGAAGGTCAGAAGTTCCCTGGGAATCTCCTCGATAAAACGGGAAGTTCTGCTGTACTGTGTCTCCCCCCGGACCATCCGCTGTCTGGCACAGGTGAGGGTCAGATGCTTCATGGCCCTGGTAATACCCACGTAACAGAGACGGCGCTCCTCCTCCAGATCACCCGGATCATCGGAGGTTGCCGCCATATAGCTGGGAAATACCCCATCCTCCATGCCTGCCATATAGACATAGGGAAATTCCAGTCCCTTGGCACTGTGCAGTGTCATCAGCACCACTCTGTTCCCGTCATCGTCCAGGCTGTCAATGTCGGCCACCAGCGCAACCTCCTCCAGGAAACCGCTCAATGTGGGATTTTCCGCAGATTCTTCATAATCCGCCGCTTTGGAGAGAAGCTCATCAATATTTTCAATTCTGCCCCGTGCTTCCTCTGTCCCCTCTGCTTCCAGCTCGGTCACATAGCCCGTCCGTTCAATAATCTGCTCCAGAAGCTCCCGGACCGAAAGGAACTCCAACTGGCTGCGCAGCGTCTGAATAAAAGTCACAAACGGTGTCAGCTTTGCCGCGCTGCGCCCAAGACTCGGAATCTGCTCCGCCGCTCGCAGGGCGTCATAAAAGCTCATCTCATGCTCCAGGGCAAAGTCCTGAACCCGTGCCAGCGTCGTGGCTCCGATCCCCCGCTTCGGCACATTAATGATACGGCGGACTGCCAGATCATCCCTGGCATTATCAACGGTTTTCAGATAACAAAGCAGGTCTTTGATCTCCTTCCTGGCATAGAAATTGATACCGCCGATAATTTTATAGGGAATATTGGCCATCAGCAGCTTCTCTTCAAACAGACGTGACTGGGCGTTCGTACGGTAAAGAACCGCACAGTCCTTATATTCGCATTCTCCCAGGCGGACTCTCCTGCCGATATCGCCGGATACATATTCTGCCTCGTCAAAACCTGTCAGGAACTGATGAAACTCAATCTTCTCCCCTTCTCCGTTCTCTGTCCAGAGCCGTTTTTCCTTCCGTCCCACATTGTTTCGGATCACATCATTGGCCGCATTGAGAATGTTCTGAGTAGAGCGGTAATTCTGCTCAAGCTTGACCACAAAGGCATCCGGAAATACCTGTTCAAAATTCAGAATATTTCCAATATTGGCCCCCCGGAATTTGTAAATGGACTGATCATCGTCTCCGACTACACAGAGATTCTGATATTTACCGGCCAGAAGGCTGATCAGCTGGAACTGCGCCGTATTGGTATCCTGATATTCATCGACCATAATATAGCGGAATCGTTCCTGATAATATTCCAGAACATCCGGACAGGTCCGGAAAAGCTCCACCGCTTTCACCAGCAGGTCATCAAAATCCAGGGCATTGCTGTTTTTAAGCTGCTTCTGGTATTCTTTATAAGCTTCCATGATGCGCTGCCTGGAATAATCCTTCTGATAACGGCGCTCATACTCTTCTGCTGTAATCAGTTCGTTTTTCGCAGAAGAAATTGCACTCAGAATCGCACGCTCCTTGTAAATCTTGGTGTCTATATTCAAACGTTTGCAAACATCCTTCATAACCGACTTCTGATCATCCGTATCATAAATAGCGAAGTTCGTTCCATAACCCAGCCTGTCAATATAACGCCGCAGAATCCGTACACAGGTAGCGTGAAACGTGGCAACCCAAACGCTTTCCGAGCCATAACCTACAAGCTTGTCCACACGCTCCCGCATCTCCCCGGCAGCCTTGTTTGTGAAGGTAATTGCCAGAATATTCCAGGGATTGACCTCCTTTTCATCAATCAGATACGCAATCCGGTGAGTCAGAACTCTCGTCTTTCCGGAGCCAGCCCCGGCTAAAATCAAAAGCGGCCCCTCCGTATGAAAAACCGCTTCCTGCTGTTCTGTATTTAAAGTATCATAAATGCTCATGCCGTACTCCTCTCTTTCACACTACCGATCATTATAGTATAAAAAACGGCTCCTGTCACCAAAAAGAATTTCTTTTTCAGGAATAAAAAAGGACTTGTCATCTAGTATTTAAAACTATATAATGTAATAGAGGTGAAACCAATGACAATTAATCCTGATGATCTTATCAACAGTATTTTAAGCAGTCTCTCCCGTATTGACTATATCCGGCCGGAAGCGATCCCCAATATCGACCTCTATATGGATCAGGTGACGACTTTTATGGATACCCATCTGGCTTCCACAAGGCGGTACACAGACGACAAAATTCTGACCAAGACGATGATCAACAACTATGCCAAAAACGACCTTCTTCCGCCCCCGGTGAAGAAAAAATATTCCAAAGAGCATATGTTGGTTCTGATTTTTATTTATTACTTTAAAAACATCCTGTCGATCACGGATATTCAGTCCCTGCTGAATCCTATTACTCAGAAGTATTTTAAGGGAAATCCGGATTTTTCCATTGAACAGCTTTATGATGAAGTATTCAGCCTGGAAGACACCCAGGTAGACTTTCTGAAAAAGGATATTCTGGAAAAGTACAATGCTTCCATGACGACCTTTCAGGAGGCTCCGGAAGAGGATCAGGATTTTCTTCAGTTATTCGCATTCATCTGTATGCTGAGCTTTGATGTCTATATCAAAAAGCAGCTGATTGAAAAGCTGATCGATACGATCCCGGAGTTTTCTCCCCGAAAAAAGTGACCGGCTGAAAATAAGTGAATCCGGCGCGTTTAAGAAAGCCCTGCGAAACACCGCAGGGCTCTTTTCATGAATCCTTTAACCTTTCAAAAACCATCTCATAACCATCGTTTCCGTAATTCAAGGAACGGTTCACGCGGCTGATTGTTGCAGTAGAAGCTCCGGTTTTCTCAGCAATCTCCAGATAAGTCTTTTTCTCACAGAGCATCTTTGCCACTTCGAATCTCTGGGACAAGGAAAGAAGCTCATTAATTGTGCAGACGTCCTCAAAGAACCGATAGCACTCCTCCTTATTTTCCAGGCTCAGGATCGCTTCAAAAAGCTTGTCTACTGCCTCAGTTCTGATATTTTTGCTCATAAGGCACCCCTCTTTACCCATAATTGTAAATCTCATATCATTTTATCATAGTACATTTATACTGTAAAGAAGTTTCTTACAGCCGAAATCGATTAATATACTTTTTATATTCCTCAACGGAACGGTTCACCACCAGCTCCTCCGGAAACTCCAGAGTTTCCAGCAGCGGATCCAGAAAGCAGTGATTTCCCACATCCTCCAGGGTATGGGCGTCTGAATCCAGAATCACCGGAACCCGATATTCTCTGCAGTATTCCAGCATCACCACATCATTGGGAATGGGATTTACCCGGGCCCCCAACGGGTGAAGGGAATTGTTGTTCAGCTCCAGCAAGACGCCGTATTCTTTTGCCGCCTGAACCAGCGCCAGATAGTCCAGCGGGTAACGGCTGTCATCCGGATGTCCGACAATATTCACATACGGATTTTTCATAACCTCGATGAACGCATGGGTATTTTCTTCTCTGGAACCAGGCTTCAGGCAGGGAGTATGCATACTGGCAACGACAACATCCATTTTCTTCAGAAGGCTTTCGTCCATGTCCAGCCCTCCGTTATAATCCATAATATTTACTTCCACACCGTGCATCACTTCAATCCCGTACATCTCCCTGGGAAGAATACGCATATTCATAAAATAATATTCATGGCAGGTACCCGGCATGGCCATGGAATGCTCGGTAATGCCAAGAAGCTTCAGCCCCTTCTCCGCAGCGGCCCGGGCCATCTCATGAAGAGTGGCATAGGCATGTCCGCTGGCAAGCGTGTGTGTATGGGAATCCAAGAGGTAGTTCATGGAAAATCCTTCTTTCTATAATTTCTGTTATTTCATTTACAGTTCTGAGTCGACCGACAAAAAAATATTCGAACAGGAAAACAGTGTTAAACAATTCCGTTTGCTTTCTGCTAAGTCCATTATACGTTGCCTTGCTCAAAATTTCAACCCGGATTTCTTTCACACTTTTCTTCCACGTTCAATACAATAAAGCATGAACTTTTTCAGCAGGAGGTTTTTATGAAAAAATGGATTCGTGCAGCGGCAGCCATGAGCTGTGCGGGAGCTCTGCTCTGCGGATGTGGAAAAGAAGAAACGGAACTGACACCGGTTACGCTGAATGAAGTGGCTCATTCTATTTTTTATGCTCCTCAGTACGCGGCCATCGAACTGGGCTATTTTGAAGAAGAAGGAATCGATTTGACGCTGGTTACCGGCTTTGGAGCAGACAAAACTCTGACCGCCGTGGTATCCGGAGACGCAGATATCGGTTTTATGGGCAGCGAAGCTTCCATTTATGCCTATAATGAAGGCGCCGAAGACTATGTGATCAATTTCGCGCAGCTGACTCAGCGAGCCGGAAATTTCCTGGTCGCCAGAGAGGAAATGCCGGATTTTGAATGGTCTGATCTGATTGGAAAAGATGTTCTGGGCGGTCGAAAAGGTGTCGTACACTATACAATGTAAATCTTGAAACAATAATTATATTATGCAACTGGATCGATGGTCTGAATAGTGCGAAAGCCGCACAAACAGCCACTTTCTAAGTATTTTACATGAAGAAGACGCTTCTGAAAAGAGGTGTCTTTTTTCAATTTGAGGAGGGATTTACATGAATAAAAACTTTTTAGAACACTATATGAAAACAAAACCAGAAACGTTGGAACAAAAATATCTGTTTCTCGTGGATGATCAGGAACTTGCTTTTGCTGCGATTGCTGCCGGATACTATGCGGTTGCTCTGCTGCCGGAAAGAGATGGCTATTACGATGCTGAAAGTTTTGTCACGTATATGCTTGAAATTGCCTGTACGGGAACCTATCAGACAGATTACTGTTATGTACCGGCTTGCACCATGAAGAAAACGAATGATTTACTGGAACAGTTCTGCCAGAATAATTATCTGACCTTCCGAAAAGGATGGTCTATATTCAAAAACAAAGAATACCTTGCAAAGCTGGAATACCAACAGGAGCTAAAAGCAGTCCTTTCAGATTTTATCAAACGCTTTGAAGGCAGACAAAATGAACCTCCGGACTTAAATAAATTCCACAAATTTAATGAACAGGGAAAGCGAATCGGTGTATTTGATATGGAGATTGTCGACTATCTAATACAGACG
>JAXEJQ010000075.1:0-84199 GCA_034101475.1 Candidatus Limivivens sp.
CTGCTCTCTGGCATAATGGATAAAATCCCAGACAATCAGGAAATAATCCACATAGCCCATGGTTTTAATGGTGTTCAGCTCATATTCCAGCCGATCCTCCAGCTCCTTTGTCACCGGATGATAGCGTTCTGCCAGTCCCTCCCGGCACAGCTTATTCAGATATTCCCAGGCCGTATAGCCCTCCGGCACATCGTACCGGGGCAGCTTGGTGACTCCGAACTCAATCTCCACATGGCAGCGGTCCGCAATTTTCTGGGTATTTTCCAATGCCTGAAGCGCATAGGGAAACAGTTCCCGCATCTCCTGCGGAGACTTCACATAATACTGACCGCCCTCATAGCGCATCCGGTCCTCATCCGCCAGCTTCCTGCCAGTCTGCAGGCACAGCAGAATATCATGGGGTTCGGCATCCTCCGCCGTAGTATAATGGACATCGTTGGTGGCCACCAGTCCGATCCCGGTCTCCTGGCTCATGCGCAGAAGCTGCTGGTTCACCATTTTCTGTTCCGGGATTCCATGATCCTGAAGCTCCAGGAAAAAATTCCCTTTCCCGAAAATCGCTTCATAGCGCAGGGCCGCCTTTTTCGCGTCCTCATACATTCCCCGTACCAGATATCTGGAAACCTCTCCCGCAAGACAGGCACTCAGAGCAATCAGCCCCTCATGATACTGCTCCAGCAGCTCCAGATCCACGCGGGGCTTATAATAAAACCCTTCCACGAAGCCCTTGGAGACGATTTTCATCAGATTGGCATAGCCCTGATTGTTCTCCGCCAGCAGCACCAGATGATAGTACCGGTCATCCTTCGCTCCGATTTCCTTGTCAAAACGGGAATTTGGCGCCACGTATACCTCACAGCCAAGGATGGGGTTAATCCCCTGCACCCTGGCTGCCCGGTAAAAATCAATGACGCCAAACATCACGCCATGGTCGGTAATGGCTGCGCTGTCCATGCCCAGCTCCCTGACCCTGGCCACATATTCATTTATTTTATTGGATCCGTCCAAAAGGCTGTATTCCGTATGGACGTGTAAATGCGCAAACTTCATCCTTACCTCATTTCCGTTTCCTTTTTCCGCACACCATTTTTTCTACAGCAGCTCCTGCATAATCATATAGCCGATGCAGATCCCTGCCGCTCCTGTCAGAGACGGAGTCAGAATTCGGTGCCAGCCCTGCCGCTCCTTCTCTCTGCCATGGAGATTTTCCTTCATCCAGGCCATTCTGCCGCAGTGGTTCGCAATCCAGACCAACACGCAGACCGCAAGGGCTGTGGAAACCGCAGCCATCACGCCGTAAACACAGACAAGATTCACCAGCTCCTCCTGGGAAAGGGCTGTCTGAACGCTCTTTGCATAGGCAGCGCCCTCCATCTTCTCCAGATATCCCAGCAAAGATTTCTGAATGGTGACAAGGAAGACATTCCAGCCGTTAATCAGAAAATGGGCGGCGATGGACGAAAAAATACTGCCCGTAGCCTCCACCAGAAAGCAGAACAGAACCCCCAGAACACTGGCGTAAAAGAACTGATTCACATTCCGGTGCATCAGGCCGAACACCAGCCCGCAGGTAAGCGCCGCCTTCAGAATACCGTTTTCCCGGTAGCCGCTGTAAAAGACCCCCCGGAAAATAAACTCCTCGCAGACAGCCGGAATCACCGCCACCACCAGCAGATTCAGCCAGAAGCCGGCTTTCTGCAGCTCAGCACTCTCTCCTGCCACATAGTTTTCCGCAAACAGCATGGAGAATGCGTTCAGAAAGGTAATCAGCGGCATCAGCAGCACGGTAAACAGCGCAGTCATCAGCAGGACGGAAACAGAAATCGGTTTCACCGGCACCCATTCCGTCAGAGGCTCCCGCTTCCGGAGCAGGAAAATACTCACCGGAATCAGAAAAATCACTTCGCTGGCCACCATATTTTCCCAGATCGTCATGGTCACGTCAACCCGGACAAGAACCTGTGCAAGCACGCTCACCCAGAGAATCATCACCAGAAACAGTCTGTTCACACTTCTCGTTTTATTCATCGGACTCCTCCAGACTTCCATGTTTTTTCGCAATCACATTCACCCATTTTTTCTGATGACGGCCTTCTCTGGCATCCCGGGTAACCCAGGTTTCCAGAACCCGCAGATCCCGCTGACGCTCCACCATCCGGTGTGCGCTTTTCTCTGTATAATCGTGATAAAAACGGTGACCGCGGATCTCCTGATCCTCTCCGTACTGGAAGGACAGATACAGAAATCCTCCCGGCTTCAGGGCATCGGACACTTTCTCCATAATGGAATCAATCTCTTCCTCCGGCACATGCAGAAGAGACGCACAGGCCCAGATCCCGTCAAAAACCTCATGAAAATCCATCTCCTCAAAGGTCATGTGGAGAACCTCATGATCCGTATGGATCTCGGCAAGCTGACACATCTGCATGGAGCCGTCCAGCATCGTCACGCTGAAACCGGCCTCCTCCAGCCACAGGGTATCCCGCCCGGACCCGCAGCCCAGATCCAGGAGCTCGGCATTTTCCGGAAGATAAGCCGCGAACCGCTCCAGCATATCATCCATCTTCAAGTCTACAGTTTCTTCAAAATAGGCGCTGCCATACCGTTCATAATAGTCTATCGAATCCAACTCTTTTCTCCTTAATAATCCATAAAAGCTGCCGCAAAAGCATCGCTTCCGGGCAGCCTCTTTCCAACTGTAAAACGGATTTTCAGAATCCGCCTCGCTTCTGCTGCGGTAAAAATACCGTAACCGAAATCAGTAATTCATCATGAATGCAATCAGCTTATCAATATCTTCCTTCTCGTGCGCAACGATCTCCAGCTCCGGAATCTCGCCGTTTGAAAAGATATTTGCCATGGAAACGTACTGACACAGCTTTGACTTCAGGTTCAGTCTGTCGCCCTCGCCGGTTACCAGTTCCACTCTGCCCTTGCAGGAATCTACTACCTCAAAAAACTTATTGATATCTGTAATATTCTGTACCTTCATAATCGATACTCCTTTCACAACTCCTCTTTACACTTACATGCCTAATATAAACCACCTTGCTGAAGAAATCAATCATCTTTTTATTTTTTGTATATTTTTCCCTCTCTGATCTCGATTTCTCCCTGCTTCAGCAGCTTTCCCACAGCCCTCTTAAAAGCATTTTTACTGAGTCCGAACTCCCTTTGAATGATTTCCGGAGAAACATGGTCGTCAAAAGGCAGGATTCCGTCAAATTCTCCAAGAACCTCCAGAACCATCCGGGCATCCTCCTCCATCTGCCGGGGAATTTTCTCTCTGGCACTTAAATCCAGCTTCCCGTCCGGCTTCACCTCCGTCACCCGGAAATCCATCACATCCCCGATCCGGAAGGACCCCTTCGCCTCCCGTCTGGGCACCAGACCCGAGTAGCGGTCATCCACAGCCACAAATACGCCAAAATTCCCGCTGATTTCATAAATCCGGCCTCTGACATGATCATCCTTTTTATAAGGAGATTCCTTTTCCAGATATTTGTAAACATTCATCGTCGCGCAAAGACGGCCGCTTTTGTCCACATACAGTGCAGCCAGGCACTGCTCTCCCTTCTGAACCTTTCTGGTCTGCTCCCGGAAAGGCAGCAGCAGATCCTTTTCCAGCCCCCAGTCCAGAAAGGCGCCGATCTTCCCCGTATCCTTCACGGTCAGCAGCCCGGTCTTTCCCAGCTCCAGAAGCGGCGTGCGGGTGGTGGCAATCAACCGGTCCCTGGAATCTTTATAAAGGAAGACCTCAATCCCGTCCCCTTCTTTCGTTCCCTGAGGCACTTCCTTTCCGGGAAGCAGAACCTCCTCCGATGCCTGCTTTCCCTCATGGAGGTACACACCGAAATCCACGATTTTCGCCACAGTAAGATGCTGTTTTTTTCCTATCTCAAGCATTGTTTTTCCCTCATTTTCACAATCCCTTTGTTTCCTTTTTTCCACTGAATTCCACAATGGCATAGGGTTTCTTTTCCGGATCGCACAAAGCCACCGTGTACAGATCCTTCTCCACGGCAATCCAGGGAATCACCAGATCTCCCAGCCGGGCCTGCTTTTTGTATTCTGCCCGCATCTGACCGGGGACAAAGCTGTCCGGCAGATAATCCTGGGCCAGCTGTACATACTGGCCGTTATTCACATGGCCATTGGTGTCCAGCTGATGGCTTCTGATGGTAAAGCCATCCCTTTCCACGGCATGCTCCGGGAACGAAATCTTCCGGGACGCATAGTCCATGGGCAGCCTCTCCTCTGAAGCATATCCCCGGATCTCCTCCTGGTCCACCTTTGCCGGATGACCGGTGCATGTGTCCACATAAACCCATACCGTATTGGCAATCACCAGACGTTCTCCCCCTTCATCATTCATGGAAAAGTTCCGGTATCCGTAAAATCCCTTGAATCCATAAGACCAGGTCTGCACCGTAATCTTCTGGCCGAACGCCGGCCGCCGGTTCATCACCACCTGCCAGGATGAAAGCAGCCATGCCCTGTTTTTCTCCTTTAAATGATCGACGCCCAGGCCCAGCGCCTCTGACTGAAACAGACTGCAGTCCTGAAAGTAATTAATGATCCCGCCCAGGGAAAGCTCCTGACTGCTGTTCACTTCACTGTAGCGGATCCTGCTGTCAAATTGATAAATCATGCATTCACTCCTGCTATCCTTTCACGAGTTGCCCGACCAATGAGCCTGCCGTCAATTTTTCATACTTCGCGCTCATCAAATAACCTGCCTGTTTCTCCGATTGCACATAGCAGAAAGCCTCGGCACAGCCCGCTCATTTCACCATAGTACGAAAAAAGGACTGTCTGTTCGACAATCCTTTTAGCTGGGCTACCAGGATTCGAACCTGGAAATGACGGAGTCAGAGTCCGTTGCCTTACCGTTTGGCGATAGCCCATCGCTTCAACAATATGCATTATATATGATGTTCCTAAAAACGTCAAGTACTTTTTTTAACTTTTTTAAATTTTTTATTTATTTTGTTTTTTCGTGACATTTTGAAGGAGCACATTCTCACGGAACGTATCGGTTCAGATCCAACCTCCAAAATGCTTCTCATTTCATCGGTGTGGCGTACATTTACCAAATTTCGTCACTTTTTAAGTAGCAAATTCATCCGCAATTGAGTATAATGATCTGATAGCGTCTGGATACTGTCTGTGATCCGGCGCAGTTTTTATCGCATTTCAGAGGCTGCTCTGAACTGCTACCGCATTTTCTAATGAAAGGAGATCTGATCTTTCTATGACTGAGTTTTTGCTTCATCGTTTTGTAAAGGATTATGAGAAAACAGACAGCACCGCTGTCCGCACCTCCTACGGAATGCTGGCCAGCATTGTGGGAATCCTGTGCAATGTTCTGCTCTTTGCTGTCAAGTTTCTCACCGGGCTGGTTCTGCACAGTGTTTCCGTCACGGCAGATGCCTTCAATAACCTCTCTGATGCAGGCTCCTCCATCATCGGCTTTGTGGGCGTCCGGATGGCCAGCAAGCCGGCGGATGAGGATCATCCCTTCGGCCATGGCCGGATTGAATATATCGCGGCCCTGATTGTGGCGTTTCTGGTTATTGAGGTGGGCTTTACCTTTCTGAAATCCTCCCTTAGTAAAATATTCCACCCGGAGGAGCTGGTCTTTCAGACCGTTTCCGTGATGATCCTGATTCTCTCCATCGGTGTCAAGCTCTGGCTGGGCGCTTTCAACCGCAAGCTTGGAAAGCGGATTGATTCCAAGGTGATGCTGGCCACAGCTGCCGATGCCATGGGCGATGTGGTGACCACATCGGTTACCATTGCTTCTATTTTGATTTTCCAGTTCTTCCATGTAAATGTGGACGGTATCGTCGGTGTGGTGGTTGCCTGCCTGGTAATGTGGTCCGGCGTGGGCATCGCCAAGGATACTCTGGAGCCCCTCATCGGCACTCCCATTGACCCGGCCCTGTACCGGCAGATCAAGGCAAAGGTGGAATCCTACGACGGCATTGTGGGAAGTCATGATCTGATCATCCATAATTACGGACCAAACCGCAGCATGGCCTCCATCCACGCAGAGGTCCCGCAGGACAGCGATATTGTGGCATCCCACGAACTGATTGACCGGATTGAGCGGGAGCTTTCCAAAGAGCTCGGCATTTTCCTGGTCATCCACATGGATCCCATCGAAACCAGAGATGAACGGATTCTGCAAATCCGGCAGCAGGTGATCGATGCGGTAAGCCAGGTAAACAGCCGTCTTACCATCCATGATTTCCGTCTGGTGGACGGCGAGAAGCAGATCAACCTGATTTTTGACCTGGTGGTTCCCTCCGACTTTACGGAAGCCCAGCAGAATCAGGCGGGTCATGATGTGATGGAGAAAATCTCCCTCTTGGATAATCGTTATCAATGTGTTATAACATTAGAAAAAAGTTTTGTTGCTGTCCAGTAACAGATGTTTTACAACCATTCCAAAATTTTTGTATTCCGAAAATGAGAGGTGCATACTATGAGTACAATGAACCTGACCCTGCTCACCGATCTGTATGAACTTACCATGATGCAGGGCTACTTCAAAACCCAGAACACCGAAACGGTCATCTTTGATGCTTTTTACCGTAAGAATCCCTGTGACGGCGGCTATGCCATCGCAGCCGGCCTGGAGCAGGTCATCGATTATATTAAGAACCTGCGGTTTTCTCAGGAAGATATTGCATATCTGAGAAGTCTGAAAATCTTCGACGAAGATTTTCTGGAATATCTGAAGGATTTTCGTTTTACCGGCGACATTTATGCCATTCCCGAGGGAACGGTGGTCTTCCCCAGAGAGCCGCTGATCAAGGTTGTCGCGCCGATCATGGAAGCCCAGCTTGTGGAAACTGCCATTTTGAATATCATCAATCATCAGAGCCTGATTGCCACCAAGGCAGCCAGAGTGGTATATGCCGCCCGGGGTGACGGAATCATGGAATTTGGTCTCCGCCGTGCCCAGGGACCGGACGCAGGCACCTACGGAGCCCGTGCCGCAGTCATCGGCGGATGTGTCGGAACCTCCAATGTACTCACCGGACAGCTTTTTGACGTTCCGGTAAAGGGAACCCATGCCCACAGCTGGATCATGAGCTTTCCCGATGAATACACTGCTTTCAAGACCTACGCAGACCTTTATCCCAATGCCTGCTGTCTGCTGGTAGACACCTATGACACGCTGAAATCCGGTGTTCCCAATGCGATCCGGGTTTTCCGTGAAATGCGGGAATCCGGTATCAAGCTGCAAAATTACGGCATTCGTCTGGACAGCGGTGACCTGGCCTACATGTCCAAGCAGGCGCGAAAGCTTTTGGATGCTGCCGGTTTTGAGGACGCCTATATTTCTGCCTCCAGTGACCTGGATGAATATCTCATTGACAGTCTGAAGGCCCAGGGTGCCAAAATCACTTCCTGGGGCGTGGGCACCAATCTGATCACCTCCAAGGACTGCCCGGCTTTCGGCGGCGTTTACAAGCTGGCCGCTGTACTGGACGAAAAAACCGGTGAGTTCATTCCGAAAATCAAGCTCTCGGAAAACACAGAAAAGATCACGAACCCCGGCAATAAGACCATTTACCGGATCTATGACCGCCAGACCGGAAAGATCCGCGCCGATCTGATCTGTATCGTTGGTGAGACCTTCGATGAGACAAAGGATATGATCATTTTCGATCCCATCGAAACCTGGAAAAAGACCAAGATCCACGCCAACACCTACACGCTGCGGGAGCTTCTGGTACCCGTATTCCAGCATGGGGAATGCGTCTATGAATCCCCTGCCGTAATGGAGATCCGAAGCATCTGCCAGCAGGAGCTGGATACCCTCTGGGATGAGACAAAGCGTCTGGTAAATCCCCACGAGGTTTACGTGGATCTTTCCGATAAGCTCTATCGGATCAAATCCGAGCTTCTGGAGCAAATGGGTATGGAATCCATCCGCTGATTCTTCTGACATAAAAAAATCCTCTTTCCGTATATATAAGGTATGAGCTGCTCATCTCCATTTTTCCCTGGCTCACGATATGGAAAGGGGGTTTTTTCTTTGCACGAACATTGCTATGAAATACTGGTCAACCGCACACATCTGCTTCCCGAAGGCTACCGCCCGGCCAACCTTGCCAGGCCGCAGATTCCTTTCGCAGCTGCTGCCGGGGATCCCAAAGGCCTGATGGAATCTAAAGCGGCCCGGGCCGTCCAGTCCCTGTTTACCCACTGTGCCCAGGCCCACGAAGCTCATCTTTACGGGATCTCCGGTTTCCGCTCCTACGAACGCCAAAAAGAACTTTTCCTTAAAAATCCGTCCAGCCTTTATATTGCTCCTCCTGGCGGCAGTGAACATCAGACCGGCCTGGCTCTGGATGTTTCCTGTCCCTCCCTGGGTCTGGAACTCCTGGAAGCCTTTGCTGAAACGCCGGAGGGACGCTGCCTCGCCCGGCATGCGCCTCTGTACGGTTTTATTATCCGCTATCCCAGAGGAAAGGAGCATCTCACCGGCTATCCCTGGGAACCATGGCATATCCGTTATGTGACCCGACCGCTGGCTCTGTATCTGGATACCACCGGACTCACCCTGGAAGAATATCATGCTCTGGCTGTCTCTACTGCTCCATCTGGCGGCCCATAAATCCCGCCGCACAGCGGGCCAGAATCTGCTCCGTTTCTCCCATATGGCCATGGCTGTCCTTATTCACCAGAATCACAGACCCGATGGCATCTCCCTCGCACAGAATCGGACAAACCACCTGGGGCATACTTTCTCCGTTCTCATCCATTGCAATCTTCACATATTTCCTGTCATCCCTGTCTGTCAGCACCTGCTCCCGCTCCTGGATAACATTCTCCAGCTGCTTGCTGATCGCCTTTCCCACATAATCCTTTTTCATTCCCCCTGCCGCCGCCACTACCTGATCCCGATCTGTAATGCAGACATTGTGGCCGCTGGACTGGGCCAATGCCTCCGCATATTCCCTGGCAAAAGCTCCCAGTTCTCCGATGGGCGAATATTTTTTCAGAATGATTTCTCCCTCCCGGTCTGTAAAGATTTCCAGCGGATCTCCTTCCTTAATCCGCAGGGTTCTTCGGATTTCCTTCGGAATAACCACTCTGCCGAGATCATCAATTCTTCTCACAATTCCTGTAGCTTTCATATAAAAATTCCTCCATTTACTGTGCTTTCCATTGCTGGAATTAGTATCTGTAAATGGAGGAAATTTATGCGTTTTATCCTCTTAATATCCCTTTACTTTGACCTGCGGCAAGGATCTTTTCCTAACTTAATATTTTATGATGCCAGACATCCGATCCATCGGGCAAATGCACCAAAACGCTTCTGTTCCTGCAAGTCCGGGCTTCTCTATCCTGCCGCGGTAGTTATCGGGAGACAGCATTTCAACAGCGCGGGAGCGACACAGGACATCCGTGTTCTGACAGATTTCCTGGGCCGCGGTCTGACTATGGGCTCCGATGGGTTGATCGGCGAACAAAAGCAGCGGCTTACAATGGAAAGAAACTGTGTATTCCGATAGGTTCAGCGGGTATAGATCTCGATCGCCGCCGCCATAAATGCTGCCGTGCCAGCGCCGTACTGGTCGATGTGCTGTGTGAAGCGCTCATCGCCCACATACATCTGGCCGAGGCAGGAAAGGATTTCTTTCGTGCATGTGTAAAAATTGGACGTGATATAGGCCTGCCACTTTTTCACAAGCGCCTGTGCCTCCGCGCTGTCCGGGGCAAGGAAACGATTTTGGCCAAACTCACTGAGAATTCTTGCGCCCTCACCGTCCAGCATCTTTTGCTGTGCATCGCTGTAACTGCCCGACTTTTTTTCATACTCCGCATAGGCGGACGTATCGCCCCAGCGCTGCTTCGCTTCTTCGGCGTATTTCTTTTTCGCCTCTTCTATCTCTGTCGTATCAAATTGCCGGAAACTCATATCCTGTTCTCCTTTCAAGGTCTTGTCCACAAGAGAAATCAAGCTGTCCAGCCTGCTGCGTTTTTGCAGAAGAAGTTCCTTCTGCCTGCGCAAAGCAGTTTCTTTCTCATAGGCGGGATTCTGCATGATTTTTCTGATATCTTCCAGCGAAAAGTCAAGCTCACGGAAGAATAAGATCT
Organism: Candidatus Limivivens sp.; assembly: GCA_034101475.1. Taxonomy (GTDB): domain Bacteria; phylum Bacillota; class Clostridia; order Lachnospirales; family Lachnospiraceae; genus Limivivens. Next base: position 10,123 of record JAXEJQ010000075.1, read on the forward strand.
GCTGCAGAACCACCAGATCCGTGTCGTTATAAACCCGGTAGCCCGCTTGCGTGACTTCACTGGGCTTCAGCAGACCGATCTCGTCATAGTAATGCAGTGTGCGGACGGTCACGCCTGTCAGCTTTGCCACGTCGCTGATCTTCATTGCCAGAAGTCCTCCGTCTGTTTCAGAATTTCGACCGTTGGCGTGATGGTCGCCTCATAGATCGATGCACCTGTTTTCTTCAGGTAATGTCCGATCAGCGCATATCCGCAGGCGTAGCCGCCGCAGTAAGGCATCCCGATGGGCTGACCTCCCCGCAGCGCCATAATTTCGTCGCCATAGAGATAGGAAGAAAGTGCCTGGAAATCGCACGTCATCAGATTTGCCCGGATGAGCGGCTTGACGGTTTCCCGCAGCGTCTCCGGCGTTGTCTCTCTGACCCACTTGCCGACCTTGTCTTCCCCGAACATCTTTGCGGCAAAGGTTTCTGCCAGACCTTCCGACACGATCATATCCGCCAGTGTGATCTGGCTGCTCCACTGCATGAACTGCCAGCGGACATTGTGATTGGTTTCATGTGCCAGAGCCACCGGCAGCAGGGAAAGGGACCGCTCACCAGGTACAATGGAACCGATGATATAGCCGGGGATCCCGCCGTCGCCGCAATAGTCGCCTGCCATAACGGTCATGGGACTGCGCGGATCACTCAGCACCACCGTAAACACATACTCCTGCTGCGGCAGCCTGATCCCGTGCTGCTCAAAGCCCGAGAGTGTATTGCGGATGCTGTTTTCGCAGTCTGCCCAAAACGCCTCATTGCTGATCTGATCAATCTCCCCGTGGCGTTCCTCTGTGATCTGCGCCGGAGCATAGTAACCGCTCATGGCGGCAGCGGATACCACATCGTAACCGCCATCCGTTTCTGCTCGCAGGGGGATTCCGACACACGACCATTTGAATGCAAAGGGTTTCATCAGCTCATCCCGATATATATTGTCTTTTTCGGCCGGCGCCGCGTTCATCATTTTCCGATAAATACGGTCAGACCGGATTGCAGTAATCTTCATAATAAAAACCTCCGTTTTGTTACTCATGTCCGAACATAATCCTAGGATACACTATGACGCAGTGTGAGAGTCAAGAGGTTTTTCAAAAACTTGTTGCAGGATCAGTGCCGCTTTCTCCCGGACAGGAGATTCATCCCCACATACAGGCCCACAAAGATCACGATACCCGCAATCAGCACCAGATACATGGTGGGGAGTTCCACCTTGCTGCCAAAGAAATACAAATTGCAGTCCACGCTGTCTTTGATTGCCTCCACCACTTCACCGGGGAAGCCCTGGGTGCCCATTTCTTCAAACACGCCGCGCAGCGCATGGTTGCGCAGCAGGGAAGTGCCGTAAGTACCGGGCAGGAAGGAGATCACCTTCTGCAGTCCCTCCGAGAACTGGGAGATCGGCATATAGGCTCCGCAGATAAAGCCGTAACCGGCGCTGACGATGGTGCCCACGGCGGAACCCTGTCCATTGGTAGACAGAGGAAAGTTGACGCAGGAGGAAAGGGCTGTGCCGAACAACACCAGCAGTGCTACATCCAGCAGCAGTGCCGCCACATCCCCGGCCGTCAGATACCAGCCCACATAAGCCAGATACCCCAGGCAGGCACCAGTTGCCGCAGAGCAGATCAGCAGGGTGGACAACAGCGTAGACAGATAGTAGCTCAGCGCCAGCGTGCCGGGCTTTACCGGCGCGATGGTCAGATCCCGTCTTGCTCCGGTGATCTTGTCCTGCACCATCAGCAGATTGGAGCAGAAGGCCACTGTTACACAGCTCACAGCCAGCAGAGAGGATACCAGCTCTCCGCCCACGCAGCCGCCGATCAGCTTGTCGGATACCGTGGCTCCCGCCGCTTCCAGAGCGTCGCGAAAGGTTTCTTCATAGACGTTGCTTAAAAAGGTGCTGTACAGCACCAGCAGGATCAAAGGCGTGATCAGAGAGGTGAAAAACATGCCCTTGTCCTTGAAATACAGTTTCGTGTTGCGCTGAATCAGCGCGCCAAGTCCGGTCATTTTCCTGCACCTCCTGTCAGCTTTTTGCCGGTCACGGCAAGGAATACATCGTCCATCTTCCCCTTGGTAATCTCGTAATCCTGAAATACTTCCGGATATTTCAGAATCAATTCCGTGGCATCTGCCGTATTGGGAACCGATACCCGGTATGCGTCCCGGATCGTCTCATACGGCGTGCCCAGCTGCCTGATTTGTGCTTCTTCGGCACCGTAAAGGGTGATAAAATCGCCGGTATAGGTGTTTTTCAGTGTCAGCGGCGTTCCCTCGGCAGCAATCCTGCCGCTGTCCAGGATCACCACATAATCCGCATCGGCCGCCTCCTCCATGTAGTGGGTGGTGAGGAACACCGTCATACCCTCGTTTTTCCGCAGGTCGCCGATCACCCGCCACAGTGTGCTTCTGGTCTGGGGATCCAGACCGGTGGTGGGCTCATCGAGGATCAGGATTTTGGGCCGGTGCAGCAGTGCCCGGGCAATGTCGATCCTGCGTCGCTGGCCCCCGGAGAGCTTTCCCACGGAGCGCTTCAGCAGATCTTCAAATTCCAGCAATCCCGCCAGCTCCGCCAGACGCTGCCGGAACGTCTTTCCCCGAATCCCGTACAGGGCCGCGCGGCTCTGGAGATTGTCCTGCACGGATAAATCCTTATCCAGCACGGAGTTCTGAAAAACCACTCCCAGGTTCTGTTTGATGCTGTCGGGGTCCCGGTCCAGATCGACGCCGTCAATCTGAACGGTTCCGGAATCCTTGGAAAGCTGCCCGCACATGATGTTGATGGTGGTGGATTTGCCTGCTCCGTTGATGCCCAGGAAAGCGAACAGCTCGCCTTCCTTTACACGAAAGCTCAGATCGTTTACCGCCTGCACGTCGCCGAAGCGTTTGCTCAGGCGTGAGATTTCAATGATATCGCTCATAAATCGTTCCTCCTGTCTATCAATATTCCGTCCTGCGGGGAATGACAATGGCGGCTATGATGTAAGCCAGACTGCCCCGGTTCCGGAGCAGTCCTTCCGTGATCCAATAGAAGACAGCTTTCCATTTTTGTCCCCTCCAGGTTTCAAGCATATATCTCAGTCTTCGCTCATATCGTACAGGAAAACCTGCCTGACGGATAGGCGCATTTTGCAGTGGATTGTGTCTGTTTTATAGCCTACGGTTCGATCGCGGTGACGAGCACCACATAATGAAATAAGCAGAACGTGAACACCATTTCTGATGTCACGCTCTGCGTGTTTCGCGCCGGTAAGGAATATGTCCTTCTGATCAGCACAGCTATTCGACAAATTATAATTTGTCATTTTGTTACGCAGCGAGCTAACTCTGATTGAAGACAAACAAATCCTGATTTGTTTCATAGGCTATCATCTTCCTCCGTCATTTCTCTCCCCAACGCAGAACAATGGATAGATTCCCTTTTTCCCATTCCGCCCGAATGGAGCCGCCCATCTTTTCCGTCAACTGTTTTGCGATGGACAAGCCAAGACCGGTGGAGCCTTTCGCATTTTCAACGGTATAAAACCTTTCAAACAATCTGTCTGCTTCCACTTGAGACAGACCGGAGGCCTGGTTCCGGAAGAGAATCTCTCCGGCTTCTGTTAGTATCACTGTTAAGTCCCCATCCGAGTATTTGGCTGTATTTGCAAGAATATTGCTGAAAATCCGCTGGAAGGCTGTATTATCCAGCGTTCTTTTGACATCCGCTTCGGGCATATGGATTTCCGGCTCGATTCCCCCTTCCGAGAGCATTCCATAGGCGCCGGCCAGGGCGATTTCCAGCTCGCTTTTCAGAGAGAGATCTGCGGGATTGATTTCATCACAGGCAGAAGTGATGACGGAATACTGTAACAGTTCTTCCGTCAGGCGCTTCAATGCTTCTGTCCGTTCCCGGATGACAGTCAGATACCGGTGTCCTTTCTCGTCTGTAGGTACCGATTCCATCAGTTCCAGATAGCCGCTTATGGCGGCAAGGGGAGTCCGAAGGTCATGGGCGATGTTAGTGACTGCGTTTTTCAGTTCCAGATCCCCCTGCTGCAATCTTAGTCGTTCTTTCCGCAGCGCCTTTAATTCCCGATTGATGAAAAGTGCCAGACGCCGGATTTCAGGATCCGGAATAGAAACGGACACCGTTGTATTGGTGTCCACAGACAGCTTCAGTCTGCGGAAAGCCGGAAGCCGATTCCCCAGACCGATGCGATGTATTCTTTGCCGCTGACCTCCCGAAGCTTTGTACGCAGATGACTGATATGGGTTTTCAGGGAGCTTTCTGTGCAATCCGGGGTATCTTCACTGATTCGATCCAGGATCACAGACTTGGCAATCACCTGACCCGGATTCTGAAGCAGCAGTTTCAGAATAGCATACTCTGTTCTGGTCAGGGAAACCGGCTGCCCCGAGCTTTCAACAGAGTGGGAGATCTGATTCATCACAATATCGCCTGCGCGGCTCTGGGCGGATAAGGACATGCCAGACTTGCGAAGCTGCACCTCCACCCGGGCCAGCAGCATCACGGCTTCCGTACCGGAATATGCGCGCAGGCAGATAGACCATATCAGAAAGCAATACAGCATAAGCCCGCTGCAGTTCCACGCCCTCTGCAAAGGCAGGGATCGGCTGACCGAACAGACTGAATACATGACCGCCGTTGTACCAGGTCATGGCGCACGCTGCGCCCAGCGCGCAGATGGATGCACCCACGACGCTGAAAACAAACGCGATTTTTGCGAGAATCTGAAAGCCCCGAAAGGTCTTCTGAATGGTTTGCAGCGTTTTCATGTTGTTTCATCCTCAAGTTGAACATGAATGGTTCCTTTTGCATGCCGGGCTTCCACAACAATCGTGTAGATACCGCTCTTCCGGATGTTCACCGTAAACGCAGTGGTTTCTTTCCCGTTCCCACGGTATAGGCTCGTCCCGTCCGGCGCTTTGATCTCCATATACAGATCGCCTTTCTCTGTTTCAAATTAAATTTGAAGGACATCCTCCTCGCGCAGCTCAAGTGTATGCAGATCGGTTCCGTTCATCTTCTTAATGTCCAGCAAATAGGCGTCCGGGTTTTTCACGCGGCTGCCCGAAAAACTCTCCCGATTGGAACAGGACAGAAATACAGAAATTCCTGCAAGAACCAGCAAGAGAAGTACGATCAATACAGCTTTATTTCTTTTCGACATTGTCCTCACTTGGATTTCCTTTCTTGATACAGGTTCCGATGACCAGACCGATCAGCATACCGAGAGAAATGCCGATACCGGTATGATTCCCGAGTGAGATGCCGATGACTGTGCCAAGACACATTCCCAGGCACATACCCTCAGTTCCGTAATCTCCGGTTTTCTCTTCCTTCTTTTTCTTCCCTGCACCCCTGGCGGCGAGCACCGCAAGAAGCAGGCCCACCGTGATCCATGGCAGCGCCGCCCGAAGAAAATCGAATACAGCTTCCATAGTCATAAGTTCTCCTTCCGTATCAGTTCAAGTAAGAAGATTCTGAATCAGTGTCTGAACCTTAAATTTCTCTGTTTCCCTTACTGCTTCGCCAGCAGAGCGACGCCCGCACAGGCAAGGCCAAGGCCAAGCAGGGTAACGGCGGTTTGTGCCTCCAGACTTCCCAGGCAGGACAGCACCACAACGGCAACGCCCATGGCCAGGGTCACAGCCTTGAAAATGACAGAAATGATCTCACGAATTGACTTTTATTATTGGTGATGTCTGCATCAGCAGACATTTCCGTTTAGTTTCAGCTTACACTCTATATTTTACAAGAGTGCGCCGACTGCATATAGGCCCTTTTTGTATGCATATGTGTCCGTTTTATAGATGCTGCAATTGATTATGCCAGCATAATGCTTTCATCATCAATCACCTCACAGCCTGGAAGTTGTCGGTTTTTTTGTGTTTTATGCATTGAAGTACATGTCATAAACGATATAACCATGTATGCCATCCAAGGATCCTTCATAAGTCTGCTGACGCATCATGCACCGGGGTTCTTTCATTGGATAGCCACTTGTTGGGAAAATGTTATATTCTGATGAGGTTCGAAATCCAACTTGATTATAAAAGTGATAATTTCCTTCAACAGTGATTCCTTTATAGCCCAATTCTCTCACTTTCTCAATTCCCAGCATTAACATAGCGGTTCCAATTCCCCGGCGAAAATAGTCCGCATGAACAGATACGGGTGCTAACATGACAATTTCGGAATCGGCTCCATCGCCATGTCCTCCTTCCTTTGTAGGTGACAGCGGAAATTTAGAGAACAAAAAGTGTCCTACCACCTTGTTATCCAATTCCGCCACGAAGGACAATTCCGGAATATAAAATTGTGAATCTCTGATTTCCTCCACCAATGCAATAATATCGGTTCCATCAGAATAGTCTGTTCCTTCCTGAAAAGAACGCAAAATGAGAGAAACAATACTCTTATAATCTTTGTGTTCTTCCGGACGAATGGTAATCTCCGTATTCATCATAGGCATATCCTCTTCTCAAGTTTCGATTGATATATCAAAAGCCATTACCCCGGCTTTTAAAATGTCTGCCCATCAGTTCCATGACTTCCGAATACCCACAGCGCTGGCAATCTGGAAAATTGGGGTGACTTCAAAGCCCTGTGCGGAAAACAGATCAAGTGATGCTTCCGGAATTCCCTGCTTCGTATTTCCCCGATCCATAGATATGCTCCTTTACTCAAACCAAAACATCTCGCGTATATGATATAATTATAACTACCTATCGCTCGTTAGTCAATAAGGAGGCAACGTTTTATCACTTTTGACTTCATGTGTTGGTTTTTGTATTTGGAAAATCGTTCAATGAAATGACAAAAATGACTTCGCCAGTCTGAAGACGATGTCTTTTAACAATCAGATAAGATGAAAGTTATCTTCCTGCTTTATCTGATGATGCAATAATCACACCAAGTGTTTATTATCTTGCCCTGCCGGATCAAGCCTTCCTCGATATATCCGCATTTTTCCAGCATCCTCTGAGATACCCTCAGCCGCATACACAGTCTGAGGCAGAAGCAAAATAAGCATAAGTATTACGCTCATCATCCATGCTTTTTTCGTTTTGCCCGTCTTAGTCATAGAAATCTCCAATCAGAAAGAGCAGGAACCTCCGTTGGCTCCTGCTCTTTCTATCATCATGCTTCATTCTTTTTATCACAGACTTCCCATAGCAAGGAAATCGCATACAGTGGCAGATTGACCAGCTTCTCCTGTTCCCGGTAATCCGACATAGAGGTACGGACACCGTATGCCAGCTGATAGGTTTTTACGAAGTTCTTGAGGCTCTTATCTGCGTTCTTCGTGGTGTTTCGGCAAAAAAGACAGCCAGACCGTTCTTCCTTAACTGAAACTTGGACAAAATCAGCGAATATCCTGTGTTTATGCGGCTTTCTCAACCTTGTCCCAATATAACACATCCGTCAGTTCTTCTCACAATTCCTGTAGCTTTCATATAAAAATTCCTCCATTTACTGTGCTTTCCATTGCTGGAATTCGTATCTGTAAATGGAGGAATTTTATGCGTTTTATCCTCTTAATATTCCTTTACATTGACCTGCGGTAAGGATCTTTTCCTAACTTAATGTTTTATCCAAGGATGTTTGCCAGTTCTTTCATCAATTCGCGGACATTCATTGGCTTTGCAAGATGTCCATTCATACCCGAACGATATGCCTCTCGCTTATCCTCTTCAAATGCATTGGCAGTCATAGCCAGGATTGGAATATTCGCCTTCTTGGAATCCGGAAGTGCCCGGATTGTTCGAGTCGCATCATAACCATTCATATTCGGCATCTGAATGTCCATCAGGATCAGATCATAATATCCGAAAGGCATCCTTTTCAGCTTGTCCACACAAATCTGTCCATCTTCCGCCCGTTCAATCACAAAACCGGCTTCCCTCAGAATTTCCATTGCAATCTCCGCATTCAGTTCATTATCCTCTGCAAGAAGAATACGCTTGCCCTGAAACAGTTTCGGATCCAGCTCCACTCCTGCGTGCACAACCAGATTTGACTTTTCCGCAATCCTGTAAGGCAGTGTGATAATAACGGTTGTACCAACACCCTTTTCACTCTTCACTTCTATGGTTCCATCCAAAAACTCTACAAGGCGCTTCACAATTGGCATACCAAGGCCTGTACCTTCAATCTTGTTGTCGGTAGTATTATTCTCTCTTGTGAATTCCTCAAAGATATGCGGCAGGAATTCTTCACTTATTCCGATACCCGTATCCGAAATTGTGGTCCGATACAGAACATAGCCTTCCCGATCACATGGTATTTCTTCCAGACGCATATTCACCTTCCCACCCGGATTGGTGTACTTGTAGGCATTGGAAAGAACATTCAGGAATATCTCTCTGAGTTTGATTGGATCACAGAACACATAATGATTGTTGACAACAACCTGCCTTGTAAAATCGATTCCCTTCTGAACCATCATCTCATAGAAAACCGAATACAGTGTATCATTGAACTACTCTGCGCTCCATGCAGTTTCATCGATTTCCAGAGTACCTTTCTCAATTCTTGCCATCTCAAGCACATTATTAATGATGGAAAGCAGAACATTGCTCGCATCCTCGATTTTTCTCAGATAATCCGCTCTCTTCTCCGGCTCCTCCTGATGCTTTTCAAGAAGATCCCGGAATCCAATAATGGCATTCATCGGAGTACGGATATCATGGGACATATTAAACAGGAAAGCAGACTTTGCGGCATTCGCAGCATTCGCAATCTCAAGCTGTGCCTTAGTATCTGCCTTTTCATGCGCCTCCGTTACATCACGCCCCAGAATATGCAAAATGGGGTCACCCTCTCTGTCAAACCCCACAATCACATTCATTTCATGCCAGGCATCCGATCCATCCGGCAAATGCTCTAAAAACTCTTCTGTTCCTACAAGTCCGGGCTCCTCTATCCTGCCGCGGTAGTTATCGAGAGACAGCATTTCAACAGCGCGGGAGCGATACAGGACATCCGTGTTCTGGCAGAAATGCTGATACACTTCATCATATTGATCATGAGCCTGTAAATAGGCCACCGTATGCTCCATGCCGTTTCCTTTGATAATCGTATATTTCCCCGTGTTCACATTGACCGTCATATTATAGCCATACAGCATTTTTGTGATATCAGACAAAAGCTGATCTCTGGCCGTGACAGCCCTTCGTTCACTCTCTTTACGTTCCTGGGCCATGTGTATTTTGTGAATTGCCAGCAATGGGACAGTGCGGTCAGGGAGTATTACGCTTCATCGTTGCCTGATAGCACAGGTCTTGGCGCTGGATTCCTTTATACCTTTCCTTCACATTCTGATTGAAATCCAAAAGTCTGAAATCATCTGAAATGACATAATAATCCGTATTAATCACTTTAGAACAATCCAAAATACCACCCCTCTACTCGTATTTGAACACACGACTCAGCGCATGAATTACAAAGCGCAAAGAAATTGAACGTCCAAATACAAACAAAAGATCTGAGGACTCTTTTGCCCAGATCTTCTGTGAAAAAAATCAGTTGAACTCCAGTTCCTTTTCATAGGTTTGTTTATGAAGGCGTTTCTGCTTGTACATCTCAGCATCTGCCAGCCGCATCATATCGCTGACCGTCAGTCTGGCAGCCTCCTCTTTGATCTCAATCATTCCGTAGCTGAATCCGGATGGATAGCGGTCACCATTTATGGATCGGAAATCCTCCAGAATCTGTGCCAGCTTTTCTCTGGCAGTTTCCTCCGGACAATCCTGAAATACAGCGCAGAACTCATCCCCTCCGATTCTGGCAAAGATATCCTTTTCACGAATTCTGATTTTCACCGCCCGGACAAATCTCCGGATGTACTCATCGCCCTCCGCGTGGCCGTAACGGTCATTGATGTATTTCAGATGATCCAGATCAAAATAGCAGCACAGAATCGGTACATTCTGCTTCAGAAGCTGCTCTGCCTGCTCTTTAAAATAAAAACGGTTGCCGATACCGGTGAGCAGGTCCGTATATGCCTGGTCAGCAAGCCTCTCCGTTTCCTGCTTTTCCTGTGTAACGTCACGCAGAATATGCGCATAGGCCCGACGTCCCTGCCATTCAATGAGAACAGTGATCACACGGAAAACCCTGCCCCGGCCATCGCTGATTTCCCAGATTTTCTCCGAAATATCCTCTCTGGAGGCGACGAGCTGCTCCAGGGTAGTCTGCTCCCTGCTGCTGTCCGGCTCCCGCTCTTCCCGCAGATTCCCATACATGATCTCCCTCGTCTCCGCATCCACCACCAGAATCTGTTCATTACTCCTGCGCATCATCTCCAGAAACAGCTCATGATAGCCTTCAATGGCAGCCGCCCGCCTTTTCTCCTTTTCCGCCTCCTGCTTCAGCAGTTTCTCCCGTTCGCAGAGCTGCTTTGTCATGGTATTGAACGCCTCGGAAAACTCCCCCAGATAAAATACCTGCTGGGAATAATCTCCGGAGGCCACCTGCTTTGCCTGCCAGGTCAGATGGTTCAGGTTCGCGTGGAGATTCTTCAGATTCTCACACAGGAAATTATCCCGTCCCGGATAGAAACCGGACAGATTTCCAATGGAAAGATCCGCTGAATAGGCCTTCATCTCCTGTACAGCATGATCCAGATACTGCAGCCCCATTCCCAGCTTTCGAAACGGTTCATCCAATTCCTCAATATTCAGTTTCTGTACCTTTGTATCATAAAGAATACTCCGCAGATATTCAAACAGCCGTTCACAGTTTTTTTCTTCCATCGCGGTCTCATACCTTTTCCTTCCCGGTTATTCCGGCTTTACCTCAGCGCAGAACCTGCAGACCCGCTCTCCTGTGGCCCAGCAGTCCACTTCCACAGCCACATAGGGCTTTCCGGTATACGTGGACAGAATCCCCGCAATAAACCCTTCGTCATAATTGCAGACCGTCTCTCCCAGAATCGGAAGTCCGGAACAGTCCGCATCCTCGGCAACAGTCAGAATCATTTTCCCGCTCTGCTCATCGAGACGCTCCAGACGCAGCACGCCGATTTTCATCTCTACCATACGATTCTGGAGCTCGGCCACAAACTCATTCATCGGAAGCTGAAGATTCAGCATATGATTTGCGAAATAGCATCCGGAACGGTAGCCCGCCTTCCGGAAAATCTCAATCTGCGTATCCTTTCCAAAACGATCATACAGTTCCTCCCGGATCGAATACTCCAACAGACGGTACACCGAAAGCGGGAGCATCTCTCCCATGTTCTCCCGGCAGTCCGCATTAAATTTCATATATTCCTCAAAGGTTATTTTCGGAAGATCCTCCAAAAAAATATTTTCAACCATATCCATCCGCCTTTTGCATTGGTGTTCCACAGTCAGTGTAACACCATTATAACATCTGTCTCCTTCTTATTCAACCTGCTGAACCGCTTTTCCCTGACAAATCATCCCCGTCTGCTGTTCTCTCCATTCACGGCTCCGGCGCCTTTCCATTTTGTCCCGCAGCGGCAGCCTGGAACGATCCTGCGGCAGTCACTTCCACATTACTTTCAAAAAAGATGCTGGCACCTGCCGCGTCATTTCGGATCTTTTTGATCTGTACCTGAAGCTCCGGTGAGGAAGCTCCCTGCCTTCCGGCCCTGGCCAGTGCCTGTTTTTTCCCGGTTTCCACCGCAAATTGCTCTGCCTCATCGTAAGTCTCAAACATCCGCGTCCTGGTGTCCTCCAGCACGGAATAGCCCGCCAGCAGTGCCCCCTTATATTCCGCTTTCACATGAACCGAAATCCTGGTCACAACCTGGCCGGCGATGGCTCCCAGCGCATTGGCAACCGGCGCATTTTGCCGGATCACCGCCCGGGTCCCCAGAAGCTTCGCCACCCGGGGCAGAAAAATGTGAATGGGGGCGCCTACGCCCACAATCGGTAGCTTTGCAGCCACAGAAGCGGCCATCCATTCTCCCTCCCCGCCGTTTTTCGCATCTTCATAAGACCATTCAATAAATTCCGCAATCCCTTTTTCACCAAGCTCCCGGAATTTTTTCGGATATTTCTGCCGAAGCAGCACACGCACAATATTACAGTAAAGCTTTTTTTCCACCAGATCATAGCCCCTGTCAGGAAGCTCCTCCGGCGAAATCTCCGTATTCAGAGCCAGAAATTCCATGGCTGCCAGAGCCGCATCCGGCGCATATATCGGGAAATCCCCCTTTACCACCATCAGATCGGTAGGCGTCAGCCCGCTTTTCATCAGAACGCCTTCCTCCTCCAGCCTGTCTGTGGCCAGAAAATAAATCTCTGTTCCAAGCTTTCCTGCCAGCTCCTCTGCCATCAGCGGGCCCTCCAACAGGGCTTTGCACAGCTTCCGCTCCTCTTCTGTATATCTGGAATCTCCGGAAATATCTTTCTGAAGCACATAAAATTCATGAAGCATTCTGGTATGCGTCCGGCGCTTTCCCGCCAGCCTCCGAAGCTTCCCGGTCACCTCCGGATGTTCACTGGCAAGAAGAGACAGCGGAATCACCCGACGGTTGTCGAGAAAGAGCCTGCCTTCCTGAAAACGCAGCGCACAGTCTCCCCCCAGCACAAAGGTATCCACATCCATCCCCTTTACCATGGTTTTCCATTTTCCGACATAAATACCTGTGTCTGCCATAACCGGACAATTTTTCCGAACCAGCGCGATGTCTGTGGTGGTTCCCCCCATGTCCACAATCATTGCGTCCGCCTCCCCGGCAAGGACGCTTCCGCCCACCGCGCTGGCCGCCGGGCCGGACAGCAGTGTTTCCACCGGACATTCCCGGGCCAGAGTTTCGGACATCATGCTGCCGTCGCTGCGTACAATGGTAATCGGAAGCTCCAGCTTTCGCTCCCTGCAGACATTTTTTACCGCCTGCAGAAATTCATCGATCAGCGGAATCAGCCTGGCATTCAGAAGCGTTCCGGCTCCCCGTTTTAAAACGTCTGCCTCGTCAAACATTTCATAGGCAATGGTCACCGGAATCCCAAGCTCCTCTTCCAGCAGCTTTCTGGCCTGTTTTTCAAATCTCCCGCCGTTGGCCCGGGGATAAATCTGCACCACGCCTGCCGCACTGCACTCGGCAAATTCCTCCGGAATCCGCCGTTTCAGCTCCTCCCAGTCCGGTTCCCGGGGATTCGCGTAGATCTTTTCCGGCCTGCCATCCAGAAACACCAGCTGACTCAAATCCTGAAAGCCGTAGGATGCGTAAACGTCCTTCAGCCGTTCTCTGGATTCCTCATCCACCCCGATCAGAAGAAGCTTCGCGCGGCTGCCCTTGTCTTCCACACAGGCATTGGTAGCCAGAGTGGTGGATAAAGACAGCAGCTCTGCTTTTCCCACCGCCTCCGGATCCAGCGTGTCCAGCGCCGCTGCAATCCCGATTTCCAGCTGTGATTTCGTCGTCAGCGCCTTTCCCGCGCATAACACCTCCCGGGTTTCCAGATCATAAACCACTGCATCTGTATAGGTACCGCCGGTATCAATTCCGATTCCTATCATCCCTTGTTTCCTCTCTTTCCTGCCTTTCTCTGCTGCCGGTCCGGACTCTTTTTCCGGCTTTCTTTTTCCGGAAGTACCTGCTACTTTCCTTCATGCCATGCCAGACGGATGCTGGAAGAATGGTGTTCTCCTGTCATCCAGTCCACGTCGTTGGTAATCCATTCCATGATCCCCAGCTGGCGGGTTTCCCATTCAATAGTCGCTTTCCGATCCTCCTCTGTCGGTTCCGTCTCCATGGTCGTATCAATCTCATCGTATCCGAAAATATAGCCGTCGGCACACCAGATACTGAAGTTGCTGTCCGGTCCCGGATCCACCGTATCCCCTCTCTGCGCGATCAGGCCGTCATGTCTGCGCTTGTATTCTTCCTCACAGCCCGGTTTCAGTTTCGTCATAAACATCCGATGACGGATCAGTTCCTTATTCTCCCGTACCACACCAAAATTGTGGTACATCAGCCGCATATCCTTTCCCGGCGTGGAAATCCAGCAGAAGGTATCCTCGATCTGTTCCGCCAGTGCCTCTCTGGCTTTCTCCTCTTCCACGGACAGCACTGCCCCGTCCGCCTTCTCATAGTAGCCAAAAATCAAAGCGTCTGTATTCCAGATGCTGAAATTCTTTACGGCATTTCTGTCCAGAAACGCCGTCAGTGACGGCCATATCTGCCCCAGCTTTTTCCGGTATTCGTTCATTCTTCCCGGTTTTATTTCCATTGCAAATGCATGTCTTTCCATAAGATTACCCCCAGTTTTTTCTTTTACTATAGCACAGAAACAGCTTTCATTCCAGTAAATCTGCCAAAAAGGCAGCCTGCCCGGATATTCCTTCCGGTACAGACTGCCTTTCTCGTTCCTGTCCCTGCTGTTTGGACTTTGACAGGATTTCTGTTCTCCAGCTTATTCTGCTGCGGTCTCCGTCTCAGCTGCTTCGGTCTCTGCAGCTTCCGCCTCTTCCTCAGACTCCTCAAATGGAATCACCGCACCGTCATAAGTCTCATTAATATAATTCTTGATCTCATCAGATTTCAGAACTTCTACCAGAGCTTTGATGCCTTCGTTTTCCTCATTGCCCTCTTTTACTGCAATCACATTTACATAGGTCCTGGCAGCTTCGGAATCGGATTTCTCATATGCCAGAGCATCCTCTGCGGTAAATCCTGCTTCCAGAGCGTAATTTCCATTCACAACCACATAAGCGGTCTCTTCTGCAACACGCGGCACCTGTGCAGCTTCCAGCTCAACAATCTCCAGATTGTAGGGATTTTCTGCAATATCATTCACCGTTGCCGTCAGGTCTGCTCCCTCTTTCAGCGTGAGGAGACCATTGGCCTGCAGAAGCAGAAGCGCCCTTGCCTCATTGGTGGTATCGTTGGGAATCGCGATGGTATCACCCTCTGCAATGTCATCCAGGCTGTCCTTGGTTCCACGGTAAATTCCGCAGGGCTCATAGTGGATACCGCCCGCATTTACCAGATGGGTACCCTTTTGTTCATTGAACTGCTCCAGATACGGAATATGCTGGAAGTAATTTGCATCCATTTCTCCACTTTCTACAACCTCATTTGGCAGCACGTAATCTTCAAATACCGTAACCTCCAGATCATATCCCTTCTCTTTCAGAAGAGGCTTTGCCTGCTCCAGAATCTCGGAGTGGGGCTTGAGGGAAGCAGCCACGGTAATGGTCGTATCTTCCTCGGCAAAAGCGCAAAATCCTCCAAGAGTACCTGCTGCTAATGCTCCTGTTACAAGAACTGCTAATAATTTTTTCATGATGGGTTCCTCCTCATTTTCTTTATTTTTTATTTTTCTTTTTACTTTCTTTTATCTAAACGGGAAGCAATCACCATGCCCACCGTCTGGAATAACTGTACAAGTGCTACCAGCAGAACAACGGTAACTACCATAATATCTGTCTGGTAACGATAATAACCGTAGCGGATGGCAATATCGCCCAGTCCTCCGCCTCCGACGGTTCCTGCCATGGCGGAATAGCCTAAAATCGTTCCGGTGGCAATGGTTGCACCGGTAATCAGAGAAGTTCTGGCTTCCACCAGAAGCACTCTGGTAATGATGCGCCAGTTGCCGGCTCCCATGGAACGTGCTGCCTCCACAACGCCAGCATCTACTTCTTTAATGGAAGATTCCACCATACGGGCTATGAAAGGACCCGCCGCAATGACCAGCGGTACAATGGTAGCCGCCGAGCCGTAGCTCTTTCCCACAATCAGCCTGGTTAATGGAATCAGTAAAATCAACAGGATCAAAAACGGAATACTTCGGATGATGTTCGCGATCACATCCAGAACCTTATAAACCACTTTGTTGGGCATCAGTCCTTCCTTATCCGTCACCGCCAGGGCTACTCCCATGGGAAGGCCGATCACATATCCAAACAGCGTAGAGATCAGCGTCATGGCCAGTGTCGCCCAGACACCTTCTGCGATCATCTGGATCACTTCTTTAGTCCACATAGTCATTCGCCTCCCCGATTTCAAGTCCCCTCTGCTTCAGATACCGCTTCATCGCTTCTGACTGGGTACTGTCCTTGATAAACTCCAGAATCATTTCCCCTTTTGCCACGCCGCCTACGTTTTTCGTGTCGGCCCGGAGAATATTCACCGGCTCCCCAAAGGTGAGAATCATATTGGAAATCACCGGCTCGAAGGCAGAATTTGCGGAATAAACAATACGGATTTTTTCACCGCTGCGGATTCGGTCCCGGGTGGCCCGTCTCATGTCATCCGCATCACTTCCGGAATCCTTACGGATCAGTTCTCTGGCAACCTGAGATTTCGGATGATTGAAAATATCCTCAACATTTCCGATCTCCGCCACTTCCCCTTCTTTCATGATGGCCACATGGGAGCAAATCTCCCGAACCACAGACATCTGATGGGTAATGATGACAATGGTAATGCCAAATCTCTGGTTAATATCTTTTAAAAGCTCCAAAATAGAGGAGGTCGTCTGGGGATCCAGGGCACTGGTGGCCTCGTCGCAGAGCAGAATCTTCGGATCGGAAGCCAGCGCTCTGGCGATGGCAACTCTCTGCTTCTGCCCGCCGGACAGCTGAGCCGGATAAGCATGCATCTTATCGCTCAGACCTACGATTTCCAGAAGCTCCGCTGCACGCGCCCGGGCTTCTGCCTTGCTCTTCTTCTGAATATATAGAGGAAAGCAGACATTTTCCAGAACGGATTTCTGCATCAGCAGATTAAAATGCTGGAAAATCATTCCGATGTCTTCCCGCTGCTTCCGCAGCTCCTTTTCCGTAAAATCCCCAAGTGAGTTTCCTTTTATATAAACCCGGCCTTCCGTGGGAACTTCCAGGAAGTTCATACACCGTACCAGCGTACTTTTGCCGGCACCGGACATACCAATAATTCCATAGATATCTCCGGCTTCGATGGTCAAACTGACATTTTTCAGCGCATTCACCGTTCCGTCCTTCGTCTGGAAGGTTTTGCACACATTTTCGATTACAATTTCAGACATGTCTATCCTTTCCTGATCAATTGTTTTCCTTACGATCGGATCGTTTTATTCCTTTCTCTCTGACAAGTTACATGA
Source organism: Candidatus Limivivens sp. (assembly GCA_034101475.1). Taxonomy (GTDB): domain Bacteria; phylum Bacillota; class Clostridia; order Lachnospirales; family Lachnospiraceae; genus Limivivens. The sequence continues at coordinate 27,240 of JAXEJQ010000075.1, forward strand.
TATCATTCTTTTTGAAAAAGTGTTAATCTCAAAAAAATTCAACTGGTTATAGGTTTACCCTATAACCAGTTGAGATTGCCTTTGGATTTTACAGAATTACCACGGAATCTGGTTGTGCAGCAGTTCGTGCTCTCTGCCCTTCAGCATTCCTTCATACAGAGACTGCACCAGCGGATTCTCATCGGATTTCTTGATACTCATCGTGTTATCCGCATCATACAGGCCCTTCGCTCTGGCTGCCTTGGTCCGATCTCCGGCCCTTACCGGCTGACCGCCTCCCATGATACAGCCGCGTCTGCATGCCATAACCTCAATAATGTGATAGTTCGCCTCTCCGCTCTTTACGCGATCCATAACAGTCCGGGCATTGGCAAGACCACTGACAACACAGACGTTAATGGGCGTTCCCTTATAATCAACAGTAAATTCTTTAATTCCCTGATCGCCGCGGACACCACATTCTGCAATGGCATCCATGGAAGCTTTATCATGTCTGTCTACCAGACGCCGCAGAACAGCCTCCGTCACACCGCCGGTCACGCCGAAAATCACGCCGCCGCCGGAGCCAAAGCCAAAGGGCATATCGCACGCTTCCTCCTCCAGTGCAGCAAATTCAATCCCGGAATTGCGGATCATACGGATCAGCTCTGTCGTGGTGATTACCCAGTCAGTATTGCGTTTTCCGTTATTCACACTGTCCGGACGAAGAATCTCCATTTTTTTGGCCGTACAGGGCATAATAGACACAACCACCGTTTTCTTTTCCAGATTTTTCCCATGCTCCTGAATCAGTGCAGAGAACATCTCCTGAGGTGAACGGCAAGTGGAAATATTCGGAATCAGCTCCGGATACTGCTCATGAACAAATTTCACCCATGCGGGACAGCAGGAGGTCAGAAGGGGCAGGTTTTCGCCCTTTTCCACTCTCTCCAGGAATTCCTGAGACTCCTCCATAATGGTCAGGTCCGCGCTGAACGCAGTGTCATAAACCTCATCAAAGCCCATTCTATGGAGAACTGCCACGATTTTCCCCATCACGCTCTCTCCTTTGGGAAGACCGAAAGCATCACCCACCGCTACACGCACAGCAGGAGCCACCTGAGCTACGACACGGGTATTGGGATCTGCCAGGGCATCCCACACCTCACCCACATTGGTCTTAATGGAAATAGCGCCAGTGGGGCAGTAAACCCGGCACTGACCACAGTTCACACAATCCGTCTCAGCAATTTTTTTATTGAAGGCCGGCATAACCATGGCATCCGTCCCACGGAAAGCAAATCCCAGGGTTCCCACGCCCTGAAGCTCCTCGCAGACACGCACACAGTTGCCACAGAGGATACATTTATTCGGGTCACGCACCAGAGACGGTGAACTGAAATCCAGTGGTCTCTCCTCTCTGGTATTCTGAAAACGAACATTCAGAATGTTCATCTTATGAGCAAGATCCTGCAGAACACACGCGCTGCTCTTGACACAGGTGGTACAGTCTCTGCAGTGAGCAGCCAGTAAAAGCTCCACGATCAGCTTCCGGTATTTCCGAAGTCTTCCCGTATTCGTATAAATTACCATCCCGTCCCGCGGTTCTTCCGAACAGGAGGCAAAGGTACGTCCTTTGTCATCCTCCACCGTACACAGACGGCAGGCGCCGAAAGTGGACAGCTCGGAATGATAGCACAGGGTCGGCAGGTTGATTCCTGCCTTACGGATTATCGAGAGTATATTTTTCTCATCGGTAAATTCTACTTTTCTTCCATCAATTATCATTGTTCCCATACAATCATCCCTCCTATGCTTCTACATAAATAGCATCAAACGCACAGTTTTCCTTACATGCACCACACTTGATACAGATATTCGGGTCAATATGGAAACATTTCTTGATCTGACCGGAGATGGCTCCCACCGGACAGTTCTTCGCACATTTGCTGCAGCCCTTGCAGAATTCCGGGTTAATCTTGTACTGACGCAGGGCCTGACAGGTCTTTGCGCGGCATTTCTTATCCACAATGTGCTCCACATATTCATCCCGGAAGGTTTTCAGAGTGCTGAGAACCGGCAGGGGCGCGCTTTTTCCAAGTCCGCACAGTGCCATGCTCTTAACCATTTCCGCAATTTCCTGAAGCTCATCCAGATCTGAGAGCTGCCCCTGACCTGCCACAATACGCTCCAGAATTTCCAGCATCCGTTTGGTACCCTCGCGGCAGGGCACGCATTTTCCGCAGGACTCTCTCTGGGTAAAGCTCATGAAGAACCGGGCAACCTCTACCATACAGGTATGCTCGTCCATGACTACCAGACCGCCGGAGCCCACAATCGCACCGTATTTCTTTACAGAGTCAAAATCCAGTCCCACATCCAGATGATCCGTGGTCAGACAGCCGCCGGAAGGTCCTCCGATCTGGACAGCCTTGAACGTTCCGCCGTCCTTGATTCCGCCGCCGATGTCGTAAATAATTTCCCGAAGGGTAGTTCCCATGGGCACTTCAATCAGGCCGGTATTTTCGATAACACCGGTGATGGAGAAGGTTTTGGTTCCAGGGCTTCCCTCTGTTCCGATGGTGCGGAACCATTGAGCCCCTTCCAGAATAATCCTGGGTACATTGGCAAAGGTCTCCACATTATTGAGGACGGTGGGTTTCTCCCAGAGTCCTTTTTCCACAGTACGGGGCGGTTTTACACGAGGCATACCGCGGTTTCCTTCAATGGAGGCCGTCAGCGCGCTTCCTTCGCCGCAGACAAAAGCTCCCGCTCCCCGGTTGATATGCATATGGAAGCTGAATCCGCTTCCCAGAATATTGTCACCCAACAGTCCGTTCTTTTCCGCCTCTGCAATGGCATGCTTCAGTCTTGCCACAGAAAGCGGATACTCCGCACGCACATAAATATAGCCGTCATGAGCCGCCACAGCATATGCTGCAATAATCATACCTTCCAGCAGCTTGTAGGGATCGCCTTCCATCACGCTTCCATCCATGAATGCGCCGGGGTCACCCTCGTCACCATTACATACCACATAGCGCACCTTTTCCGGCTGACGTGCCACCTGTTTCCATTTTTTGCCTGCCGGGAATCCGCCGCCGCCTCTTCCCCGCAGTCCGGACTGATCCACTTCCGCCACAACCTGCTCAGGTGTCATATCAAACAATGCCTTCGCAAGCGCGGAAAAGCCGCCGGCTGCAATATATTCTTCAATGGATTCCGCATTGATCTTTCCGCAGTTCTCCAGAACGATCCGGGTCTGCTTTGCAATGAAGGGAATCTCTTCGGGGCGGGCATAGGAAGTCTCTCCCTTATGATAGAAAAGGCGTTCCACCGGCTCTCCCTTTAATACGGATTTTTCGAAAATCTCCCGACAGTCCTCGGGCTGTACCTTCACATACTGGAAATGCTGCGGTTCAATACGCACCAGCGGTCCCAGCTCACAGATCCCCTGGCAGCCTGTTTTCACTACGCCGATATGGGGAACATCCTTCTGAAATTCCACCGATACATTCTCCAGGTCCCGGCAGAGCTCCTGCATCTGGCTAAAGATTTTCTGGGAACCGGTGGCAATACAGCCGGTTCCGGCGCAGACCAGAACACGGCACCGGTAGGAAGCAATCTCTTCCTGAGTTTTCTGACAGACATTTGCCAGTGCTTCTCTGTTTTCAATACTCATACTGCTCCCCCTCTCAATTCATCCAGCAGAGCCAGTGCTTTCTCCGGCGTCATATTCGGATGTACTTCATCGTTTACGGTCATCGTCGGGGCAAGTCCGCATGCGCCCAGACAGGATACGGTTTCCACCGTAAACATCATATCATCAGTGGTGTGCTTTTTCTTACTCAGACCCAGCTCTTTCTGCAGAGCCTCCAGAATCGGTGTGGATTTCCGTACATGACAGGCAGTTCCGTCGCAAACTTTAATGATGTACCTGCCCTTTGCCTCAAAGGAGAAGTTCTCATAAAAGGTGGCCACACTGTAGGCTTTGGCTTCCTTTACGCCGATCTCCTTTGCCACATAGGTCAGCAGTTCTCCGGGTAAATAGCGGTATACCCCCTGGATATCCTGCATGATGGGAATCAGGGAACTGGGTTTTCTCCCATAATGTTCGATGATCTCGTCTGCTTTGTCATAGTAGGACTGACTTAACATTTTTTTACCTCCTCCTGATGTGGTTGGTATATTGTTTCCTGCACATTTTTTACCATAAGTATATCCTATCACATGACATTTTTCAACATTTTTACCTGTCATTTTCAATAAATAAATTTTTAACTATGTATAATCTGTTGAAATATCCGCCGTGTTTTTCAGTTCTTTGTATATTTTTTCCGTTTTTTCAGAATCTTTTGTATTGAAGAAAACTGTATACTTCTCTGTCTCAATCCGGATCACCGGAGAATAGCCGACATAATAAAACAGCCTGCATCGTCCAATGCCCTTCAGATCAAAATTTCCCAGCAGATAGCTGTCTGTTTCCGCCCCGTTTGTTCTTGTCCTGGGCACTTCGGGAATTTTTTCCTCCAAAGACAGCGCTGTAATCTCCTCCAGACTGAAATCCGCTCCATATCCTCCCCCGTCCACAATCACCTGCTCATCCCGGATCTCCAGCGTATACGGCGCGAAATCCATGAACAGAAACCAGACGGACAACCCAAGCATCAGCGCTGCTGTCACTCCCCAGGTGACCGCGTTCAGAATCCGCCCCGTTTTATTTCCCAGATTAAACCCCATATTCATGGCCGGAATCTTCTGTGGCGCAAGGATATGCTCATCCTGGGGATTCTTGTACCAGCCCTTCAGCCAGAACTGATCATCATCAGCCAGGAAAGGCTCGGAACCATCCTCCGGCGAATAAAGGCTGAGATTTTGCGGATCAAACCAGCCCCTCTCCCTCTTCAGCTCAAACAGGCTGCGCATGCTTTTGGAAAAGACGTAAAAATAGCCTCCGATGGCCAGAGCCAGCCACAGAGTATAATACAGCATAAAAAATCCCATTCCGATCAAATCCACCAGAAAAAAAGGGAGGTTCAGAAAAACAGCCAGCAGGGTCTGACGCCTGACACCTTTTTTATAAGCTGCCGACAGCTCCAGAAGCCCTGGATCCTGCCGGGCCTGGGGCGGGAGCCAGCTGCCGAAAAATTTTCGTGCGGACAGACTTCCGGCAGATTGAAATTCCGCGTGCAAAATAAGAAGAATAAACAGATTTGTGAGAAGAATAATCACTGCTACAATCATGAGAGAGCCTCCTTTTCTGTACAGTTGGGAGCAGATGCTTTCCGGATGCTTTCAGAATACCAGTTTTAGGAGCGGTCGGCAAGCGGTTCTGCGTAAGGTCGCTGAAAAATTGCCGCAAGTCGTGACTGCATGCATGGATGGATGGATGACTGACTGACGCCGCTGGGACCAGAAGACAGGTCCTGTGACACGCTGCGTTTCCTGTTCGGGCCGCGCGCCTGTTTGCCGCCATTCGCGCAAACTCGCCTCCGGCACTTCCCGCTGCTTCGCAGCTTATTTTTCACAAATTTTGTTCCTGTGTGCCGTCGGCTCAGACAGACGCTCGGTGGCGGCAGCTAGCGCAGCCCTCTCGACGGAAGCCTCGCTATCGTCACAGGGACTCTGTTCTTCTGTTCCCCTGCGGCTGAAGTCTGCCAGTCGCCGGTTGCACCGCGTGCATTTTTCTGCTCCTGTAAAAAAATCCAGCTACGCCGAAGCTTTTTGCCATGTGCAATCGGAGAAACAGGCAAGTTATTTGGTGTAGTTATTTCGAAATTGATGTACCGGGTTGATCCCCCTGAATTTTTGTCATATACTGAGAATAAGATGCCGGCGGACGTTCTCCCCCCCGGTAAAAAAGCACAGGTCCTGTCAGATTCTGGCACCCTGCGCTGGAAAGGCAGTGATCAAATGATAAATGAAAAACATATGGAGGACTCCCGCACCGAACAGGTCCATCTGGTGATGCCATCCCACTTAAACGGCGGAGGCCGTTTATTCGGCGGCATGCTCCTGCAGTGGATCGACGAAGTAGCAGGTGTCGTTGCCAAACGCCATTCAGGTCAGATCAATGTCACCACAGCGGCCATTGACAATCTGCAGTTTAAATCTGCCACGCATTCCGGCGATCTGCTGGTACTCATCGGACATGTCACCTATACAGGCCGGACCTCCATGGAGGTTCGGGTGGACTCCTACGTGGAGCGGCCTGACGGTATGCGCTATCCGGTGAACCGGGCCTATTTTATGAGCCAAGGGACAAATGGACATGAAAATCCGTGCCTGCATGGATTTTCATGTCTATGGGGCCCGCAAAACATGAGCAAGCAGCCATTTTTCGAAGAAAAATGAGCGAATTGCGAATGTTTTCGTCGATTTTGGAAGTGCACAGCACGGAAAAATCGACGGAAGGCTCATTTGTCGGGTAACTCACTTTATGATGGTAGCCATGGATGAACAGGACAAACCCACACCTGTTCCGAAGCTGATTGTAGAGACCGCAGAACAGCAGGCGGAATGGGATGGGGCTCTGAAACGCAAGGAACTGCGGCTGCAAAGGCGTGCAGAGGGATTTTAACCGAGCTTTCCCAGCGAATCTGGAGGTAATCGATCCTGCAGTCCCCATTTTCGCCTGTACGGCAAATCCGACCAGCGGCGCAGTCTGCCGGACCGATTGCCCGCATGACGATAGCGAGGCTTCCGTCGGTTTCCCCTGCGCTAGCTTCAGCCGCGGAGCTTTGTCTGAGCCCCGCAGGGGCGAGTTTAGCGGGAGCAGCTGATAATAAGCGCGCGGGGGAAAGCAGGAAACGAAGCGTGTCTGACGGGCATCGGGGCGGGCGGCTGCGCCGCGTCCGGTTTCCGCACCCGCGGAAATAACCTCAGAATGCAGCGTGGGCGGCCTAATGGCCGCCCACAGTCATCTCCAGCTCCTGACCTGGCCGGAGTGCAAAGGAACCTCCATCGATTCGGAGGGTTCCTCCTTCTTTATTTGTCAGAACCTTCAGTTTGTCCTGATCCCATGTCATTTCAACCCATCCGCCTTTCAGCGGAAATCTGCAGTGAACATGTTTGAAAAGGGATACCTTCGGTTCCACCAGAAAATGCCCGTATGCCGGAGCCGTCGGCCGGACTCCCATAAAATACCGGCCGATCAGATAAATGGGACTGGCTCCCCAGGCATGGCAGAGACTCTTCCCGTAGGGATCTCCGTACATTTCATAATGTTTCTCTCCCTGTTTCTCCGGATCATATTCTTCCCAGAAGGTCACAGCACCCTCAGAAAGCATTCCGCCCCAGTAATCCAGTATGCCGGACAGCACTTCCTCTTCTCGTCCCATCCGGCACAGAACCTCCAGTTCAAAAAATTTGAAATAAGGGGTTGTGATCGGAGGAACGTCCGGACTGCACAGTACCTTCTGGTAAATTTCTTCTGCCTGCCTCTGATCGGCAATCTCAAACAAAATCGCAAAAATATTCGCGTGTCGTGAAACATGATTCCGGCCTGATGAAAAACTGTCAATATAAGCACTCTTTTTCTCATCCCAGTAGCACCGGTTGATGTCTTCTTTTAACTGCTCATATTTTTTCTGATAATCCCCGGCATCCTCTTTCCCAATGAGCGCCGCCAGTTCCGCCATGGATTCACAGCATCTGGCCAGAAGCATCTGCTCCGCGCATACCGCGCCGGTTTTGTCCATATCCGCCCAGTCAATAAAAATCCAGTCTCCGGGCCGTCCAACCAGAAATCCCCTGTCATCCAGCTGCTTTTCCAGGAATTCCATCATACTCTGCATTCTCGGGTAGATCATTTCCACAAATTTCCGGTCCCCTGTCATTTCATAATGATCCCGGATACTGATGACCCAGTACATGGAATAATCCACAATGGTATTAATGTGCTGCTGAACGGGGTCTTTTCCCCGCAGGGCCCACATGGTTCTCCTGGCAATGTCCTCATCAAACATCAGATACCGGTTGATGAAATAACTCTGGTAAGCGTCTCCGGACCAGATCCAGCGGTCTCTTTTCACGCCGTCCAGGAAAAAAACACCGCTGCACAGCTGAAAGGTTTCTTCCGCCGTTTTCCAGATCCGGTTCAGCATTTCATTGTCACAGCAGAAAAAGCTTTTAGACGGCAGATCCACATACTGTTTTTCCGCCGTAACTTCCACTTCCCCCGGACATGCATCCGGCAGATAGAGAAAGCGGAAGGCCCGAACCGGAATATGCTCCGTTTCTGAAGCAAGACTCTGCCGGAAATAGCAGTTTTCCACATCCAGAGCCTCAGTCCTGGATTCCCCGTAACACAGCGTTACCGGATGAAACCCCTTCGGAAAGTTCAGCTTCAGCCCGGCCACAATTTCTGTCTGAAACTCATAGAGAACCCCGTCCTTCACTGACTCCGAAGAGACTGGCGCCACGTCCTTTTCTTCGTATTCCCAGAAAGAAGGATTCTGCTCCCGCCTGGTATAGCGCACATTGTATCCCACCGGCTTCGGGTCACACAGGAAATCGTCCACATTCCAGGTGCCGTCTGAGAAAACAGCTTCTCCCTCAACCAGAACAGCCGGAATCCCCTCCGGGCACCCGGCGTAGATTTCCACCGTCACCGCTCCCGGACCGCAGGATATCGTCTCACCCAGACGATACTTTTTTCGGTTCACTCTCACATAGGCATGGGCATGGGAAAACACCTGAAAGGTTTCCTCCCGCTCCAGCTCATAGGTTCTGGCATACCGCACATTTTTGCAGCAGTCATCCAGATGCCAGTAAGCCGGCCACCTAAATCCCCGCTCTTCCCTGCTGAAATTCTGAAGCATCCCGTGATAAATTTCAAAATCTCCCGGATACCAGATCCAAAATGCCTTACTCATAGCAGGCTTCTCCCCTCTCATCGTATTTTATTCAGCGCCTCCGAAGACAGAATTTTCCGGATATTGACCAGAAACAGCCCTGTGGCAATCAGCGCAGCCGTCACATCTGCCAGCGGTTCCGCATAATAAATCCCCATTACGCCGAACTTCAGCGGCAGAATCAGTGCCAGTGGAATCAGCAGTATAATCTTCCGCAGAGTGGCAATAAAAAGCGAAATCTTGGCCTGTCCCAGCGCCAGAAAGACGGGCTGAATACTTACCTGCAGGCCGAACACCAGCATACCGGCCATATAAATGGGAATCACCTGCTTCAGCAGCCCGATAAGTTCCGTATCCGTGGTAAACAGACCGGCAAAGGGCCCCGGAAAAACAATCAGCAAAATGGCGCTGCAGGTCAGGAATGAGGTACAGATCGCCATCATTCTCCGGTAAACAGTCCGGACTCTGTCAAATTTCCCGGCTCCGTAATTGTAGCTGATAATCGGCTGCACCCCCTGGGTAAAGCCGGAAACCGGAGCCATGAAAAACTGCATAATACTCTGGAGAATGGTCAGAGAACCCACATAAAGGTCCCCGCCGTAATAGGCCAGACTCCGGTTCAGCACAATGGTAATCAGGCTTTCCGTAGACTGCATGACAAACGGAGAGATTCCGAGGGAGGAAATATTTTTGATAATCCGGATATCCGGCCTGCAGTAAGGCAGCTGAATCCGGATCCTGCTTCGTTTTCCCTTCAGGAAAGACACCACCAGAAAAGCGCTGGCTCCCTGGGAAATAACTGTGGCACAGGCTGCTCCCTGAACTCCCATTCCAAAAGCAAAAATAAAAATCGGATCCAGAATGGTATTCAGCACAGCACCTGCAATAATGGCAGTCATGGCATAGCGGGAGTTTCCCTGAGCGATGATAAAGGTATTCAGGCCAAGGTACAGCTCCACAAAAACCGTTCCAAAAAGATAAATCGTAATATACCGGTTGGCATAGGGGAAGGTGTTTTCGCTTGCTCCGAACATTTTCAGGATCGGCGCATTAAAAAGGAAAAAGACCGCCATCAGAATCACAGAAAAGCTGCAGAGCATAAAGACGCCGTTTCCCAGTATTTTTTCTGCATGCTTCTGATCCCCTTTTCCCATCCAGATTGCAGCCAGAGGGGCTCCTCCGGAGCCCACAATGGCAGCAAAAGCAGAAATCAGGGTAATAATGGGAAGGGTAATCCCAACTCCGGTCAGTGCGTAGGAGCCCACTCCCGGAATATGGCCGATATAAATTCGATCCACAATATTGTACAGAATATTAATGACCTGTCCCACAATCGTCGGAAGCCCCAGGCTGAGCATTAATTTCCAGATATTCTCCGTTCCCAGAAACTTGTCATCTCTCTCGTTCATCATTCTCCTCCAGGTCTTTTGTTATTTTCTTATTACAGTAAAATAATCCTCCAAATTGTCAAATTTGTCAAGATAGCTGACACATTCTTCATACTGGTTGGAATCAAAGATCAGCTGGATCATGTTTTCTGTACATCTTCTCAGATCCTCCGGCTTCAGCAGAATATTTCCTTTGCCCTCCAGAGAATCCAGAATAAGCTGCCTGTCATCCGGCGTACCCGGCATAATCAGATCATTTCCGGCCTGCATGCAGACGGCCGCGTCCGAACCCCTTTTCGTCGTCTGCCAGTCAGACATGATAATTCCGGTAAAGCCCCATTCTTTTCTGGCAGCCAGGGTACACAGATCATAGCTGTTGGCGGTGTGGATCCCGTTCACCAGATTGTAGGAAGTCATGATGGACATGGGCCTGGACGTTTTCACCGCGATCTCAAAGCCCTTGAGATAGATCTCCCGCAGGGCCCGCTCGGATAAGACACTGTCTGAGAAAAACCGGTTGTCTTCCTGATTGTTGCAGGCAAAATGCTTAATGGTGGTTCCCACACCAGGCACACGCTGAACGCCCCTTGTCATGGCAGCCGCCATGATGCCGCTGATTACCGGATCCTCCGAATAATATTCAAAGTTCCGTCCGCACAGAGGATTGCGATGGATATTCATACCGGGAGCCAGCCACAGGGTAATGCCGAACTCTTCCAGCTCCACGCCCACTGCATGACCTACTTTTTCAATCAGCTGCGGATTCCAGGTCTGGGCCACCATATGCCCCACCGGCATGGCCGTACAATACTGATAGTAATCTTCGGCATCCTCGTGCCATTCTGTTTTTGCAAAGAAGCCTCCCTCCAGAGAATGAAGGATATCCTGCTTGTAAATGGTTCCGTCTGCAGCCACCTGATAATGCTTGCTCAGGCGGATTCCTGCCGGTCCGTCAGCCACAGCAATATTGGATACACCATATTTTTCCATGAGATAGGGCGTTGTCTCTCCGGCCGCTCCCGGAACTGTAATGGCCGCGTTGCCGATCTCCGTCGGGCGGTTGCCGTTTACCGCGCCCACCGTCAGACTGACCATTTCTTCCGGTGTCATTCTTGCGGCAATGGCCTTTGCTTCTTCCGAAACTCCGGTTTCCCGCTCATAATCCACGGTTACCGTCTCGATTTCAGAAGCCGCGATCTTCCATACAGGCAAAGCCGAAAAATCCGTTTCCCTGGCTGCTTCCGGCAGTGAATCCTCGGTAAATGCCTCCTGCAGCGGACAGATATTGCGAAGCTTCTCCGTCACAATCTCCCGATCCAGAGACAGAACTGCCGCACCTGCAGTATTTCTGGAGGAATTTCCCACCTTCACCACGTAGTTTCCAGGCTCCAGAATGTAGGAAGCCTGTTTTTCACTGTAGGAGGTCAGATTTCGCAGGGAGAAACGGATGGCCAGCTTCTGGGTCTCTCCCGGCGCCAGAATGTCCGTTTTTGCAAAGGCCGCCAGACGCTGTACTTCCTTCTCCAGCTTTCCTTTCGGCGGCTCCACATAAATCTGAACAACTTCTTTTCCGGAATACATATCTCCGGTATTTTTCACGAGAGCTTCTACCGTAACATCCTCCTTTTCCAGCGCAGTCACATTTCCCGTCACTTCAAAGGTGGTGTAAGACAATCCATAGCCGAATTCATAAGCCGGCTTTTTGCCCAGACGGTCAAAATACCGGTAGCCCACAAAAATTCCTTCCCGGTAATATTCCGTGTCCAGGTTTCCGTTGTTGTGGCTGTAGGTATCATAGGAAGGATAATCCTCATAGGCTGCTGCCCAGGTATCCGTCAGCTTTCCGCTGGGTGTTACGACGCCGCTCACCACATCTGCAAGGGCATTTCCGCCTTCCATCCCCGGCTGGGACAGGAAAATCAGCCCCTTGATTCCTCCGATTTCCTCCATGAAGGACAGATCCATCATACCGCCGGTATTCAGCACCACAATAGTGTTGGAAAACTGCGCCGCCACTTCCTTCAGGTTCTCATATTCTTCCCCGGACAGGTAGTAATCTCCCTTCTCCTGATGCCGATCCGCTCCTTCTCCGGCAGTCCGGCTGACGATGTAAAGCGCTGTATCTGTTTTTGCTTCCTCCACATCCTCCCGGGTAATCTTCCTTCCGGCCGGAGCTTTGTAGGGGTTCTGGGAATAGGCCATAATCATGCCTCGTTCTTCCCCGTTTTCTTTGGCCAGTTCCTTCGCCAGAGTCTCGATCTTTTCCTTCCATGCCAGACGGGACTCTGTATAAACCTGATCATAGGCATCCAGCCATCCTCTGGATGCAATCTGATAGCCGGCATTTCGGAATCCTTCTTCAATGGAGACCACACAGCGCTGGTTCACATCACCGGAACCGCTGCCCCCTTTCATAACATACCGGGCGCCGGAGCCGAACAGCGCAACGGGCGTTTCCTTCGAAACGGGCAGCGCTCCTTCATTTTTTAAAAGAACAATTCCCTCTGCTGCCGCTTCTCTGGCAATTTTCCGGTTATCCAGCTCACGCTGGCTGATTTCATTGGATGTTGTTCCACTGTAACCTCTGTTTTTTCGAATCATTTTCTTATCTCCTATTCTATGAGCAAATCGCGCATGTCAGAATCAAACCATAATTGCAGGGCAATGTCACGGATACCTGATATTCCTCTCCCTGGCGGGAAACAATTTCTGCCTCAGTAACCATTCCTGTAAGGGGGTCCCAAATCCGCGGCTTTGCGCCGGAATGGCACCGGATCACCAGTTTTTCCGGATCCGGATTATAATTTACCAGATAAACCAGAAGCTCTCCGTCTTTCCGGTAGCAGCTGTAACCCACGCCCCGGACGTCTTCCCCGGTATGCACGAAGGGGTCCGCCAGATACGGCCCATAGCATCTGTGCAGAATCTCCTGCTTCGCCGGTCCTTCCAGAATTTCAATGGGCTGTACGATTTTTTCCCGGATCACGGAAACATACTGCTCTCTTTCTCCGATACCGTAATGATGGACACCGGGCTGTTCCTTCAGCCAGGCCAGGATTTCAGAAAGCTCCCGGTCATCCTCTTTTCTCATGGTATAAGCGGGCCAGTCCTCCAGAAACAGAACCTGGCCGCCTTCCTCCACGAATTTCCGGCAGAGTCTGGCACCTTCAATGGGCAGCACCTCTCCGAAGGGAATGACAAACACCGTGTATTCTTCCTGGTTCAGGCAGTTCTGGATCTTTCCGTCCCGTACTTCGTAATTTTCCAGCGCATCTTTGTGAATCAGGTCAAAATCGATATTTTCCTGCTGCAGTTCCGTCAGCAGCAGCTGGGTTTCCCGGTCAATGCAGGCCGCCTTTTCATCCCGGATCGCAGGCCCGCAGGAATAGCCATGGCGGAACAGCTCGTCCCCAATGTAATGAAACCAGTAGCTTTCCGTGGGATGATAGATCAGAACCGGCACCTCCGGGCGTCCGCCGGAAAAGGCATAGTGGAGCCTGCGGATCATGCGGTTGCCCTCGGGCATCCTCTCCCACTCTTTCCACTGGAAAAACTGGGAGGGCGGCCAGTCGTCTCCTCTGGCATCCCGAATGGAGTAGAAAAAGGCATGATTCAGAATCACCTGAACGCCCTGCTGGAACATCCAGGAAATCATCCGGATATATTCCGCGAAGGTCAGATCCCAGCCGCACCCGGCGAAAATTTCCACCTGATAATTCTCCTTCCCGTAGCTTCTGGCGGCGCTTGCGCCGTACTTCGCGTTCAGGCTGCCGATGCCCTTTCCCAGATGGTCAATCCCCGGCCAGGTCATAGAACGGAACTGGCGCATAAAATCTCCGGAGAACCGCACCTGATTGGCAATGGTTTCCTCTCCCAGAAGGTGGGCGCAGAAGGCCACCTGATGATCCTCGCACCATTCTCTGATCTGTCCAAGATAATTATTCTGAAACAGCCAGGCCACCATATCATAATAGTCGCAGCGTACCCGCCCTGCTTCTTCCCCCGGCAGAATCAGGCTGTCAATAACCGGAAGCAGTGCATAGCCCTTCTGTTCTTCAAAGGCTTTTTCAAATTCATCGCTCCAGGGAAAGGCATTGCACATCCTGGTTTCGTCATTGAAAAAGGCTTTCAGCGGCTCGCCGAAATACTCCGGAAAGGTTTCATAGTATTTTTCGTAAGTGGAGTCCAGGAAGGCTCTGGTGGCTTCCCTGCTCAGGTAGTTCAAAGCACCCCGTCCGCCGTTTTCATAGGGATCGGTATGGATTGAAGTCAGAATTGCCACCGCATCCCGCCCGGAGCAGAACTCAAATCCCGGAATCATGCCCTCAAAAACAAGAAAATCTCCTGTGGGATATTTTTCGCCGGTTTTGGCATCCCGGACACTGACATTAAAGGCAAAAGGGCTTAAATCCACTCCAGGTTTTACCAGATGCATGGGCTTTCCGCTCAGTTCCCGGAGCTGGCAGCGGAACTTCTCTCCCGCCCGGATGGGAACCGTCCGGAAGGAAAGATACTGCTCCCGGTATTTTTCTTCCTTCGTAATCGTCTGGTTGCAGGTGCCTGCCGGCCAGTCCATCTCATCGTAGATCCAGACCGGCTCCTTCTGCTCCTTTTTATAGTCCAGGACGGTTCTGATATGCCCCATCCATTCCTCATCCAGATAACCGCCGGTAAAATTCCCCCATTTCATGCCGCGTCCATGGGGCATATTGCAGGTGACACCGGCTTCAGTCATCAGCTTCAGCTGTCTTAAAATTTCGGTATCCTCCAGCCTGTCGTTCCAGAACCAGAAAGGAGTCTCGCTCTGGTCCAGAGCCTGGCAGGTTTCCGGATTTTTCCAAATTTTCTCGTCCATATTCGATTCCTTAACCTTTCACACCGCCCACAACGATTCCTTTTACAAAGAATTTCTGGAAGACGGATAAATACAGAGAATCGGAAGAATTCCGATTACCGCGATTGCCATACGAATGCCTACGCTGGGGATTTCCGCCACGCCAAAGTCCGCCGTGGAGCCCGCCGCACTCTGCAGAAACTGGATATCCTGAATCATTCGGTTCAGAATGTTCTGAATGCTGAAAAGACTGCTGTCCGTCAGATAATAGAGACCGTTCAGCCAGTCGTTCCAGTATCCCAGGCCAACCATCAGTGCCAGAGTTGCCAGCATGGGACCGGACAGGGGCAGAACCACCTTAAACAGAATCGTATACTCTCCGGCCCCGTCAATTCTGGCTGCCTCAATCAGCGCGTCCGGAATATTGGAGGTGAAATAGGAGCGCATCATAATCACATAAAACGCATTCATCAGCAGAGTGGGGATAATCAGTGCCAGGAAGGTATTTTTAATATGGAAAACCTGCGTCCACATGATGTAGGTGGGCACCAGACCGCCATTGAACAGCATGGTGAAAAAAGCAAAAAACGCTACGATGTTCCGTCCCGGCAGTTCCTTTCTGGACAACGGATAGGCAAACATGGTGGTCATGAAAAGGCTGCAGACCGTTCCGATCAGAGTCACACCGATGGTAATCAGATACCCCCGGAAAATCGTGCTGCCTCTCTGGATCAGATAGCGGTAGGATTCCAGGCTCCACTGCTCCGGGAAAAAGGAATAGCCGTTACGCATCAGTGTCCCCTCATCCGTAAAGGATGAAATCACCATCAGCAGAAAGGGAAGCACGCACAGCAGTACCAGAATGATCATCACTGTATGTAAAATCACCTGCTCCAGTTTATTATTTTCAACAATATTCATCTGTTTTCCCTCCTAGAATAACGCGTTATCCTTATCCAGCTTCCGGACAATCAGATTGGCCGTCAGTACCACCAGAAAGCCCACAATCGACTGGTAAAATCCGGCAGCGGACGCTCTTCCCACATCATTCAGCTGTGTCAGTCCCTTGTATACATACGTGTCAATGGTCGAAGTCACATTGGACAGCAGACCGGAATCCATGGGCACCTGATAGAACAGGCCGAAATCAGAATAGAAAATTTTTCCGATATTCAGCAGCACCATGGTAATAATGGTACTCTTCAGCCCGGGAAGCGTCACGTGCCAGATTCGTTGCAGGCGGGTGGCGCCATCTACAACGGCAGCTTCATAAAGAGAAGAATCAATTCCAATCACCGTTGCGTAATAGATGATGCTGGTATACCCGAAGCTCTTCCACAGATGGACAAACACCAGGATAAAGGGCCAGTACTTCGGCGTTGTATACCAGGAAATCCGTTTCTGACCAAAGGCTGCCAGAATCGTTTTATTGATAAAACCGCTGTCCGAACTCAGAAACGCATAGACAATATAGCTCACCACAACCATGGAAATCAGATAGGGAATCAGGATCAGTGTCTGATAGACCTTCTTTGACAGACTGCCCCGAAGTTCATTCAGCATAATCGCCACAACCACTGCCAGGGTGGTTCCGAGGATAATAAAAGCCAGATTGTAGCAGATAGTGTTTCTGGTAATGATAAAGGCATCCTGGGATTTAAACAGATAGGCAAAGTTTTTCAGTCCCACCCATTCACTACCGAAAATCCCCTTGGAATAATCATATTTTTTAAAGGCGATGGTCAGACCGAACATCGGAATATAATTATTGATCAACAGATAGACAATCCCGGGAATCATCATCGAATACAAAACCAGCGCCTGTTTTCTGTGCACCCTGCCGGTCCCTTTTTTTGCCCTACTCTTCATCGCTTTGCTCCTTTTCTCTCAATCTTGCAGAAAGAACGCCCCAGCGGTCTCCTGTCTTTAAAAAAGATGGGGCAAATTTCTTTGCCCCAGTTTTATTTCTTACTTATTTGCCAGGAATGCATCCAGCTGCTCCTGTTTTGCAGCGATAATTTTATCAATTCCGGCAACTTCCAGCTCCTGATTTGCCTGTTCAATGGTTGTCTCCGGATCCACAGCGCCATCCAGCAGTGCGAAATAGTATTTATTCATGATATTCACACATGCCGCGTATTCATCCGTAACCTCCGAAGAATCAAAAACGAATCCGGTGGCAATGGACTTGGTGGCATTGTTGTTGAACGCCATCAGGTCGTCAAAGAAGGTGGCACCGTTGCTCTCCAGCGGAGGCGTAAGAGAGGAATTCGGATAGGTGAAATACTGGGCAGCGCCGCCGTAGGTAACGGTGGTTGCATCCTTGCCTTCCGGATAAGTAATGGAACCGTCTTCGTTCTTCACATAATGAACGCCTTCAATTCCATCTACCAGGAGGGTTGCAATTTCGCTGTCGGTGTAAACCGCTTCAATAAATTTCCAGGCAGCATCCGGATTGCCGGAGTTGGAATTAATTCCATAGCTCAGAGAAGAATAGCTGTTTCCGGTTGCCCATGCCGGCAGGATTTCCGCCAGAACAATTCCATCAGCAGGTGCCGCGCACAGGTCGTTGTTTAAATGGCAGAAGGCCTTTCCATTGAGAATCAGGTTATCGCCACGCTCTGTATTGCTCAAAATATCTGCCATAATCAGGCCGTCCTCGTACCATTTATGGGTATAGCTGCAGAACTCCCGGAAATCATCGGTATCAAAGAGATTTTCCACGGTGGTACTCTGTCCGCAGTCAGCCAGAACACCTACATAAGAGTCATCACCCAGGCCATCCCAGGACCATCCGTTTACCATAAAGTTCAGATTCTGTCCGACCATCGGATAGATATCCGGATACTGTTCCTGCACCTGATACAGGATTTCTTCGATATCATCAAAGGTCTTGATCGCAGAAACATCAATTCCCATCTCATTTACGATTTCCTCTGACAGATGAAGATTGTATACATTTGCAAAATTCCGGAAGTTGGTAATGGAATACAGGTTTCCGTTCAGAGTTGTTCCATCCAGCTCACCGTTTGTCCAGACATTTTTAAAGGCTTCACTTGCGTTTGCATAATAATCATCCAGCGGAAGAAGCTGTCCGTTGTTGACGAAGGTTGCCAGCGGAGTCTGCTGCAGGGCAATGACGTCCACCTCATCTCCGGTCAGCAGAAGATTGGACTGTTGGGTCCAGCTTCCGGCATTGATGTAAGTGATCTCTGCCTGGATTCCAAACCGCTCTGCCAGGAGCTTGTTCATTTCTTCCTCCACCATATCCGTATCACTGAAATCATAAATTCCGGGCATTGCAAATTTTACAACCGGAAGATCGGAGGATTCTGCCATACCGGTTATTCCTGCCAGCATGGAAGCAGCCATTGCTGCGCTTAAAACGGTTACCATTCCTTTTCTGTTCATGTTAGCTCTCCTTTTCTTTGTTTGTATTCCGTCGTTTCTCTGTTGTTTTGTTGATCTCAGTATAACAGCCAGCCTCCTCTCCATCTGTCACTTTTATGATGAAAAAATGTCTCTTTCATGACTTTTGCCACAAAAGAGACATTCCTTATTTCTTGTACATCTGCCGGTAATCCAGGGGTGTCATCTGCTCACTTTCTTTGAACATTTTGGAAAAATAGGAGAAATTATCGTATCCCACCTTGGAAGCAATGATCCCCACCGAAAAGTTTGTCGAGACCAGAAGCTTCTTTGCCAGGTCCATCTTCTCCTTCATCACATAATCTTTAAAGTTCATTCCCACCCTGGTCTTAAACAGCCTGGAAAAATACTCCTCATTCAGAAATACCAGATTCGCCACCTCTTTGCGGGAAATATTCTGATTAATGTGGTCATGGATGTATTCCTTTGCCACCTCCACACAGTCCGCCTTTGTACTCTCCCGGCGATGGAGAAATTCCAGACAGTAGTCAATGGCCTCCAGCAGCCCTTCAAAGGTATGATAAGCTTCCATAAAGGCTTCATAGGAATAGGCCTCTGAAAAAATGCTCTGAGGATCTATTTTCCGGGACTCCGCCACCGCAAAAAAAGCCTTGGAAAAATGAAAATGGATGGTTTTCATCCGCTTCAGGTTCAGGCCGCCCCAGCGGTCCGCCTTCCTGCAGTATTCTTCGATTTCACTGCGGACGATCTGCCCTTCCCCTCTCTCCAGATAGTTGTACCACTGTTCGGTATTTCGAAGAATCAGAGCATCCGAAGGTTCTTTCTGTTCCCCCTCCTGAAAGAAATCCGTCCGGCGCATCACATTGTTGTCCTTCATCTCTTCCAGGACCTTCAGGCCGCTGTAAAGAGCCTCTCCCTTCGCCCTGGTCACATAAAAGGCCATTCCGAAATCCATTTTCTGGAGCAAAAACTCATGTACCCTCCGAATATTGGAAAAAATCTCTTCTTCCTCTGTCGTGGCAGCGTCCGCATAAAGAATCAGAAACAGTCCGGAATTCTGAATGGGGCAGATCAGCGTCTGACATGCCAGTCCCTGCATAGTCTCTTCCATGACATTCCATACCACCATGCGGATCAGCCGGGTACTCCATTCTTCCCGGCACCCGTTCCAGTGAATAATGTCCGCCTGAATCAGGTAGAACGCCTCTCTCTCATACTTTTTCGGCAGCAGGCTCAGAAGCCTGCCCAGCCGCTTCGGAAATTCGGATTCCTTTCCCACCAGCATCCGCTCCATCATTCCGTTTACCAGCATTTCCTGCTGTTCTTTCAGCAGATCCTGATTCTCCTGCAGCTCTTCCAGCTTTCGGTTCTGAAAAATTTTCGTGCATACACGCCGGATCACATTTTCCACATCTTCAAACTGAGCCGGCTGCAGAATATAGTCATAGCCTCCCAGCTTAATCGCCTTCTGGGCGTACTGAAAATCTGCATGGGCTGTCAGAAAAATACATTCTATCTTCTGATAGTGCTCCTTTACCCAGGCAAACAGCTCCAGTCCGTCCTCTCCCGGCATCTCGATATCCGTCAGCATAATCTGAATCGGATACCTTCCCAGAATTTCTCTGGCCTCCTTCGCGCTGGCAGCCAGGTAAACCTGATCAATGGGCAGATTTTCCCATCTGATTCCGTTTTTCAGGCTGGTCAGAACGGTCCTCTGGTCATCCACAATGATAATATTCAACCCATTTCCCCATTTCTCTTCTCCGATGGTGCCTCCCCACTGTCCGCAATGGGCAGAATCAGCTCACTGACCGCCCCATCCGAGTTGTAAAAATTGTATTCTGCTTTCCCGTCATATAAAATCGCGCACCTGTTTTTCAGATTTGTGATTCCGACGCCCACCTGATCATTCACTTCCTGTCCGTTGATCACCGCCAGAACCTCTTCCGGATAGCCGGCGCCATTATCCCATATGGTCAGGTCGATATACTCCCCCTCCTCCGTGGAAAGCTTCAGGGCTTTCACACCGATGCAAAGGTATTCTCCATCCCGGCGGGGTTTATAATACTTAAAAGAATTTTCAAAAAAGGTCTGAATCGTCAGCAGCGGCACCTCAGATCCCGAAAGCTGCTCCGGAATTTCCCAGCAGCAGACGGCCTTGTGCTCCAGGAGATCATTCTGGAGATTCAGATAGTTTTTCGCATAGCTGATTTCCTCCTCCAGTGTCACCATGTCCTTTTCCATCTTTAAAAGATACCGCATATGCACCGAAATCGAGAAAATGAGATTCTGAATTTTATCATATTTTCCTTCCGATGCCAGCGCATTCATGGTCTTCAGACAGTTCAGATAAAAGTGAGGGCGGATCTGAAGCTGAAAATAGGTCAGTTCCGCCTTCTGTTTCTTGATCTTCTCCTCATAAGAATGAATTTTCAGAAAACGGATCTGCTCCATCATCTGCTGAAACATCTCATTGACTTCTTCAATCTCCGCAAAATCAGAGTGAAGAGAAATGTCCGCGTCCAGGTTGTGGTCACGGATCCGCTCCATGGTATCCTTCAGTTCCGTCAGGGATCCCACCATCTCCCTGTTCAGATGCTGCATCAGCAGAATCAGAACAATCAGGGTTCCGACGGATCCCACCACAATCAGAATCTGCTGGAGCTGAAAATAATATTTCCAGTTTTTCTGCAGAACCATACAGAGAGACAGTCCGGAAGAACCGATTTCCCGACGCGCCACAAAACAGGCTCCGGTTTCCCGGATATCATTCCCGGTTGTCTGTGAATCCTGTCCGGAAAGCTCCAGCTCTTCTGCCAGTTCCGGCCGGGTGACTGCCTCCTGGCCTTTCATAACCAGAAACTGCGGTGTCATTCCGGCAATCTCTCTGGTGGTTTTTTCATAATCAGACAGACTTACCAGCCCCACAATGCTCCCATATCGCTTCTGGTAGATCTTCGCATAGTAAAGCCCTTTGTCCGTCTGTACAAGCATCCACTCATTTTTGTTGATCAGCGGCTCCAGCTGGCTTTTCAGCTGCTGAATCACCTGCTCCTTTTCTTCATATTCCATGCCTTCCACAAATTTGTAAAGGACCTGTGTTCCTCCGTCATAGGAGATAATATAGCCGCAGAAACCGGATTTCGCCAGCAAAAAGCTCTGGAGCATCGTGTCCAGATTATAGGCGGCCCCATAGCTCAGCACACCGTCCTTTTTCGTACTGATCGTCTCAAAATCAGCGCTGTTAAAGTAAAACATGGACAGCGTATTGTCCACATTCTGCATGGCATCCTCTGTATTTCCCACCAGCTGCTCCACGGTCCGGGAGGCCTCCTGCCGGAGCTGCTGATAGGAACGGGAAATACTGTAACAGTCAAAAATCACCAGCAGAACGGTCACCACAGCAAAGGCCGTCAGAAGCATCCAGGTCAGCTGCCGCTTCAGCGATTTTTCTTTTTCCTCTTTTTTCATATTGTTAGTATAACATTGAACATTTCATTTGAACAGAAAAATTTCGAAGGCTGACCCATTTCTTTCCGGTTTTCTCAATGGAATCCTGCTCTTTTTCTGGCTGTTTCATCGCTGGGATCCAACATTTCCATGCAGTCTTCTTCCAAATGCAGGTGAATACTTCTGGCCGGATCGATGGAAAAACGCTCCCGGGGATCGGAAGACGAATTTTTCTGCTCTGCCAGCAGAAAGGGATCCTCTCCGGCCCGGAACGGATGCAGCCACAGGGAAAACTCGATGGTCTCCGGAAGAAGCCGGTACTTTGGCAGAACATCCGAGCCGCAGCTGGCATTCCCGATTCCGTTCTGGGCATAGTCCAAAGACAAAATCAGATGATCCCTGGGCCGAAGCTCCTCCCGATGAGCAGCCTTCATCAGATCCTCCACCCGATAAGGAACCGCAGTAAACTCAAAATTCCTTCCGCTGTTTATCAAAAGCCCGTCTCCCTGTTCATCAAAAAGGGAAAGCCAGCGAGTATCCGTATGATTTCCGCTCTCCTGAGGCCGGATATATTCCATCCGGGCACTTTCGGCAAGGGAACCGCGGAACCTGGAAACCCGCACCGAAGTTTTCCGGTCTGTGTAGCTTTCTCCCGGTCCGTTTCCGTACCATTCAAATTTCTTCAGAGTGTCTGCACATTCCAGAACATATCCGATTCTGGGCAGGCACTCCCAGTTTCCATAGGGCTGAACCACACTGTCGATTTTCAGCGTGCCCTCCGGATAAAAGCTCACAATCTGATAAAGGAGAATTCCGGAATCGTTTTTACAGCGATATTCTTTTTCGATCCCGATTTCTACTCGTTCCCTGCTTTCCTCCAATACGGAAACTTCGCGCAGAATCCCCTTTGCATGGGCAATATCCAGATTTTTCCATCCGTTTGTTCCCAGATAAGACTGACTGTGCAGATCATTGTCCGTAAAGGCCCTCACCATCTGCAGATGCAGCCCTTCTTCTGCCGGGGGCAGCTCTTCCTTCCCGGCCTTTTCCAGCATTTCCTTCCCCTGTAGGGAAAACCGAATCAGATTTCCCGTTTTTTTCGAGATTTCCGCCCGGAAAACCGATGAGCGAACCATCAGTTCTTCGCCATTCTCCAACGTCAGGCTTCCGTCAGACCACTCCGGTATGGTTCTTTCCTTTAAGACTGTCTGAACAGGAAGCTGAATCTGAGCAACCGGATGTCCCGCCTCTGCCCACAGTGTCTTTTCCCCCAGCACAAATTCCAGATTCAGGAAATATTCACCCGGTTCTTCCAAAAGCTCCCGGGAATAAGGCAGCTCCAGCACGTCTTCCTCTCCCGGCTCCAGAGCAGGTACCCGGCATCGTCCGCTCTGAATTCCTGCGCCGTTTCGTTCCAGATTCCATTCCAGGTCCAGACAGGAGGTACGGATCTGGTCATAGCCGCTGCGGATCCGGAGCTTTCCGCCAGACGCATCTTCCATCGAAACGCGTACCGGTGCAAAGACAGCCTTCACCTCCAGAAGCTTGGCCGTGGGGCTTCGATCCGGCAGCACCACCCCGTCAATCACGAAATTCCCGGAATTCGGACTGTCCCCGAAATCGCCTCCATAGGCATATCCCTCTTTCCGCCGGATGCCATGATCGCACCATTCCCAGATAAATCCTCCGCAGAAGTTTTCATAGGCTTCCATCAGCTCCTGATATTCTTTGAAATTTCCCATGGCATTTCCCATGGCATGGGCATACTCATTCAGAAGGAACGGTTTTTCCGGATTCTGTCTGCATTTTTCCTTCAGCCATTTTACAGAAGAATAGGTATCGCTGTCCACATCCGCCACCGAGCACATCTGGCGTTCATGCACCAGTCTGGTGGGATCCAGTGTTTTACAGTAGGCGCTCATCAGCGCAATATTTTCTCCGTAGCCTGCCTCATTGCTGGTGGACCAGAAAATGACTGAGGGAGAATTTTTATTCACCCCCACCATGGACGCCACCCGGTCAATACAGCACAGGGTCCACCGCAGATCATTGCCCGGAAGGACATCCGTTTTGTAGGAAATGTCATGGGTTTCCAGATTGCACTCATCCATGACATACAGACCATACTCATCACAGAGCTCATACCAGAGCGGTGTATGGGGGTAATGCGAACAGCGCACCGCGTTCAGATTATTCTGCTTCATCAGGCAGATATCCCTCACCATATCCTCCCGGGTCACAAACTGTCCCCGGTCCGGATGAAATTCATGAAGATTGACTCCCTTCAGCTTTATGGGCCTTCCGTTGATGCAGACCGCTCCGTTTTCCACGCGGATCTCCCGGAAGCCGATTTTTTTGACCGCCACATCCACAACCCTTCCCCTCTCATCCTTCAGGATCAGGAACAGCCGGTAAAGATTCGGTGTTTCCGCACTCCAGAGCTTCGGATTTCTGACTTTTGCCTCCAGATAAACCGTGCGGATCGTATTAGCCAGAATCGGCCTGGGGGAAATCTCAAAATCTCTGCGCTGCTGGGGCGTCATTTTCTCCAGTTCTGTCATTCTCCAGGTATCCACAGGCCATCTGGGATTTTCCATGCCGGTAAAACCGCTGTCCAGAACCATTCTCTGCTCCGGCACTCCCTGGCAGTCATAACATTCCATCTCCACGGTGTAAGGCTCCACGGCCTCCCCGGTATCATTTTTCACCTTGACGCTCACAGTCAGCCGCGCCTCTTCATATCCTCCTTCAAAGGCGGTCTGTACCTGGAAATCCGAAATGCACACATTTCTCTGTCTGATCAGGCAGACGCTTCGGAAAATGCCGCTCATCCGCCACATATCCTGATCCTCCAGGTAGGTACAGGCACTGTATTGATAAACCTCCACCGCCAGAACATTGCGGCCCGCCCGCAGCTTCTCCGTGATACAAAACTCCGCCGGAGAATAGGAATTCTGACTGACACCGGCCAGTTTCCCGTTGACCCATACCTGAAACGCGCTGCGGACACCGTCAAAGCGCAGCAGAACCTGCTCCCCGCAAGGAAGCTGATCCAGCAGAAACTCTGTGCGGTAAAAGCCCTTGCTGTTTTTCTCATCCGGAATCCGCCCCGGAACCAGTTTTTCCGTATCCGGTTCAAAGGGATATTTCACATTTGTATAGATCGGAATTCCATAGCCATGAAGCTCCCAGTTGGACGGCACCGGAATCCGGTCCCAGTCCCTGTCCTCATAATCCGGCCGGATATACGCTCCGGTATCTTCCTTCACATCCGGGCAGTACCGGAACTTCCACTCCCCGTCCAGGCACTGGAGAATTTCATCTTCTCCGCCCTCCAGTGCCCTTTCAAAGCTCTCATAGGAATGAAAAAAGCTTCGATAGGCTTCCTTTCCGACTCCAATGAGATCCTTCTCCCTCCAAAAATCCTTCAGCTGATCCATCTTTACCTGTTCCTTTCCTTCTGTTTTTCATCATCTTCCGGCCGCCGGAACGTTTCCCATTCCGCGTGCAGGATACATTCTCCCTCCGTCAGCCCCTCTGCCGAAACATTTACCTTTACTTCTCCGGGTATCTGTCCTGTCCTCACAACCAGTATTGCACGGCCCTCCCAGGAGCGCCGGCAGCCTGTTCCAAAATTTTCCTCTGTACAGGGGTTGTTGGAGCCAAAGCCTTCCATTCTTCCGGCACCGGACACGACAGCAGTCAGCATCCGGTCTTCTCCCCGGACTCTCCGTCCTTTTTCATCTGCCAGAATAATCTCCACATAACTCAGATCCATCCCATCCGGACAGACTCGATATCGGTCCGGTTTTAAAAGAATCTGCACCGCTTTTCCGGTGGTTTCCAGCTTATCCTCTGCAGCCGGACTCCCGTTCCGCCAGGCAATGGCACGCAGTTCTCCCGGTTCATAGGGGATGACGGCCTTTGCCGTCATTTCTTCCGGGACAACCCTTGCCGCAGACCTTCCATTGACCAGAAATTCCACCAGTTCACAGTCCGCATAGGCTTCCACCTCCACCGGCTGCCCAATGTATGTTTGTTCAAAGGTCCAGTTCTTTTTTACCTCATGCCAGTGAAATCCGGTTCCATACAGGGGTTTCCCCGTATCCTCCGGATGAGCGGCAAAAACATGAATTCCTGCATCCAACCCCCAGATCACCTTCCGATAATAGGATCTGGGCAGCCTCTCACCATCCAGAGCCAGATCTGCCTGGGCACAGGTAAGCCAGGGCCATTCTGCCATAAGTCCTTTCCGCTCTTTCGGTTCTTCCCGAAAGGAACGCCCGGCTCCGGCCTCTCCCAGATTATCATATGCCGTCCATACAAAATCCCCGATAACAAAGGGATTCTGCCGGACTGCCTCCCGGTTTCCCCAGGTATCAATTCCTTCTGTTTCCGTTCCCTGAAGCACTTTTCCCGGAAACAGCTTTCCAAACTGTTCGTAATTGCGGAAGCCGTAGTTAAAGGACACGATATCCAGCTGTTCGATCATCTCCCGGAAATACTGATTTTCCTCCTCTTCCCTGATGTAAACCCCCGGTTCCGGCACCGGCCCCCGGATTCCTCCCGGAAATCCGTCGCAGGTCAGGTTTTTCGGAAGAAACATTCCTCCCAGCGTCACCGGACGGGAAGGATCCAGACTGCGGATGAAATCCGCCTGTACTTTTGTCCAGTACACACTTTCCGGATGAAAATTCCTTACCTCCGGGATTTCATTGCCAAAGCTCCAGCAGTAAACCGAAGGATGATTCCGGTCCCGCCGCATGGTAGCCTCCAGATCTCTCTTCCACCAGTCTTCAAACCAGAGATGATAATCATTCTGATTTTTGCCGATCCGCCAGCAGTCAAACATCTCATCCAGTACATATATGCCGCAGCGGTCGCAGGCCTCCAGCAGTGCTCTGGAAGGCGGATTATGAGCTGTCCGGACAGCATTGAACCCTGCAGCCTTCAGCTTTTCAATCTTTCGCTCCTCTGCCCTTGGAAAAGCTTTGGCCCCCAGCATTCCCTGATCATGATGAATGCAGCCGCCATAAAGGGTTACGGGGCGTCCGTTAACCTTCATCCCTTCCTCCGGACTGAATTCGATTTTCCGGATTCCGATTTTCTGTACGGTTCTGTCTTCCTCCTGTCCGGGGGCACAGATCCCCACAGACAACTCATACAGCTCCGGTGTCCGGTCATCCCACAGGATGGGATTCTCCACTTCCAGTTCTCCCTGCCATCCCGACCGTTCATTCGCCTTCAGCCAGACCTCCTGCTCCATGGATGCCTGCTCCAGTCCATCTTTTTTAAGAATCACCCGCACCTTTGCCGCCACATCTTCCTTTCCATAATTGGAAATCTCCGCTTCCACCCGGACAACCGCCCGCTCCTTTTCCACCTCTGGCGTTGTGATAAAAAGATTCCCGGGATTCAGACAGCAGACCTCTCCCACCAGAAGCCGTACCTCCCGGTAAATCCCGGCCCCGGAATACCACCGGCTGGAAGGCTGGTGTCCCTGAACAGAAATACTCAGTTTATTCGGAACATCAAACCGCAGAAACCCGGTCAGTTCCTTCTGAAAGGGAGCATATCCATAGGGATGGTGTCCCAGATAATGGTCATTGAACGTGATTTCCGTGTTCATATACGCGCCGTCCAGATTCAGGAACACCCTTTTTCCCCGCCAGTCCTCCTGCGCCCGGAACTCCTTTTCATAGACAGCGTAGCCATCCGGAAAATAACCGACCCGGGGTCCTCCGGGCGCCTCCGGACTGCGCTCCCGGTCAATCAGAAAATCATCCGGAAGATCCACCGTCTCTCCCTCCTGCCCTTTCTCCCAGGGCATTTTTTTCCCAAGTGTCCGCTTCCAGTTAAAATGAAAAGGAATTTCTCTCATATCTGCCTCCGTTCCGGGAAATCTGTCATCCCGTTTCCTGCTTTCTTCTGATACATCCATTGTACGTTTCCGGGAAACCGGAAACAATGTCGCAGACCCGAAACAAGCTTCCCAATTGTATCCTATTCAGACTTTTTCTTGACAGCCTGCATCCGGAAAGCTACACTGAAAACAGGAATTCCGAATCCCTGCACCTGAAATCCCAGAAAAGGAGAATGATATGGATATTGTAACCTCCAGCCTTCCATTCCGGATTTCTTACAAAAATATCACCGATGGGAAAGACCGGTATTTTTGCATTGTCGGAAACGATACACCGGAAATCAGAAAGGAAAAACTGCGGGACAGGCTCCACAAGCATGAGTATTATGAACTGGTCTATGTCCTGAAAGGCGAAATGACCCAGCATCTGGAAAACGGCGTATTCCACTATCATCAGGGTGACGCCTGTCTTCTGAACCGCAATACCAGACATTACGAGGGTCATGAAACAGACTGCACGCTTCTTTTTCTTAACTTTGCTCCTGACTTTCTCCGAAAACTCTTTGGCGAAAACGATATTCTGCCGGACACCCGCCAGTTTACTCCGGGGATCATTCAGGAATTTCTGCTGCAGAATATGCAGTCTGACCAGGAGCTTACCAGAGAATATCTGGACTTTGCCTGGAATTCCGGAGAAGCTCCCCGGGATGCCTCCCGGATACCGGAGCTGCTGGACAGGATGATCCTGGAACTTCTGTACCCGGGCACCGGCTTCGCCTTCCGCATCCAGGCAGATCTGCTCTCGCTCATCGCCGCTCTGGAAAATCCGGCCTGCTACACGGCTTCCCGCATTCGCATCGGCCCCGGCTCCGAAGCCTTTCTCATGGCACGTATGAACGGGTTTATCGAGCTCCGCCATGGACGGACCTCCCGGGAAGAGCTGTCTGCGGTTTTCCATTACAGCGGGGATTATTTAAACCGCATCGCCAGGCACCAGACCGGCATGACCATTTCCCGGCTCTGTCAGTACGCCTGCCTGCGGGAAGCCAAACGCCTCCTTCAACAGACAGACCGCAGCATCTCCGACATTATCGAAGAGCTTGGATATGTAAATCGAACCTATTTTTATAAAATCTTCAAAAAGCAATTCGGCCTGTCCCCTCTGGAGCTTCGGAACGCCGTAAAACACCGGACACAAAACCGGGAGCTGTCCTGACAGCTCCCGTTCGCTTTTTTATTCATTGCACTTCAGAATGTCCTCATAGAACGCATCCATTTCCTTCTGGGAATTGAAGATGGCAATATACATCTGATTGCCCATGGCCCCGGAAAGAACCTCCGGGATACGTTCTGCCATTTTCACATGACCTTTATATTTTTCCATAATATCGCTGTGGCCCAGAATGAAATCCTTTCCGTCACGCCGTCCGGCAAACGCACAGTACGCATGCTTACCGATTGGCATCGTCGAACGGTCAAAGGCAATCATGTCTGCCCAGATTTTATATACATCCGTGCTGTGGGCAAAATCAATCATATCCGGGGTTACGCCGCCGCTTGGACGCATGTTAACCTCCAGAGCCACCAGATCGCCCTTTTTGCCCAGTCCTTCCTGGTCCTTCAGCAGACGGAAAAACTCAAAATGTACAAAACGGCTCTTTACGCCAAAGCTCTTTACCGTAGCCCGTCCCGCTGCCCTGGTATCCTCCGGCAGATTTTTCAGAATATAAAAAATGGAATTATCCGAATTGTTTACGATATCCATAATGGACATAGGCGTTACATTACCGGTCTCAAACATGGGCTCTCCATTGGAATCAATAATGGCATCATAGGAATTGACCTCGCCGTTGACATACTCTTCCATAATGTAAATCGTATTCGGCCATTTGAACTCAAAGAACTGCTCCATCTGCGTCTTGTTTTCAATTTTGAAGGTATGAGAAGCTCCCACTCCGTTGTCCGGCTTCGCCACAACAGGATAGCCCACCTCTTCCGCAAAGGCCAGGCAGTGCTCCAGGTCATCCACCATGTGATAGCGGGCCACCGGAATCCCCGCTTTTCTGTAGAATTCCTTCATTTTGGATTTGAATTTAATCCGCGGGATGTCTTCCTCCCGGAAACCGGTCTTTATATTAAAATCCGTCCGCAGCCGCGCGTCCCGCTCCAGCCAGTATTCGTTGTTGGACTCCAGCCAGTCAATGCGTCCGTGTTTGTAGGCCAGAAATGCCACGGCCCGGTATACTTCATCATCATTTTCCAGACTGTTTACCTTATAATACTCATTGAGGCTGTCCTTCAGGTCGCTGGTCAGCTCATCGTAGGGCTGATCGCCGATTCCCAGCACATTCAGACCGTTTTTCTTCAGTTCCCGGCAGAACTGCCAGTAGTTCGTCGGAAAATTTGGTGAGATAAAGATAAAATTTTTCATAGCTGTTCCCTCCTGTTTTTTCTTTGGTAGTGTTTTTTATACAGTCCGCAGGCGCTGCAGTTACTGCTGATCCAGAAGATAGGGTACAAAATAGGCCACCTGACGGAACCACCATTCCCAGTCATGGCTGCAGTCATAGCCCCAGTAGTCCACCCAGACATTAATTCCCTTATCCTGCAGAATGCCCTGCAGCCATCTCGTGGAATCCGGCAGCTCCCAGGGACCCTGGCCCACACAGATCACTGCCTTTTTCTGGTTGTACATCCCGATATAGGGATGATCCTTCGGCATATTTGCCAGATAATGCACCGGAGAATTATTGTATACCAGATCATTCATAAAGGAATCAAAGCCATACTCCGCCGTATAAATACCACTCAGTGCCAGCAGCCGGTCGAACAGATCCGGGCGCCGGAAATAGAGATTTGCCGCATGGGTGGCCCCCAGACTGCATCCGAATACCATGATGCCCGGATAACCCGTCCAGCCGTTGCGCTCATTTGCCATATTCCGGATAAAATGCACCATTTCATCCGTGATATACCGGATCCACTGCTCATAACGCCAGATTCTCCAGCCCGGATGACGGCTGCGGTCAGACCAGGTTTCCTGATCAATAGTATCAATGGAAAATACCATGACCTGACCCTCATCAATCCAGGGCCTCCATGCGTCAAGCATCCGGAAATTCTCAAAATCATAGAATCTGCCGTCCTGACAGGGAATGAACAGCACCGGCCGCCCTGCATGTCCGTAAACCTTGCATTCCATTTCCCGCTCCAGAGCCGGACTGTAATGCCTGAAATACTGCATTTCCATAAAATTCCTCCCTTACGCTTCGTACATCAGTGTATTCATGAAGAAGGGGATCTGTTTCTCCCAGCTTTCCTCACAATGATTTCCTCCCGGGACAATCCGGCAGTCCAGCAGCACCTGACGGTCCAGAAGCTGGGAAGCCGTATTTTTGAACTGCTGCCGCATATTCGCATGAAATTTGATTTCCCTGGATCCATAATCCATATAAATGACGGTGTCCGGTTCGATTTCCGCCCGGGCAATCATGTTCCGGATTTTGTCTGTTGCAATCCAGATAGATGGAGAAAGAGCAGCCGCTCTGGAAAAGACCTGATTATATTCCAGAACCGCGTAAAGACTCATCAGACCGCCCATGGAGCTGCCGGCAATAAACGTATGCTCCCGTTCCGGCATGGTACGGAAATTCTGGTCGATTTCTTTTTTGAATGTATGGATCAGCCATTCCATGGTTTCCTGTCCCTGCCCGGTGATTTTCCCGAGTTTCGGATCCTGAAAGGAAAACGGGGAATATTCCCTCAGGCGCCCGTTATCCGGGCTGTGGTTGCATTCCACTGCAGCGATAATCAGCTGCGTCCGGGTGTAATCCATATATTCCTTCATGCCCCAGGATTTCCCATAAGTTGCATGAGAATCAAAAAATACATTGTGCCCGTCAAACATATAAAGAACCGGATAGCGGCGATTCTGATCCCACTCGTAGGATTCCGGGAGGTAAAGGTAGGCTTTGCGCGTCTCGTCTCCTGTCAGCTCCGGAATTGTAATATCCCAAATATGTACCATATTCTTCCTCCATTCCGGGCGCCGCAGATCCTGAACCGGCACGCCCGGCTTGTACTTTTCCATTTCGTATCGATTTCGTCACGGTTATGCCTCTCCCGCGGCCTGTCTTACTCTCCTGTCACATTCCCCGTGATTTGTCCACACAGGCCCGGACTGCCTCCATCACAGCACTCCGGAAGCCTTTTTCCTCCAGCACCCGGACCGCCTCAATGGTCGTCCCCGCCGGCGAACACACCATGTCCTTCAGCTCTCCCGGATGCTTTCCGGTTTCCAGAACCATCTTTGCGCTGCCGTACACTGCCTGAGCCGCAAACCGATAGGCCTGAGCTCTGGGCATTCCTGCGGCCACTGCCGCATCTGCCATGGCTTCAATGAACAAAAAGACATAAGCCGGTGAACTGCCGCTGACACCAACGACAGCATCCATCAGATTTTCCGGAATCACTTCAGACCTTCCGAAGCCATCCAGAATCCGGCAGACCTGCTCCAGCTCCCCGCTGCTGACCAGGCTTCCGGGGCATACCCCGGTGATCCCCTCCCCTACCAGCGCAGGTGTGTTCGGCATACAGCGGATCAGCCTGACATCCTTTCCGAAAGCCTTCCCCAGCCACTCCAGGGATTTTCCCGGCGCAATGGACACAACAATCTGTTCCGGACTCACACTGTCCCGAATCTCCCGGATCACCGTTTCATAAAACTGGGGCTTTACTGCCAGAAACAGAATATCCGCCTCCCGTGCCACCTGACAGTTGTCCGTGGTGGTCCGGATTCCCAGTTCTTCTCCGGTTTTTTTCAGCTTTTCCTCATGCAGGGCAGAAGCCAGAATATCCTCCCGGGACACGATTTTATTTTTAATAATTCCCTTCAGCATGGCCACGGCCATATTGCCGCAGCCCACAAATCCAAGTACCATCTGTTATCCTCCTTACCGGCTCCGTAATCCGGCATCCCCTTCTGCCTTCTCACTCTTCGGCTCAGTGATGCCGGATCCTGTTCTGCCTTCCCATCAGCTCAGTGATGCCGGATCCTGTTCTGCCTTATCCGCTTTCTCGATGCTTTCCAGATACAGTACGGGACCTTTCTCCCGGTACACACTGGAATATTCAAATTTGAATTTTACGGTGACCATCACCCAATCCCTTTTTTTATAGGGGAGATTACCTTCATAATGGCAGACATATCCCATAAATCTGGTATCCTGAATACAGCAGGTCATAACAAAACGTCCCGGCACAAACATGCCCTTTTTAAAGCGAAGGCTGGTATAAACCTGCGCGCGGAAACGCAGACGCTTTCCGTCATAAGCCTCCGGATGCTCTGAAGCGTCCAGATACCAGATTCCGTAATCCATATCCTCCAGATCAATAAAATCTGCGTTCCGGTCGAAGGGAAGATCCTCCTCTCCCTGCTGCATAATGTTTCCGTCCGTATCCTCAAAGATAAACTGTACCTGAGGATTGGACGCTTTCACCGTTCTGCGGAAAAGAGAGCGGTTCGTCTCCTCTGTACAGCGGTTCAGAATAATCAGCTCAGACTGAAACAGCGGCTCCAGAAACATTTTCCGCATGTTGGTCATATACATCTCCATGGTCGTGGCATCCACGGTGGAGTAGACTCCCTCCACCTGCCATCCCTTCGGATATTCCATCTCCAGAATGTTTTTTACATCCCAGGTACCATTCCATTCAATAATCACCTGTGCCGGACGGTAAGCCCGGTCACAGTTTTTGAAAAATCCCGGATTCAGCTGCTCCGGCTCTTCCACAGAAAGCATTTGAACCTGATATTTTTTCAGGAATTCTTTATCAAATTCTTCCTCGCCTTCTTCGCAGACCAGCAGAAGCGTCAGGCCGTCCTCCATAAAATCCTGATTCACCAGAGTATCCTTTATAAACGTGGTCTTACCGCTTTCCAGAAATCCGGTGCAGACATATACTGGTACTTCCATAAGACACCGCCTTAACTTAAATATGGAACAGCTCTGCCAGAGCGTCTTCCTTCAGATCTGCGCCGATGACGCAGAGCTTGCCGGTATAATCCGGACTGCCGCTGCGGATCTCATATTCTTCCGGAACCAGATCAAACTGAAGCCAGCTTCCGTCAGCCGCCGAAAGAATCCCCTTGGCACGCAGAACCGTGCCGTATTCCCGGGTATCCGCGAGCTTCTTCAGCATGCCCTCCAGATCCTCTCTGGTGTATTTATGAGCAGTTTCTCTGCCCCAGCTGGTGAAAACCTCATCCGCATGATGATGTCCGTGATGGTCGTGATCATGATGATGATGCTCGTGATCGTGGTCACAGCAGTGACCCTCTTCATGGTCGTGGTGATGATGCTCATGCTCATGATCGTGGTCACAGCAATGACCCTCTTCATGGTCGTGGTCGTGATCGTGGTGATGGTGTTCATGGTCATGGCCGCAGCACTCGTCCTCATCAATCAGATTCTCCGGTCTGCTGGAATTCTCCAGCGCATGACGGATCAGATCCTTGTCCAGCTGATCCCAGGGGGTGGTGATAATAGCTGCCTTCTCGTTGTGTTCACGCAGCATATGCACACATTGCTCCAGTTTCTCATCGCTCATCATCTGGGTACGGCTGATCACAATCGTTCCCGCATGCTCCACCTGGTTCAGGAAAAACTCCCCGAAATTCTTCATGTACATTTTTGCCTTTTTGCCATCTACAACGGTCACCGCACTGCCGATTTCAATCCCTGCTTCCGCCTCTACGCCTTCCACAGCCTTTACGACATCGGAAAGCTTTCCAACTCCGGAGGGTTCAATAATAATCCGGTCCGGCTTTAATTCCTCCATAACCTTTTTCAGTGCCTCACTGAAATCACCTACCAGCGTGCAGCAGATGCATCCGGAATTCATTTCCGTAATTTCCACACCGGCATCCTTCAAAAATCCGCCGTCAATTCCAATTTCTCCAAATTCATTTTCAATCAGTACCAGCTTCTCCCCGGCAAAAACCTGGTCAATCAGCTGTTTAATAAAGGTCGTCTTACCTGCTCCCAAAAATCCGGAAACAATATCAACTTTCGTCATATGAATGCCTCCTATATATGCTTTGAAACAATAACGTATCTGTTCAGCCCCTTCACCGATCCGCTTCGCAGACCCATAGACGCAGCTGCGCCGACAGAGCTTGCTCACACCTGACTCAAATTCTTACGGCCTCATCAGCAGGTGATTCAGCCTGTTCTGAACAGTTACATCATAACAATTTTTCAAACGATTATTATAACACGGTTTTTTAAGATTTAAAAGGCTGTTTTTTGAAATCAAACTGGCAGCAGAGGTATTGACTCTATAACTGTTGTAGAGTTTATAATTCTCTGGTAAAATAGCCAATGAAAGGACTGACACTGAAATGATAAAGGAAAAAAACCTGACAAGCGGAAGCGTATTTAAAACTCTTTTCTCTTTTTCTTATCTTATTTGCTGCAGACACTCTATGGTATGGCTGATTTATTCATCATCGGCCAGTTCAACGGTGTAGAAAGCACCACTGCTGTTTCCATCGGCAGTCAGGTCATGCACATGCTGACCGTCATGATTGTCGGCCTGTCCATGGGTGCCACAGTCATCATCGGCCGGGCGATCGGCGCACGGCAGAAAAGAGAGGCGTCTGCTGCGATCGGAAATACGATCACACTGTTTCTCGGATTATCGCTTGGAATGACAGCGATGCTCTTACTGCTGGTCCATTCCATTGCTGCCCTCATGTCCACACCGGCTGAAGCAGTAAACGGCACTGTTTTGTATCTGACTATCTGTTTTATTGGAATTCCGTTTATTACCGCTTACAACATCATCAGTTCCATTTTTCGCGGCATGGGTGATTCCAAAAGTCCCATGTATTTTGTGGCTATCGCCTGCGCTTCCAACATCGCATTGGATTATTTCTTTATTGGGATTCTAAAGCTGGGGCCCGCCGGTGCAGCCCTTGCCACAACGCTCTCTCAGACGATCAGCGTTTTTGCGTCTCTTTGGATCATTCTGCGCAGACAGACAGGACTGACCTTAAAACGAACAGATTTCCGACCAAAGAAAGGCGTCCTGTGTTCTCTGCTGAAAATCGGGCTTCCGGTGGCTTTTCAGGACGGCTTCATCCAGATCTCTTTTATTGTGATCACGGTCATTGCAAATCAGAGAGGACTGAGCGATGCTGCCGCAGTGGGCATTGTGGAGAAAATCATCAGCTTCCTGTTCCTTGTTCCCTCCTCCATGTTGTCCGCTGTTTCTGCCCTGTCCGCTCAGAATATCGGAGCCGGAAGACAGGACCGTGCAAAACAGACCCTTGGATACGCCATTGCCCTCTCTGTTTCTTTCGGTATTCTGTCTGTCCTTGTGATGCAGCTGGCAGCAGAACCATTTATCGGACTTTTTACACCGGATACCGGAGTTGTCCGGCTGGGCAGTCAGTATATGCGCGGCTATGTCTGGGATTGTATCTTAGCGTGGATTCATTTCTGCTTCAGTGGCTATTTCTGCGCCTGCGGACTGTCCGGATTATCGTTCCTGCATAATGTCATTTCAATTGTCTGCGCCCGGATCCCGCTGGCATATCTGGCCTCAAATCATTTTCCGGATACTCTGTTTCCAATGGGTCTGGCCACTACGGCAGGTTCCTGTGTATCGGTAATTATCTGCATCATCGTGTATATCCGGATGCAGCGAAAGGGAAAAAATTATGGAAAAAAGCGGATTCTTTCAAATCGGTGATATGGCAAGACTGTTCCATCTGAGCGTTGGAACTTTGCGCCATTATGAGAAGCTTGGATTACTCTGTCCAGAATATATTGATCCGGAGACAGGCTATCGATACTACAGTACCCGGCAGTTTGAAACCCTGAATACCATCCGTTATCTGCGGGTACTGGACACTCCTCTGGAGCAGATTGGTATATTTCTGAAAAATCGGGAAGTGAACCATATCCAGGAGCTGCTTCGCCAGCAAAAGAAGATGGTTATCCGTAAGCGCAGAGAACTGGAAACCATTGAACGGAAAATAGACAACCGTCTGCGGCAAATTGAAGATGCGGCATCCTCTGAACTAAATGTCATCCGTATGATTACCTGCCCGTCCAGAAGAATCACATGGATTCACAATCCTCTCTCCCTCCGTTCCAGTCTCGATCTGGAAATTCCGATTCGTCAGTTGGAAGCGAATCAGAAGGAAGCATTTATTTTTCTGGGAAAGATTGGCGTGGGCATTACACAGGAACACCTGGATGCGCAGGAATACCAGAAATATGATATGGTGTTTCTGTTTCTTGATCCTGAGGATGATTTTGATGGAGAAACAGAGGAGCTTCCTGCTGAAACCTGCGCCGTACTCCGTTTCTGCGGAGATCACACGGATGCCCCGGCACAATATCAGAAGCTGGCTGCGTTCATAAAGGAACACCATCTGAAAATTGCAGGTTTTTCCAAAGAAATCACGATGATCGATTACGGAATTACAAATGATACGGAGCAGTTTGTGACAGAAATTCAGATTCCGACACTTCCGGAAGAATCCACATTCCCATAACGGGCTGAACCATCCTCACCGGTGATTCAGCCCGTTTTCTTCTTTTCTATATTCAGCTTCTCGGGAACCTTACAATTGCCTTAAACAGATCTCCGTCTACCACAATCCGGAAGCTTCCGCCCTGAAGTTGCACGAAGCTTTCCACAATCGCAAGCCCCAGACCACTGCCTTCCGTATTCCGCGCCTTATCCCCGCGAACAAACCGTTCTGTCAGCCTGCTGCTGTCCCCCTCGAGTTCCGTGGCGGAAATGTTCTTCAGTACGATCTCCGCCTGCGTCTCGTCTGCCGTAAGGCTCAGCCAGGCTCTCGTTCCGGCCAGCCCGTATTTTGTCACATTCACCAGCAGATTTTCCAGGATCCGGTAGGTTTTTTCGCCGTCCAGCTCCATCAGAACCCGTTCTTCCGGAACAGAAATCCGGCATTCAATCTGAGCCTCCTTCATCCGGTCTTCCTGCTCTGCCGCCGCCTGCTTCACCATTTCCCCCAGGTCTACCTGGGTCTTCTCAATCTTAATGTTTCCGCTGGCCGCTTTGCTGACCTCAAACAGATCCTCGATCAGATTTTTCAGCCGCAGGGATTTCCTGTCCAGAATCTCCACATAGTTTCTCCGCTCTTCCGGAGTGATTGATTCGTCCTTCAGAAGATTCACATAGGTAATAATTGCCGTCAGAGGCGTTTTCAGATCATGGGAAACATTGGTAATCAGCTCCGTTTTCATATTCTGACTCTTGATTTCCGCTTCCACTGCCTTGCGGAATCCGGAATTCACCTTTGCCAGTTCCTCCTTCAGCGGCTCAAAAATTCCCAGATTCTCTTCAATATCCATCTGCAGATTTCCCTGGGCCATCTGGCTGGCTGCCGTCAGCAGCACGGCATACTGCTCCTTGATTCCTTTCAGATATCTCCGGAGGACGAAAAACAGTGCCGCGGAATACACAAGCAGTCCGAATACCCCCCAGAACCACAGCAGACAACACAGCAGCAGAACAGCAAAGTTCGCCCCAACAATTTTCAGCAGCCAGGTATCGGATTTGTCGCTGAGATCAACGGTCCGGATACTTTCAATGAAATGCTGGATCAGATTTCGGACGCCGCCGTAGGTCCGGTTCACCGTCCTGAGAAGGAAGGATTTTTCCCGCAGAAATCTGCGAGGTCCCAGATCCGGAATCTGCAGCAGCACCATGACTGACAGAAACCACCAGCCATAAATCACCGTCAGGCACCCAAAGCAGATCATCAGATACAGGAAAAAGTGGGAACCAAAGCTTTCTGTCGCATACATATAGCACAGAGACACACAGGAATCCTCCAGCAGCAGCCCGAAAATAATTCCGAGGACCGCAGCCTCTGCCGGAATTTTTCCGATCCATTCCTCTTCCCGGCGAAGACCTTTGAAAACCGGAAGCAGAAAGGCACTGACCGCCAGAAACAGCAGAAGCAATCCATAAGCCACACTGCACTGTTCCTCCACAATCACCTGCGTATTATAGACAAACTGGATGCTTTCAGAACCATACTGACTGACATAACACTGCGCGTTCCTGGAATAAATATAAAGATCCACATTGACCGGCTGTTTCAGGATCGATGCGGAGAACTGGCTTCCTCCGATCCACAACAGGAACCGTTCCTTGGTCATGCCATCCACTTCCGCCACAGAAAGCTGAATCTCGTCTTCATTTTTCATCGTTCCAATGAAAAGATTTCCCTCTCCGTCAAAGCTCATTTTCATAAAAAACGGAACATCTTCCTCTTCTTCATAGACGGAGAGATCCTGAATGGAATTGGTATAGCTCTCCCCGGTGTCCCTGTCACAGATCTGATATTCAATCTGGTATGACTGCAGAAGGCTTCCGAAATTCTGAAACCAGCTTTCAAAGTTCTGGTCAAAGTAGCTCATCGCCGCTTCACTGTCCCCGCTTTTGTTATTCACATAAGCCGGTAGAAAAATTTCAGAAGGCGCAATGGGCTTCTGCTCAATTTTCTGCTGAAGCTCCCAGTACATTCCATAGCTGCCCACATAAATATAGCGGATCATGCTTTTCAGATTGGTAAGGCTGTCACCATTGTAATCCGGCCAGGACTGTTCGGTATTATCCGCAACGCTCTGTTCCTCTTCCGACTGGGATTCCACCCGTTGCTTCGCGGTTTCAAAAGCACACAGCGTAACCACAGAACAGAAAATCACAAACACTGCCGCCCAGAAAATTCGTTTACTGCTTTTCGATCTTGTAGCCAACTCCCCACACCACCTTTAAATATTTTGGATTCTTCGGGTTCACTTCAATTTTGGCCCGAAGATTTCTGATATGTACCATAATCGTTTCTGTTGCAATGGCCTTCTCATTCCAGACCCGTTCATAAATCTCCTCTGCGGAAAAAACCCTTCCCGGATTACGCATCAGAAGCGCCAGAATCTTAAATTCCAGCGGAGTCAGGGCCACCGGATCTCCATCCACCGTCACCTCCACAGTATCCTCGTTCAGCTCCAGCCCGCCGATCACATACATATGCTCCTGCTGCCGGTTTCCCGCCATTTTCAGGTAACGGGAATAACGCCGCAGATGAGAGTTTACCCTTGCCAGAAGCTCCATTGGAGCAAAGGGCTTCGTCACATAATCGTCCGCTCCGATATTCAGTCCCGTGACTTTATCGATCTCTTCCGATTTTGCCGACAGCATAATGACCGGGAAATCATAATTTTCCCGAAGCTTCATGGTCATGGTAATTCCGTCCATCACCGGCATCATGATGTCCACGATTGCCAGATGAATTTCCTCTGTTTCCAGAATTTTGAGTCCCTCGGCCCCGTTTTGCGCCTTGAAGACTGTATACCCCTGGTTTTTCAGATAAATCCCCACACCATCCAAAATTTCTTTATCATCTTCCACTACCAGTATACGATAAGATTCCACTGGAATTCCCTCCAACATCATTTTAATAGAAATCGCCCTGCGTTTTTGTTCTGTTTCACAATGCACGCACAGGAATCTTCATTGCCTGCGTGTACCTGATACTAACGCATGATATATGGCCGCAAGTCTTGACCCGATTATTTTCAGATCCCGCTCCTCTGCCGCTGCTCTTCCCTCTTTTGTAAGATCCGGCAGTTCTCCTTCCAGAATCTCGCGGAGCCGATTGGCAAACCCGGGCCTTACCCGTTCTTTCCACACCTGTACTCCATTTTCCAGCCAGCCCTCATAAACAGGAATATCCCGTACCAGAACCGGAATTTCCATGGCCAGTGCTTCCAGCATGACAATTCCTTCCGTTTCTTCCTGCGTGGGAAACAGGAATAAATCACAGCCCCCATAAGCATCCCGCAGCTCTTCCCGGTTCAGATAGCCCGGAAAATGCAGATTTTTCGGGGCCTTTGCCATTGCCCTTCTCACATGGGACGGAAGCAGTCCCGCGGCTGCGTGGCCGCACCAGAAAAACTGATACTGCGGGAGCTGACCAGCCAGACTGATCACATCCAGAATGCCCTTACGTTCAATGGGCAGTCCCACAGACAGGACAATTTTCTCCCGGTCTCCAAATCCATACTTTTCCCGGAATCTCTGCCGCTGCCCGGGCTCCTTTTTAAAAAACTCTGTATCAATCCCGTTGGAAACCGGAACCACCGGCGTCCGCAGCCCATAGCTCACCAACAGCTTTCTGGAGTATTCCGTAGGCGTCAGCACCAGATCTCCTTCTTCGTAGCAGGCACACAGCCACTTTTTAAACAGAGGCGCAGTCAGGTTGGAACCTGCAAAGGAATTCCGGAAATCCTCCATGGTGGAATGACCGTGATAAACCACCTTCTTTCCCGCCTTTTTTGCTCTCACTGCCATACTTCGCGCATCAGGCAGAACGGTATTGATATGCACCAGATCATAATCTTCGGATACATCCTCCGTAAATTCCACCCCTCCCAGGGTCAGGGCTCTCTTCTGGTGAACCAGCGCCTGCCCGATGCCGCTCTCCCCCACCAGCCTTTTTCCTCCCGTATACAAAAGCACTTTCATGATTTCCTCTCCTTTACAGCTTCAGAAGCGTTGTGGCAAACATCCAGAGCCCCATACTGTACAGCGCGATGGAGCAGGGCTTCGCCAGCAGAATAAT
The DNA here is from genome assembly GCA_034101475.1 of Candidatus Limivivens sp. GTDB lineage: Bacteria > Bacillota > Clostridia > Lachnospirales > Lachnospiraceae > Limivivens. Next base: position 68,671 of record JAXEJQ010000075.1, read on the forward strand.
GGCTGTAAATCTTCGGATACTCATCTTTGTCAGACCCGCCAGATAACAGAGCAGGTCATCCGGGGCAAAAGGGAAGAAAATCGCTGCCGCAAACATCGCATCAAATTTCGCTCCTCCGTCCAGCCATCTGCTGTATTTTGCATAGAATTTTTCACTGACAATGGACTGGACCAGAGGCCGGCCATAATGCTTCGCCAGCAGAAAAGCCAGCAGGGACCCGATGCAGATTCCCACGTAATTGTATACAAACCCCCAGCCGGCACCGAACAGCACCACTCCCGCCAGGCAGCTCACACCGCCGGGCAGAATCGGAACCACCACCTGCACAGCCTGAATCACGGTAAAAATCACCGGCGCCCAGATCCCATAAGGGCGAAGGAAGGCTTCCATAGCCTCTCTGGATGAGAAAATCCCGTTTTTACATCCGTACAGCACGAATGCCACTGCGGCAGTCACTCCAACCGCCGTTGCCGCGTTCATCCAGACAGTCGTCTTTGACTTCGATACGGCCTCCTTATTATTTCCTCCTTTTTCCTGCAATTTCGGTACACCCCCATTATTTTTTCCGCAAACAGTGCCTGATCATAGGCTCCCGCCCGGTCAAAGGCCTCCCGGGAAACCTGCCGGTAAACCTGCGGATCCTCCAGCATTTCCAACGCCTCAAAAAAGGTCTCCCTGTCCTCGTACTGCCAGCCGTTTCTGCCATTTAGGATCACGCCCTCCAGGCAGGGATCCTTCCGGCAGACAGCCGGAATTCCTCCGGCCAGTGCTTCCAGATACGTCAGTCCCTGGGTTTCGCTTCCGGAGGCACTGACAAAAATCCTCCCCTTCTGATACCAGTCCGGAATCTCCTCCGGTTTCACCATTCCCGCAAAGAATACCCGCTCCCGGATCCCCAGTCTTTTTGCAAGCCCTTCCAGCTCTCCCCGGCATGGGCCGTCCCCCACAATCAGAAGAGAATAGCGTTTCCCTCTGGGATCCGCCAGCCAATACAGAATTTCCTCCGTATTTTTTTCTCTGGCCAGCCGTCCCACGGTAACCAGAACCGGTGCGTCCAGTGCCTTGCTGACGGCCTGTTCCCTGGCACGGGCAAAACGCCTGCAGTCAATGCCGCTTGGAACTGTATACACAGGCCTGTTTACTCCATACTCCTCCAGGAGCCTTCGCACCTTCTCCGTTGGGACGATTACGCCGTCCACCTGTTCCAGAACCCTCCTGCTGAAGGCCGCCGCTGCCTTTTTCCCAAAGCTCCGGCTTGGGGTAAAATAATGGGTATAATCTTCATACACAGTATGATACGTATGCAGAAATTTCGCCCCTGTCACCCTGGCGATTTTCTTCGCAAACCTGAAAGTGGCAAATTCACACTGAGAATGCACCACATCCGGTCCCCAGGCAATGATTTCCCTCAGCATATCACCGACGTTGCCCACAGCAGTCCTGGCCCCCGGATAAATGATTCCGGCTCCCAGAGACGGCAGATACCAGACATTTCCCTCTTTTTTTCCATGCTGAAACCATGCCGCCCCTTCCCGGTCCTGCGCCAGCGTCAGCACCCGTACCTCGTGTCCCTGTTCCTCCAGCTGGTCCCGCAGATTCCGGATGGAAGTCACTACACCGTTTACCGCCGGCAGATACCAGTCCGATGTAATCAAAATTTTCATGGGTTCTCCTCCCCGTCCTTTCACATTCTCTTTATCCCTTATGACATGATCATAACAGAGGAATCCAAAAAACAACCTGGGAAGAAAAGGAAGATCCTTTGAAGAAAAACGAAAGAATTTCGAAAGAAACCGGGGGGTGATTTCCGGATTCCAAAAAAGGAACTGCCATCTGACAGTTCCTTTCTCTTTCGCTCTTTCCCCTTCAGCCTTCCCGCTCTTCCAGATCCTCCAGATCATCTTTAAACTGACTTTCCAGCGCATTTTTATGCGTGGATTTCTTTTTCGTAATCAAAATCTGGCCTTTGGACCTGGTGGGACTCTGCATGGTACCCGCGCCGCCTACACAGCCTCCAGGACACGCCATGCCTTCCAGAAGATAACCATTGTACATCCCCTTTCTGGCATCCGTCAGCAGCTTACGGCAATCCCGCAGACTCTCTGCCCCGGCCACCTTCACCTCACGATCCGGATCCAGGGTTTTCATGCAGTTTACCACCGCATCCGCCACACCGCCGCTGACCGCAAAGCCGCGCCCGTCGGCACTGGCACCGGAAAGCTCTCCGGTTGCGGGAATCTCTCCGAAATCCACGCCTTTTGCGGAAAACATTCCCATAACCTCTTCAAAGGTCAGGACAAAGTCGATATCACTTCGAATTTCCTTCCGGCTGGCCTCCAGCTTCTTCGCCGCGCAGGGTCCGATAAAGACCACCTTGCAGCCCGGATGCTTCTTCTTCAGCAGGCGCCCGGTCAGCACCATGGGTGTCAGCGCCATGGAAATATAGGGTGCCAGGTCCGGGAAGAGCTGTCTGGCCATGGAAGCCCAGGCCGGGCAGCAGGATGTTGCCATGAAAGGCTGCTTCTCAGGAACCTCCGCCAGGAAATCCCTGGCCTCTTCAATGGTGCACAGATCCGCGCCCACCGCGACCTCCACCATATCCGCAAATCCCAGCTTCTGCAGAGCCTCCCGCAGTTTCTCCGGCGGGAGCTCCTTTCCGAACTGGCCGACAAAGGCCGGCGCCACCGCCGCGTACACCGGGACGCCTGTTTTTATGGCATGGATTGTCTGGAAAATCTGTCCCTTGTCCGCAATGGCTCCGAAAGGACAGTTTACCAGGCACATGCCGCAGGAAACACATTTTGTATAATCAATATCCGCCCTTCCCAGCCTGTCGCTGCCGATGGCATCCACGCCGCAGGCTTTGGCACAGGGCCGCTCCATTTTCAGAATAGCGCCGTAGGGGCAGACATTGATGCATTTTCCGCATTGAATACATTTTTCCTGATCAATCACGGAGCGTCCGTTCACAATGGAAATCGCTCCCTTTGGGCAGACCTCCTTACAGGGATGGGCCAGACAGCCCTGACAGGCATCCGTCACCCGCACCTGATTATCCGGACAGGAATGGCAGGCAAATTTAATAATATTTACCAGGGGCGGATCATAATACTTCTCCGCAATGGCGCTTTCCTCAATTCCCTTGGACACCGGGGCATGCTCGGTCATATCGCGCAGGGGCAGTCCGATGGCCAGCCGCAGCCGCTCTTCCACAATGGCCCGCTCCAGAAATACGCTTTCCCGGTACGTCGCCACCTCGCCCGGAATGATTTTATAGGGAAGGTCGATGATACGGGAATAATCGCCGCCTTCATACGCCATCCTTGCAACTTCTGTAAAAATTTTCTGCCGGATATCTACAACGCTGGTGTATACGCCTCTCATACTCATGGGAATCATCTCCTTCTTTTTTCAATAGCTGCAATGCTCCAGCAGCCTGAGGCAGCCGCCTTTTCCTCATGCCTGAACAGAGGTTTTTTCCTCCGTTTCCTTCTTTACTCTTGCCATGAATTCGTCAAGACTCATGGTTATGGTTTCTCCGGTATCGCGCAGGCGGACGGACACAGTCCGGTTTTCTTCCTCCTGGGCTCCCAGGATCAGCATGTAAGGCACTTTTTCCATCTGGGCCTCACGGATCTTGTAGCCGATCTTCTCACTTCTCTCGTCATATTCACAGCGGATCTTATTTTTGCGCATGGTCTCGTAGACTTCTTTGGAATAAGCAGCGTTCTTCTCGGAAATCGGCAGAACCTTTACCTGTACCGGTGCCAGCCATACCGGGAATTTTCCTGCATAGTGCTCAATCAGAATACCGATGAAGCGCTCAATGGAACCAAATACCACGCGGTGGATCATAATGGGGCGGTGCTTCTCGCCGTCTGCGCCCATATATTCCGCTTCAAAACGCATTGGAAGCTGGAAGTCGAGCTGGATGGTACCGCACTGCCAGGTTCTTCCAATCGAATCCTCCAGATGGAAGTCGATCTTCGGACCGTAGAACGCGCCGTCGCCTTCATTTACCACATAGGGCAGCTGCAGCTCATCCAGAGCCTGGCGCAGACCCTCCGTGGCAATCTCCCAGTCCTCATCGCTTCCGATGCTGTTTTCCGGGCGGGTAGACAGCTCCACATGATATTTAAAGCCGAACAGACTGTATACCTCGTCAATCAGACGGGCAACCCCTTTGATTTCATCTGTAATCTGGTCCTGGGTCATGAAAATATGGGCATCATCCTGGGTAAAGCAGCGAACTCTCATCAGACCGTGAAGCTGGCCGGATTTTTCATGACGGTGTACCAGGCCCAGCTCGCCCATCCGCAGAGGCAGGTCACGATAGGACCGGGGCTGAGACTTGTATACAAGCATTCCGCCCGGGCAGTTCATGGGTTTTACCGCGAAATCGGTCTCATCAATCACCGTAGTGTACATGTTTTCCTTATAGTGATCCCAGTGTCCGGAAGTCTCCCAGAGCTCCCGGTTCAGCATAATCGGCGTGGAAATTTCCACATAATTTTCCCGGTTATGGATTTCTCTCCAGTAATCAATCAGCGTGTTTTTCAGTACCATACCCTTGGGCAGGAAGAACGGGAAGCCAGGTCCCTCTTCCATAATGGCAAACAGGCCCAGCTCCTTGCCCAGCTTTCTGTGGTCACGCTTCTTAGCCTCCTCCATCTGCTTCAGATAAGCTTCCAGATCGGCAGCCTTCGGATAGGAGGTTCCGTAAATTCTGGTGAGCATCTTGTTCTTCTCGCTGCCTCTCCAGTACGCGCCGGCAACGCTGGTGAGCTTAAAGGCCTTTACAGCGCTGGTATATTTCAGGTGGGGACCTGCGCACAGATCCGTGAACTCGCCCTGCTTAAAGAAGCTGATGACGGAATCCTCCGGCAGATCCTCAATCAGTTCCACCTTGTAGGGCTCGTCTTTTTCTTTCATTAAGGCAATGGCCTCGTCCCGGGGCAGGGTAAAACGCTCCAGAGGCAGATTTTCCTTCACAATTTTACGCATTTCCTTCTCGATAGCATCCAGATCTTCCTGGCTGAAGGGCTCCGGACGGTCAAAATCATAGTAAAAGCCATCCTTGATGGCCGGACCGATGGCCAGCTTTGTCTCCGGAAACAGACGTTTTACCGCCTGCGCCAGAATATGGGATGTGGTGTGACGGAACGTATCTCTTCCGATTTCGTCCTCAAAGGTAAATTCCTGAACGGTTCCGTCTTTCATGGTAATTTTCATGTTTATTTCCTCCTGTCTTTGATTACAAACGTAAAAGAAACCTGCCCGGAGGGCATTCTGTCTCAGGAGAATCGAAGCATCCTCCTGAAATACAAAAAGCCCTTATACAGAAACACTCGGTTCTCTGTACAAGGGCGCATATTCAATGCTCGGTTCCACCTTTATTTTTACTCCGGCTCTGACAAGCCTTTGTCTTTAACGCAGACCTACGGCGGCATTTCTCACACCGCTGCTCCGGAGTGGTCTTCCCTGCATTCCATCTGAGGAAGCTTCCAGCAAATGCTTCCCTCTCTGACAGATTTCCCGCAGCTACTCGTTCCATCATCGCTTTTTCCATATCGGGCTGTTATCAGTATAGGATGGTTTTCACGGTTTGTCAACCGGTATTTTTACAGTACAACGGAAGAGCAGCATGCCGATCACAAAGAGAACGGCCAGCATCCCCACTCCTTTGTTGATATCACCGGTGATCTGGGATACGAAGCTGATCAGAGCCGTTCCCATAAACGCAGCTCCCTTTCCGCAGATATCCAGCAGACCAAAATATTCCCCGGACTGCTCTGCCGGAATAATCTTCGTATAATAAGACCGGGACAGCGCCTGGATTCCTCCCTGGAACATCCCCACAAAAACCGCCAGAATCCAGAACTGAGCCTGGGTTTTCAGAAACATGGCAAAAATCGCAATACACAAATATGCCGCAATACACACGGTAATCAGCTTGTCGGATTCAAATTTCTGCGCCAGACGCCCGAAAAGAATCGCGAAGGGGAAGGCCACGATCTGCGTCACCAGCAGCGCCAGCAGAAGCCCGGTGCTGTCCAGACCCAATGCGGAGCCATAGGCTGTCGCCATGTCAATAATCGTGTAAACGCCATCAATGTAGAAGAAAAAGGCCAGCAAAAAGAGAAAGATTTTCTTTTCCCTGCGTACATTCCGGAAGGTTCTGCCCAGGCGCAGAAAGCTTTCCCGGATGGCATGATCCTTCTTTTCCACATAGTTGATCTGCCTGTAGCTTTTTAACAGCGGAAGAGTCATGAGTACCCACCAGGCCGCGATAATCACAAAGGAGGCTCCCATAGCCACTTCCATGGAAATCCCGATGGTGCCTGAGCCCAGAACCAGCCCCAGGCAGAGTACAAAGGGAATGCAGCTTCCGATATAGCCCCAGGCAAAGCCCTGGGAAGAGACCTGATCCATCCGATCCTCCGTGGTCACATCGGACAGCATGGAATCATAGAAAATCAGGCTGCCGGAATAACCCACCTTCGCAATCAGAAAAATCACCAGAAACACCAGCCATTGCCTGGCAAAGCCCAGACTGATGCAGCCAATGGCCCCCACCAGAAGGGATGTCAGAAAAATAGGCTTTTTAAAGCCCTTCGTATCTGCCAGCGCACCGAACACCGGCCCCAGCACAGCCACCAGCAAAGTCGCCAGAGATGCGGCGTAGCCCCAGTAAACCAGATATTCCACGGAGGAAAGCCCGGCATTCCCAGCCAGATAATTAAAATAAATCGGTATGATCGTGGTGACCAGCAGTATAAACGCCGAATTTCCCACATCATATAATACCCAGTTTTTTTCCTGTTTTGTCAGTTTCCATTTCATACGGTTCTTCCTCGCTTCCTTTTCATCATTTCCCCCTTTGTGTCTATTATAAATCATATGCTTCTTTTTTTCCATTTTTCTTCACATTTTTTTTGCACTTTTTATTTTTTCTTCAGGTTATGGACACTTTTTCATCACAATTCCGGGTTATACTATAACCATATTAGCGAAGAGCTAATATATTTCATAACTCACACATCGCAGTGCCCACACGCTGCGATGTACTCCCTCAAAATATTTTAATTTTTTCTCTTTCCTTTTAAGCAAAACCTCCGGAGACCCCGGAGGTTTTTGCTTTGCTTTTCGATCAGAATGTCTGGACCAGAAACATATAACACAGGGTCCCCGCCAGAATTGACAGCAGCGTGTTGTGCTTCCATTTATGAAGAAGGACAACCAGCAGCACGGCCACCGCCTCCGGAAGTCCATGAGGCGCTTCCGAAATCCGGGTATTTCTCAGGCAGTACACCACCAGCATGGCCATGATGGACGCCGGAAGTACCTTGCCCAGATAGAGCACCGGCCCGGGCGTCCCCCTGGCAAACAGTCCGAAGGGCAGAAAGCGCAGAAGCTGTGTCACCGCCGACATGACGGCAATCAAAAGCAGGGAATGTCCCACATCAATCATGATTCCGCTCCTCCTTTTCGATCACACCCCGCAGCAGAAACAGCCCTGCGGTAATCCCGGCCATGGCCGGAATCAGAAAGCCGGAAGATCCGAACGCCACCAGGCAGACGAGGGAAACCCCAAGTCCCAACAGCGCCGGAATATGCTGCTTTGTGTTTTCCCACTGTTCCACAAAAATCACCACAAACAAGGCCGTCATGGCAAAATCGATCCCCTCTGAATTAAATGTAAGGGCGCTTCCCAGAAGTCCTCCAAGAAAGCTTCCAAGCACCCAGTAGCTCTGATCCAGCAGGGAAACCAGCGTAAGATAAGCCTTGCGGTTCACGCCCTCCGGCAGCTTCGGATCACAGACCAGGGAATAGGTCTCATCTGTCAGGGCATAAATCAGATAGGGCTTCGCCGGTCCTATATCCCGGTATTTCTCAACCATGGAAATTCCGTAAAAAAGGTGCCTGGCATTCACCATCAGCGTCATAAGCGCTGCGGAAATCAGCGAGGCACCTCCCGCCAGCAGGTCCACGCCCACATACTGCATGGATCCCGCATAAATCCCCACGCTCATGAAAATGGCCCACCAGAAGGAATAGCCCTTGTCATTCAGCAGTATGCCGAAGCCGATCCCCAGTACAAGGTACCCGGCCATAACCGGAAGCGTGGCAAAAAAAGAGTATTTGAAAGTTTTTCTGTTCATCGGTCTTTTGTCTCTCATTCTATGCTTTCACAGCCCACCGCATTTTCGTGGATTTCGCCCGGCTGTTGCGGCTGCATTCCTCCGCCGACGGCCGGATCACATCGTTGGCCGTCTCCCGGTAAACGCCTTCCTTTTCCAGGCGTTTGAAGGACTTTTTCACCATCCGGTCCTCTCCGGAATGAAAAGTCAGAATCGCCACACGGCCGCCGGGAGCCAGAACCTCCGGCAGCTTTTCCAGGAATTCATACAGTGCCTCAAATTCATTGTTCACATCAATCCGCAAAGCCTGAAAGGTCCGCTGGCGGGACTTTTTCACCGCTTCCTTCCGCTGGGACTCCGGCAGCCCGGACAGAGCCTCCTCGATGGCTTCCTTCAGCTGAGTCGTGGTTTCGATCTTCTGACCTCTTCGCAGTTTTCCCACCACCATTCTGGAAATCTCCCGGGCATAGGGCTCATCTGCATTCTCAATCAGCATACCCTGAAGCTCCTCCTGAGAAATTCCACGCAGGCGCTCTGCCGCACTGATCCCTTTTTCCGGATTCATGCGCAGATCCAGCGGTCCCTCAAATTTATAGGTAAATCCCCGCTCCGGGTTGTCGATCTGCATGGAAGACACCCCCAGATCTGCCAGAACAAAATCAAACTTCCCCGCCCGCTCGCTTACCAGGTCAATATTTCGGAAATTCTGAAGCAGAACCGTCAGAATCTCCTCCCCGTAGCCCAGGGCCTCCAGACGTTTTTTTGTTTTGGCCGATTCAATGGGATCCACATCCAGAGCATACAGGTGCCCCTGTCCCTCCAGGCATTTCAGCATTTCCTGAGTATGACCGCCGTAGCCCAGGGTGGCGTCCAACCCGGTCTGCCCCGGCCGGATCTGCAGGAAATCCAGAATTTCCTTTACACAGATGGAAAGATGCATACCTGCCGGAGTTCCTCCCTTCCGGATAACCTTTTCGATGGTATCCGTATATTTTTCCGGCTGAAGTTCCTTATATTTTTCCTGATAGGTTCTGGGATGCGTCCCCGAGTACCGAACCCTGCGCTTATACGGCGCTCCCTGATTTTCCATAAATCTCCTCCTGAAATCATTTTTCACCGGAATTGTTCCGGCTTCCGTTTCTCAGAACATTCCTCTTTTCCGAACAGTTCTCTTCTCAGAGCAGGCCTTTTTCAAGGCAGTTCTCTTTTCAGAACAGTCCCTGGATCAGAATAATCAGAATCAGAACCGGAAGGACAAACTGGAAATACCGCTTCAGCCATCTGGGAAGCTTCAGGCCCCTGCCCGTATTGGCTTCCTCCAGATAATGATCAAAGCCCCATCCCCATTTTGATACGCAGAACAAAAGAAAGATGAGAGATCCCACCGGAAGCAGCAGATTGCTGACCAGAAAATCTTCACTGTCAAGCACATCCCTTCCGCCGATCAGCCGCAGGCCGCTCCATACATTATATCCCAGAACGCAGGGGATACCCGCCAGGAAAACCGCTGCGCCGTTTATCAGAGATGCTTTCTTTCTGCTCCAGCCGAAATTGTCGATGCAGTTTGCCAGAAGGTTTTCAAACACGGCAATCACCGTGGAAAAACTGGCAAAGGTCATAAACAGGAAGAACAGCGCCCCCCAGATCCGGCCTCCGGCCATATTGACGAAAACATTGGGCAGCGTCACGAAAATCAGGGACGGTCCCGCATCCGGCTCCACGCCGTAGGAAAAACAGGCCGGAAAAATAATCAGGCCCGCTGTCAGCGCCACAAAGGTATCCAGCACACTGATCCGGACAGCCTCACCTGCCAGCGTATGCTCCCTGGACATATAGCTTCCGAAAATTTCCATGGCGCCGATTCCCAGACTCAGCGTAAAAAACGCCTGATTCATGGCCGCCGTAATCACATTTCCGACCCCCGCTTCCTTCGCCCTGCCAAAATCCGGCCGCAGATAGAAGACAATCCCCTCTCCGGCGCCCTCCAGCAGAAAGCTGTGTGCCATAAGCACCACCATCAGAACCAGCAGCGCCGACATCATCACCTTCGTAATGCGTTCCAGCCCCTTCTGCAGTCCGAAGCTGTTGACAAAAAAGCCTGCCAGAACCGTGGCTGCCATCCAGAAGCCCATTTCCCAGGGATTGGCCAGCATTTCACCAAAGACCGCGCTCACAGCTTCCGTGCCCATCCCTTTCTGAAAGGTCCCTGTTACAAACTTCACAAAATAGCTGACCATCCATCCTGACACGGTGGTGTAATACATCATCAGCATAAAACATCCAAGGAGGCATACCCAACCGTGAAGATGCCACTTCTGCCCCGGCTTTTCCAGCGCCCGATAGCCCAGCACCGCACTGCTCTTTCCTGCGCGTCCCACCGCCAGCTCCATGGTCAGAACAGGAACGCCCATGCACAGCAGGAAAATCAGATAAAACAGGACAAAAACTCCCCCTCCGTTCTGACCTGCCACGTATGGAAATCTCCATACATTACCGATACCGATGGCGCATCCTGCGCTGACCAGGATAAATCCAAGGCGCGATTGAAAATTTTCTCGTTTCATCGTTTTTCTCCCTTCAGATTCCTGACTCCTGTTCTTTCAGCCTCATCAGCAAGTGATTCGTCTGCCCGGAACAGTTGCCACGTCTCTTTTATTATACTTCATTGCAAAATTCTGTCCATCCCTGATTTTTAAAACGATTGTAGCTGTTTCGTATCCGGCATGCCTATTCATTGTAACACAGCCGCAGCTTTTTTATCAAACAGAAAACATGGCATAAAAGAATTGACCGGCCAGTCTGTTTATGCTATGATGTTGGGGTCAAAAGATGCCATACGTATTGTTCCGTGCTTCGCACTCCCACAATCCTGGCATCATGCTATAGCAAAAAACAGACCGTTCAGTTTATTTTTTAGGAGGAACGATGAAACGAGAAGAAAAAAGTGCTCTGTCAAGACAGCGGATTCTGGATGCAGCCATGGACGAATTTTCCCGAAAAGGCTATGAAGGCGCATCCCTGAACACGGTATGGGCAGAAAAAAATATTTCCAAGGGAATCATTTACCACCATTTTAAGAACAAGGATGAGCTGTATCTGCTCTGCGTCGAAACCTGTTTTCAGGCGGCTGCCGCTTACCTGCAGGAAACAGCAGAGGCTCTGGTCGGCACTACCCGGGAACGGCTGAAATGCTATTTTGACGCCAGATTCCGTTTTTTCGCAGAAAATCCGGTGTATCTTGGCATTTTTGTGGATGCCTCCTTTGACCCGCCTCAGAAACTTCTGCCCCGGATCGCTGCCCTGCGCCAGCCCTTCGATTCCCTGAGTATCTCCGTTCTCACCGATCTTCTGAAAAAGGAACCGCTACGGCCGGGACTCTCCGTTGAGCAGGTAGTGGAAGATTTTCGCATGTATATGGATTACTTCAATCTGCATTTTAAGGCTGCCTGCCGGGAAGCTCCTTCCCGGGAAGCCCTTCTTCAGGAACATGAAGCGAAATGCCACCGCCAGCTGGATATCCTGCTGTACGGTGTATTAGATAGAAAACAGGAGGAATCACGATGATTTTTTACGTATTAAGATGGATCTGTACCCTGGTACTGGCTTTTCTTGCCGGGAAGCTGATCACGAAACTGAAAATGCCCGCCATTTTAGGCTGGCTGATTGCCGGGATGCTTCTCGGCCCCAACGCCCTGGGCCTGATGCCCCAGGAAGTGATGAATTCCGCCTGGTATCACGGAATTATCACCTGGATGCAGTGTGCCTTTGGCCTGATGCTTGGCACGGAACTGATCTGGAAAAAAATCAGGGCATATGGAAAAGCGCTGATGATCACCACACTCACCCAGTCTCTCGGGACCTTTGCCCTGGTCTCCCTGGTGTTTGCCGCAGTATTTTATTTTACCGGAGTCCCCGTCTATCTGGCCTTTGCCTTCGGCGGAATCGCTCTTGCCACTGCACCGGCGCCGGCCGTTTCCATCGTACAGGAATTCCATACCCACGGACCGGTGACGGATACCCTGCTTCCCATGGCAGTACTGGATGATATTGTGGGAATCGCTGTCTTTTTCACAGTAAATTCCTTTATTGCCCGGGCTGTTTCCGGAGGAACGGTTCCTCTGTATATGATTCCGGTCATGATTTTCCTTCCGATTGTCATCGGAGCAGCAACGGGCTTCCTGACCGGATTGATTCTGAAGAAAAACCCTGGTAAGGCCGGAACGCTTGCCGCTCTTCTGGCAGGTATTACCATCACGGCTGCCATTGGAACCCTTTTTAATACCAGGGTATTCACCAATATCTCCCTGAATTACATGCTCATGGGTGTGGCTTTCTCGGCAGTTTTTTCCAATATGCTTCCGGAAGAACAGCTCCAGCGCCTGGTCGGATGGTTTCATCCGATTCTCGCCGTCAGCCTTCTGACCGCCATTGTGGATCTGGGAGCGCCGCTGGATTACCATCTGATCCTTGGAGCGGGGCTGTATACCTTTCTTTATATTGCAGCCCGGACATGCGGAAAGTATTTTGGCGCAAGATTCGGGGCAAAAGCATCCAAAATGCCCAAAACCGTCCAGAAATACCTGGGCTTTACCCTGCTTCCCCATTCCGGTGTCTCCCTGGTTTTTACCGGAATCATCTGTTCCGTGCTGGCTGCCTCTGAGCCGGACCTGGCGGTTATCGTAAAAGGAACCATTGCGGCCGCAGCTGTAATCAATGAAATCATCGCCGTCCTTGCCGCGAAAAAAGGGTTTGAGCTGGCTGGCGAGATCAATGCTGCCTAACGCATTTTTCTCACCGTCCAAAACAGCAAAAGGACGTCATGTAAAGCATGACGTCCTTTTGCTACGCATTTCTGCAATCCCTCGGAAGCTTTATCGGATAATTTCAAAGGATATGCTGCCTTCTGCCCGTTTTCCCTTCACTGTCAGAAGGTAGTCTCCCTCCTCCGGGATCTCTACCTGGAAGGAACTGAGCTCCATATCATTTCCCTGATAAACAGGCGTTTTCCCTTCCTGTCCGATGGATACCGCCAGCCGGCCGGCAGCCCGTACCAGGCTTGTCTCGATCTTATCACCCTTTTCCAGATGAAAGGACACTGACTGCGCACAGTTCAGGGGATAAAAACTCATGGAAAACCGGTTTTCCCCAATATTCTGGCAGAATTCGGAGCCGTCTTTTCCAGAAAGCCGGAACAGACAGAACAAACACACCAAAGTCAGTACCGCAATGAGGATGCCGGACAGTCTTCTTAAGCTTGTTCTCATTTCTTTCTCCTCCCGGGAAGCAGATGCCTGCCTGTAAGATAACGAATCTCAATGATCGGGTTCATGGTCCTTCTCCTTTCGCCTGTCAATACTCCGGACTATAGGGGATAATAACAGCAGCAACGAGATAAGCCAGGAAGCCGCTGCCTCCCAGTGCGCAGAACAGTACCCAGATCAGCCGGACCAGAGAAGGATCTATACCCAAATATTCCGCAATACCTCCGCAGACACCGGACACCATTTTGTTTGTATTTGATTTATACAGTTTTTTCATCATCTTTTCCTTCCTCCATATTCAAAAACCTTCTTGTTATCCTTATTCTACAGGATCTGGTGTTTCTCAGATAGGCAGATTTTCCAGATGATTGTGTCAGTTTTATAGATTCAAAAAACGCGGAGTGAACTGCCAAACTGCCGTATCACTCCGCGCCCGGATATTCCGTTTTTCAAACTGGCTGATTCCTGCAGTCATTCAGCCATTATCTCAAATCCGCTGTTTCCATTCCCTCCAGGAATTCTCTCCGGTACTGGGAAGGTGTAATCCCTTCTGATTTTTTAAATACCTTGGTAAACACCCGATAGTCCCCGTACCCAGACTTTTCCGAAATTTCCGCTATGGAAAGAGACGTAGAAAGCAGAAGCTTCTTCGCCTTTTCCATCCGGATATTCGTCAGGTAAGCCAGGAAGCCCACGCCGATCTCATTCTTAAAAAGCTGGCTGATATACTGTGAATTCATGTGGAATTCCTCCGCCAGGACAGAAAGACTGATTTCTTCCGCCAGATGCTCCTGCAAATACCGGGTAATGCCTGTGATGGCACGTTCCTCCTGTTCCTGGGACGCCTCCGCATCCGCGACACGCTGTTCAAACAGGGAAATTTTCAGGTTATCAATGCAGGTACCGAATTCCTCATAATTCACGGGCTTAAGAATATAATCCGTTATCTGCAGCCGCAGGGCCTGCTGGCAATAGGAAAAATCATCATAGCCCGAAACGATCACATACGCAATCCGTGGATGCTTGATGCGGCTGAGCTGAATCACCTTCAGGCCGCTCATAATCGGAATATTGATATCCATGATCACAATATCCGGACGAAGGGTATCAATTTTTGCCAGGGCTTCCATCCCATCAGCCGCCTCGCCCACCACCTCACAGTTGTGAGCTTCCCAGTCAAACAGGCGTTTGAAGCCCTCACGGATCATAATTTCATCGTCCACCAGCAATACTCTCAGCTTTTTCATTTCTTTGCCTCCTCAGAAACAGGCAGCAGTATTTTTTGCACTCCCTTTCACTCAGTATACCTGAGATCGCTCTTCAAAGATAGAGGGAAAATACAGAAAAATGTGTTCATTTTATAGCCATTGTCCCAGAATCTGTTATAATCCTCCCCAGCAAAATCCCTTTCTTCTATGTCGTTTTCGAACTTTCTTTTTCCTCGATCAATCCACAAATCTGATACATCAACAACATATTCCCTCTGTACTGCCGGAAACATCTTCTCAAACACCTCTAATCGATCTCATCCTTTCAGACAATCCTCCTGTCATTTTCCTTTCCGGTTTGCAATCTCCTCCTTCAGCCAGTCGGTCAGTTTATCCACGTCCATTGTTTCCCTTGCATTTCCAGTCCATTCAGACTGTTTCTTTTTTGTTCTTTTTTGTTCTTTTTTTGCTTGTTACTTATTTTTTGTTTCTTTCAGGATTAATTATGACTTTTTGCTTTTCTGTTTTACTTTTTCCTGATTGTCGCCTTTGCGTTCAGCCCAGCCGTCTTCAAAAGCTTGGACAGCTTGGAATACTGAGCCTTCGGTACCGTCACCACTGTATTTTTCAGTGTTCCGGAGAATGCATTCTTTCCAATAGAAGTGATGGTCTTCGGCAGCACAAAACTCTTGGCCTTGCTGCAGTTTTTGAATGCGCCGGCTCCGATACTGGTCACACGGAACGTGGTCTTGCCGATCTTCACAGTTTCCGGAACGGTATATTTCGCCAGGCTCTTACTGGAAACGCCTGTCACCTGGACCGTTCCGTTCTTCTTATCCGATTTCGTAATCTTATACTTCAGGCCGTCCACAGTGGCCGTATAGCCCTTCCTGGGAACCTCCGGCGTCCAGACTGCTTT
>JAXEJQ010000076.1:0-6602 GCA_034101475.1 Candidatus Limivivens sp.
TGCATGATGCAGGAGCCTCAGGTGGTGGAGAAGCTGAAAACCAGTTATCGGTTTGTGGATCTGATTTTTGGTACCCATAACCTGTATAAATTTGCGGAGCTGCTGTATCTGGCCATGGATTCCGACCGGACCATCATCGACATCTGGAAGGATACGGATAAAATCGTGGAGGATCTGCCCTGCCAGCGGAAGTATTTTTTTAAATCCGGAGTCAATATCATGTTCGGGTGCAATAATTTCTGCAGCTACTGCATTGTTCCCTATGTGCGGGGACGGGAGCGCAGCCGCAATCCGGAGGACATTGTAAAGGAAATTGAAGGACTGGCCCGGGACGGAGTCGTGGAAGTCATGCTTCTGGGACAGAATGTGAATTCCTATGGAAAGAATCTGGAAACGCCGGTGACCTTTGCAAAGCTGCTGAGACAGATTGAGAAAATCGACGGTATCGAGCGGATCCGTTTTATGACTTCTCATCCAAAGGATCTTTCCGATGAGCTGATTGCGGTGATGAAGGATTCGAAAAAGATCTGTCCCCACATGCATCTGCCCCTGCAGTCCGGCAGCAGCCGTCTTTTGAAAATCATGAACCGGAAATACACGAAGGAGCAGTATCTGACCCTGGTGGATAAGCTGCGTGCAGCCATTCCGGATATTTCTCTGACGACGGACATTATTGTCGGTTTCCCGGGAGAGACGGAGGAGGATTTCCAGGAGACGCTGGATGTGGTACGACGGGCACGCTATGACAGCGCCTTCACCTTTATCTATTCAAAAAGGACGGGAACGCCTGCTGCCGCCATGGAGAATCAGGTTCCGGAGGATGTGGTGAAGGAACGCTTTGACCGCCTGCTGACTCTGGTACAGGAGATTTCCAGAGAAATGTCTTCCCGTCTGGAGGGACAGACGGTGCCGGTTCTGGTGGAAGAAGTGAATACCCATGACAGAGGCTACATGACCGGGCGGCTGGCAAACAATCTTCTGGTACATTTCCCCGGAGAGGAATCCCTTCTGGGAAAAATTGTAAATGTCCATTTGACGGAGAGCAAAGGCTTTTACTACTTGGGAAATATAGTACAATAAGACAGTTCAGCGGCTTTGCAGAAAGGCAAAACCCTGTAAAACAGAAAGGACAAAATGACGTGGCACAGCTTACACCAATGATGCAGCAATACTTAGAGACGAAAAAACAGTACAAGGACTGTATCCTGTTTTACCGTCTGGGAGATTTCTATGAAATGTTTTTTGAGGATGCCATCACAGCTTCCAAAGAACTGGAAATCACCCTGACCGGGAAGGACTGCGGGCTGGAGGAAAGGGCCCCAATGTGCGGGGTTCCTTACCATGCGGTGGACACGTACCTGAATAAACTGGTTTCCAAAGGCTTCAAGGTGGCCATCGGCGAGCAAATGGAGGATCCGAAGCTTGCCAAGGGAATCGTCAAAAGAGAAGTGATCCGGGTGGTGACCCCCGGGACCAACATCAATCCCCTGGCTCTGGATGAAACAAAAAACAATTATATCATGTGCATTGTTTATCTGGCAGACCGTTACGGGGTTTCCATTGCGGATATCAGTACCGGAGATTATCTGGTTACGGAGCTGGATACAGACCGGAAGCTTTTTGATGAAATTACGAAATTTTCACCCTCGGAAATTATCTGCAACCATTCCTTTTATGTCAGCGGAATTGATCTGGAGGATCTGAAGGGCCGTCTTGGGATTTCCGTTTATTCTCTGGAATCCTGGTATTTTGACGATGAGATGTGTCAGAAAACCCTTCTGGAGCATTTCCAGGTGGCGAATCTTCAGGGACTTGGAATCGGAGACTATAACTGCGGAACCATTGCGGCGGGGGCGCTGCTGAAATATCTGATGGAGACCCAGAAGACCTCCATTGCAAACCTGACCAGGCTCATTCCCTATGTCACGGGAAAATATATGGTGATTGACAGTTCCACCAGACGGAATCTGGAACTGTGTGAGACACTCCGGGAAAAGCAGAAGAGGGGATCCCTGCTCTGGGTGCTGGACAAGACCAGGACGGCGATGGGCGCCAGAAAGCTGCGCAGCTTTCTGGAACAGCCTCTGATTGATAAGGCGGAGATTGAAAAACGGCTGGATGCATTGGCTGAGCTCTGTGACAATGCCATTTCCAGAGAGGAAATCCGGGAATATCTGAATCCCATTTACGACCTGGAGCGTCTGATCAGTAAAATCAGCTACAAATCTGCCAATCCCAGGGATATGATTGCCTTTAAAACCTCTCTCTCCATGCTTCCGCATATTAAATATCTGCTTCAGGGATTTTCCTGTGCGCTTCTGAAGGAAGTGGAGGAGCAGATGGACAGTCTGGAGGATCTCTGCAGCCTGATTGAGGCGTCCATTATGGATGACCCGCCCATTGCCATTAAAGAAGGGGGGATTATCAAAGAAGGCTATAACGAAGAGATTGACCGTCTCCGTCATGCCAAGACAGAGGGAAAGACCTGGCTTGCGGAGCTGGAGGCCAAAGAACGGGAGAAGACGGGGATTAAAAATCTCCGGATAAAATTCAATAAGGTTTTCGGTTATTATTTGGAGGTTACCAATTCCTACAAGGATATGGTGCCGGATTATTATATGAGGAAACAGACGCTGACCAATGCGGAGCGCTATATTACTCCGGAGCTGAAAGAGCTGGAGGATATGATTCTGGGGGCTGAGGATAAGCTTTTCTCCCTGGAATATGATCTGTTCGGAGAAATCCGGGATCAGGTCGCAGCGGAAATTGTGCGGATCCAGAATACGGCAAAAGCGGTGGCTCTGGTGGATGTATTTGCGTCTCTGGCTGTGGTGGCGGAGCACAATCAGTATGTCCGCCCGAAAATCAATGAAAAAGGCGTGATTGACATTAAAAACGGCCGCCATCCGGTAGTGGAGCGGATGATTACCAATGACATGTTTATTGCCAATGACACCTATCTGGACAACAATGCCCACCGGATTTCCATTATCACCGGCCCGAATATGGCCGGAAAGTCCACGTATATGAGACAGACTGCCCTGATTGTACTGATGGCTCAGGTGGGTTCCTTTGTCCCGGCCCAGAGTGCCAATATCGGTATTGTTGACCGGATTTTCACCCGGGTGGGAGCTTCCGATGACCTGGCCAGCGGTCAGAGTACCTTTATGGTGGAAATGACGGAGGTGGCCAACATTCTGCGCAATGCTACTTCCAAAAGCCTTCTGATTCTGGATGAGATCGGAAGGGGAACCAGTACCTTTGACGGCCTGAGCATTGCCTGGGCCGTGGTGGAGCACATCAGCAATCCCAGGCTTCTGGGAGCCAAGACCCTGTTTGCCACCCATTATCATGAGCTGACAGAGCTGGAAGGAAAGCTTTCCGGTGTGAACAATTACTGCATTGCTGTCAAGGAAAAAGGCGATGACATTGTTTTCCTGCGAAAAATCGTGAAAGGCGGAGCAGACCGCAGCTACGGCATTCAGGTGGCGAAGCTGGCAGGGGTTCCGGATTCGGTGATCCAGCGGGCCAAGGAGCTGGCTGAGGAGCTGGGAGATGCGGATATCACGACGAAGGCCAAAGAAATTACGGCTGTGGGGACGAAACCCAAACAGAAAAAGAAAAAATATGATCAGGTTGATCTGGAACAGATGTCCCTTTTTGACACGGTCAGTGAACAGGATATTATCAAAGAACTGAATGAAATCGATATCAGCACTCTGACGCCGCTGGAGGCTTTGAATACCATTTACCGGCTTCAGAATAAGCTGCGCAACCGGTGGTGACTGCTATGAAAGAAATTGCGGTACTGGATCAGAGTACCATTGATAAGATTGCGGCGGGGGAGGTCATCGAGCGACCTGCTTCGATTGTCAAGGAACTGGTGGAAAATGCCATTGACGCGGGCTCAAACGCGGTAACGGTGGAGATCCGGGAAGGCGGCATTTCCTTTATTCGGATTACCGATAACGGCGAGGGGATTGAGGCCGGACAGGTGCCTCTGGCTTTTCTGCGCCATGCTACCAGCAAAATCAAAAAAGTGGAGGATCTGTTCCAGGTGGCTTCTCTGGGCTTTCGCGGCGAAGCGCTGTCCAGCATTGCCGCTGTCTGCCAGGTGGAGCTGATTACAAAGACAGCAGGGAGCCTGACAGGGGTTCGTTATGTAATCGAAGGCGGTCAGGAAAAAAACCTGGAGGAAATCGGCGCTCCGGAGGGGACGACCTTTCTGGTGCGGAATGTCTTTTATAACACGCCGGCCAGAAGGAAATTTCTGAAATCAGCCATGACGGAGGCCGGATATATCAGTGATCTGATCGAGCGGATGGCTCTTTCTCATCCGGAGATTGCCTTCAAATTCATCAATAACGGCCAGACCCGGCTTCACACCTCCGGAAACGGAAACCTCAAAGATATCATTTACGGGATTTATGGGAGGGATATTGCCGGAAATCTCTGTGAGATTCATGCGGAATGCGCCTTCGCCAGGCTGGACGGTTTTATCGGAAAGCCGGTTGTTTCCAGAGGAAACCGGAATCTGGAAAATTATTTTATCAATGGACGGTATATCAGGAGTTCTATTCTTTATCGGGCCATTGAAGATGCCTACAAGAATTTTATGATGCAGCATAAATATCCCTTTACTGTTCTTCATCTGAAGATGAATGGTGAGCTTCTGGATATCAATGTCCATCCCACAAAGATGGAGCTGCGTTTTTCGGACAATGAAGGGATTTACCGTTTTGTCAGTGAGGCGGTGCGGGAGGCGCTGACCCATCGGGAGATGATTCCAAAGGCCAGCTTCGGTGAGGAGGAAAAGCCTCAGCCTGGCCCGGCCAGACAGCCCCTTTCCGGAGTCCGTATCCCGGAGCCCTTCGAGAAACAACGGATTGCCCAGGTAAGGGAGGAGATTCCCTATCTGAAAAAAAAGCCGGAGGATTTCGGACCGGTGCGGGAAGGCTTCAAGGGCGTACTGAAGCCGCCGAAATCTGCGGCTCTGCCCCGGGAGGAGGAGATGCCTTCTCAGGAAAGCCCTGGGACAGTGCCCCTGAAGGAATCCGCTTTGCAGAGAGAGCCGGTGATGCAGACTGAGCAGCTCAATCTTTTTGATGAAAAGCTGTTAAGCAGAGAGAATGTGAAGGAGCACCGGATTATCGGGCAGCTTTTCGATACCTACTGGCTGGTGGAATTCCGGGATTCTCTTTATATTATCGATCAGCATGCCGCTCATGAAAAAGTGCTGTTTGAACGGACCATGAAAAGCCTGCAGACCCGGGAATACACTTCCCAGCAGCTGTGTCCGCCCATTGTGCTGTCCCTTTCCCTTCAGGAAGAGGCGCTTCTGAACCAGTATCTGGATAATTTTACCCAGATTGGCTTTGAGATTGAGCATTTTGGAGGATCAGACTATTCGATCCGGGCCGTACCGGATAATCTCTGCGGTATTGCCCAGAAGGACCTGTTCCTGGAAATGCTGGACAGCTTAAGTGAACAGACCGGTCGTACTTCCGCTGATCTGATCAATGAAAAAATTGCGTCCATGTCCTGCAAAGCGGCGGTAAAAGGAAATCATTCCATGTCTGAAGCGGAAGTTCATGCGCTGATTGATGAACTGCTGACGCTGGAGAACCCCTATAACTGCCCTCATGGGCGTCCCACCATTATTTCCATGACAAAATACGAATTGGAAAAAAAATTTAAAAGGATTGTATAAGATGAAACAGCCCTTTATCATTCTCACCGGCCCTACGGCTGTGGGAAAAACCGAATTATCCATCGCCCTTGCAAAGGCTGCAGGAGGCGAGATCATTTCCGCTGATTCCATGCAGGTTTATCGTGGCATGGATATCGGCTCTGCCAAAATCCGTCCGGAGGAAATGCAGGGCGTGCCCCACTATCTGATTGATATTCTGGAGCCTTCCGAGGAATTTCATGTAGTGAGCTTTCAGCAGTATGCCAGGGAGGCCATGGAGGAAATTCGCAGCCATGGAAAGATTCCCATTCTTACCGGCGGAACAGGCTTTTATATTCAGGCGGTTCTGTATGACATTGATTTTACGGAGCACGGATCGGAGGAAAGCTATCGGAAATCGCTGGAGCGCCTTGCCGCGGAACAGGGTTCCTCTGTTCTGCACGCCATGCTGAAGGAAGTGGATCCCGGATCCGCAGCGCAGATTCATCCCAACAACAGCAAACGCCTGATCCGGGCTCTGGAATATTATAAGGAAACGGGAGAACCGATTTCAAAACACAATGAACAGGAGCGTCAAAAGGAATCTCCTTACAATTTCTGCTATTTTGTCCTGAATGATGACCGGGCCAGGCTTTATGAGCGCATCGACCGGCGGGTGGACAGGATGCTTGCAGAGGGACTGGTTGATGAGGTCCGGCATCTGAAGGAAAAGGGCTGCACCAGAGAGATGGTGGCCATGCAGGGACTGGGCTATAAGGAAATTCTGGATTATCTGGACGGGAAAACCACCCTGGAGGAAGCGGTCTATATTCTGAAACGGGATACCCGGCATTTTGCCAAGCGCCAGCTTACCTGGTTTCGTCGGGAGCGGGATGTGATCTGGGTGAACAAGCAGGACTTCCAGTATGACGAA
>JAXEJQ010000077.1:0-2611 GCA_034101475.1 Candidatus Limivivens sp.
TTTCGCTGCCCCATAGGCAATGGCAATGGGTTCCGTACATCCCATCGCAGGTACCAGTTCCTCTTCCAGTATTTTCACACAGGACCGGTAAATCCGATCATCCCTTGACATTGTCATGGCTTACCATCCTTTCCTCTTCAAAAAACAGATCCTGCAGACCTGCTTTTCCACTGTTTCTTTGTTCCGCTGTTCTCTGCTCCATAAACAGGGCACGGAATGAATCCATTATTTTTCCAGTTCTCCTTCATTTGCTTCCTCCCGGCAGATTTCCGATTCCGGAGGAATCGCTGTCACCGTAATCTGAATGACTGCCTGGGGAACATTTACTGACATTTGAATATATTTGTCCTTTTCCCTGGCTGCAGCTGCCGCATTCTCCAGAATTTCATTCAAGCTCTCACGGTTCAGAGCTCCGCCACGCCAATGAAAAACAAAATGTTCCTGCTTTTTCCGTAGTACAGCCTTCAGGCGTTTGCCAACTTCCTCTGTTTTTGTAAGGGACAGCCTGTTCTCCTTATAATAAAAAGCATTTCCGTCATTGCAGGCCGGAATGGAATAAATCGCCGGAAGATGATCACGGAATATCCGTTTATCATCCAGATTGTAATAATCATACCGCGGCATCCCGTATCTCCCCAGTGAATTGTCAAAGGTGGCATCCAGATGATACCAGTTTGCACCTAATTTCAGCACATTCCAGGCATGACGGTATTTGATCCCTTTTTCCGGATCAGCACCGCTGACCGCAATGATACAGTCAATCTCCAGTTGATCGCAGAGTATTTTCACGGTCTTCGCAATTCCTTCACAGACTCCGACGCCCTGCTGCAGCGGACCGATAATTTCATGAGAATACTGCTTTTTCAGCTTATCATAAGTAACATTCCGTAAAATAAAATCATGGATTTCCTTTTCCTGCTGCTCCCGGGACAACTGTAAAAGCGGCCTGACAATTCTTGCAATCCGCCCCTCCAGTCCCTTCTGATGCTCCCTGATTTTCTTTTTTTCAAACATATAGTCCGGAACCAGCCGGATAAAATCAGACTGCTCCGTATAGCGATAGGAAAACCCATAGACATAAAAAATTGAAGGATGATCCAGTCTGAGGCGAAAAAAGATATCCGCAAGCTCCTCATTGGAAAGTCTCAAAACCGGAAACTCACTTTCAAGAGCCTGAAAGCCATCATACATCGCCCGATAGGCCATCTGCTGTTCTTTATTCATTCTGCTGAAATAGTATTCCTGCTTCATTTCACTTCGTATTTTGCCTTCAATGCAGCAATTTTCGCACTGTAGGCCTCATTCTGCTTCTTCTGCAGTAACGTTCTGCGAATCGTTTCTCTGGCCTCTTCATACGGCATCGCCGATGCCTCGCTGCGGCTTTCTACCTTAATCAGATGATAACCAAACTGAGTTTTTACCGGACCAACCACTTTCCCGATTTCCCCTTCAAAAGCAGCCTGCTCAAATTCCTTCACCATCTGCCCTCTTCCAAATTCACCCAGATCTCCGCCCTTTTGGCCGGACGGACAGGTGGAGTACTCCTGGGCAGCGATCTCAAAGGCCTTCGCTCCTGTTTCAATCTCATCCCGGATCCGCAGACATTTCTCCTCTGTTTCCGTCAGAATATGCTTTGCCCGAACTGTTCCGCCTTTGGTAAACTGCTGGCGATTTTCCTCATAAAATTTTTTCATTTCTTCTTCCGGAACTGTTACATCCTTTAATGCCTGGCGCATAGCCATCTGAGCCAAAATATCTCTTCTCGCATTAGCAATCATCTTCTGGTAAGCTTCTGTCTCATCCAGCTTCTGCTCCTCTCCATCCTTTGCAAAAAGATAAAGGGAAACCAGCTGATCCAGATAATACTGTCTCGCCTCCGGATTAGACAAATACGCTCTCTGTTCTCTCGGTACTGTCTGAAGAAATGCTTCAAAAGTCTCCTGTGTAATCTCTTCGCCTGCTACAATTGCTAAAACCTGATTCTCCATTCTTTCTCTCCTTTGTGATTTCTTCTCCGCTCTCAAATATCCATGTGCGGAAACTTAGTATCACTATACCATAAGTGCTTCTTTCCTGCAATTCAGAAATAAAGGACATTCCTGCACGCAAAAAAACTGCTGTATCCCCACAGCAGTCCGTGTCATTTGATATATGTATAGTACATATGTACCTTCAAAACCACATACAGATTTTAAACATCCAACCCAAACCAGCCTTTTCTTTGGATAAGCCTTCGACCTATTAGTATCAGTCAGCTCCGCACATTACTGTGCTTCCACCTCTGACCTATCTACCTCGTCGTCTTCAAGGGGTCTTATTGCTTTCGCATGGGATATCTCATCTTGAGGGGGGCTTCACGCTTAGATGCCTTCAGCGTTTATCCCTGCCCGACTTGGCTACTCGGCCGTGCACCTGGCGGTACAACCGATACACCAGCGGTCGGTCCATCCCGGTCCTCTCGTACTAAGGACAGCTCCTCTCAAATATCCTGCGCCCACGCCGGATAGGGACCGAACTGTCTCACGACGTTCTGAACCCAGCTCGCGTACCGCTTTAATGGGCGAACAGCCCAACCCTTGGGACCTACTACAGCCCCAGGATGCGATGAGCC